>JAHHTN010000018.1 GCA_020024645.1 Faecalimonas sp.
TTTTCATAATAGAATAATATAAAAAAGCTATAACATATAAAAAATGCATAAATGTATTGGTTTTTAATTGGTTAAAAAGCACAAAAAACAAAATATAATACAAAAAAATAAGTAAAAAATGCAAATCATAAATTATAGGACAGAGATATACTTAAAATAGTATCTAAAAAAATATAAAAGGAAGGAAAAAATATGAAAAGGAAAAGTTTCAAAAAGATTTTAGCAGGTGTATGTGCACTTACATTAACTGCAACTTCTATTCCGTTTTCGATGCAAACAGAGGCGAAAGAAACGCCTTCTGACAAAAGCGGATTGCGTCTTTGGTATGATGAACCTGCGTCAAAGGGAACAAATATTTTAAGTGGTGGAAGTTTTGGTACTACACCAGAAGATAACACATGGCAACAGCAGACGCTTCCGATTGGAAATAGTTTTATGGGGGCAAATGTTTATGGTGAAATTGGTAAAGAAAGGTTAACATTCAATCAGAAAACTCTTTGGAATGGTGGACCAAGTACCCAAAGACCAAATTACCAAGGCGGTAATAAAATTAATGCAGACAATGGAAAGAAAATGTCTGATGTTTATAAGGAAATTATAGAGTTATATAAAAAAGGCGAAGATGCCAGAGCAAATCAACTTGCAGCAAAATTAATCGGAGAAGAAGCTGGATATGGGGCTTATCAATCATGGGGAGATATTTATGTTGATTTTAAGTTTGATGAAAGCAAGGCGAAAAATTATGTTCGTGATTTAGATATCGAAAATGCAGTGGCATCGGTTGATTTTGATTATAATAGTACAAAAATGCATAGAGAATATTTTGTCAGTTATCCAGATAATGTAATGGCAATGAAATTTACTGCAAATGGTAATGAGAAATTGAACTTTGATATTTCTTTTCCAATTGATAATGCAGAAAATGTAGTAAATCGTAAATTGGGTAAAGATGTTCAAACAACAGTTAAGGATAACACAATAACAGTAGCTGGACATATGCAAGATAATCAGTTGAAACTGAATGGAAAAGTAAAAGTAGAAACAAAGAATGGAGATATCCAGACAAAAGATGGAGATAAACTTCAAGTTTCAAATGCTTCAGAAGTAATTGTTTATGTTTCAGCTGATACAGATTATAAAAATGATTATCCAAAATATCGTACAGGTGAAACAGAAGAACAATTAAATTCCAGTGTACAAAAGGTTATTGATAAAGCAAGTCAAAAAGGATACGAAAAAGTAAAAGAAGATCATATCACAGATTATTCAAAAATCTTTTCACGTGTACAGTTAGACTTGGGACAGAATGTACCAAGTAAGACAACAGATATTTTATTAAATGATTACAAAGCTAAGAAAAATACAGAAGCAGAAAATAGAGCATTAGAAGTATTATTGTTTCAGTATGGAAGATATTTGACAATTGCTTCTTCAAGAGAAGGAGATTTGCCAGCTAACTTGCAGGGAGTATGGCAGAATCGTGTAGGTGATGCTAATAGAGTTCCGTGGGGTTCAGACTATCATATGAATGTAAATTTACAAATGAATTATTGGCCAACTTATTCTACAAATATGGCAGAATGTGCTACACCATTGGTAGACTACATTAATTCTCTTGTTGAACCAGGTAAAGTCACAGCAAAAACATATTTTGGTGTGGAAAAGGGTGGATTTACAGCACATACACAAAATACACCATTTGGTTGGACTTGTCCGGGTTGGAATTTTAGTTGGGGCTGGTCCCCAGCAGCGCTTCCTTGGATTTTACAGAACTGTTGGGAATACTATGAATATACAGGCGATGTAAAATATATGGAAGAACATATTTATCCAATGTTAAAGGAAGCAGCTCTTTTATATGATCAGATTTTAATTGAAGATAAAAAGACAGGCAGACTTGTTTCAGCGCCAGCATATTCACCAGAACATGGACCAGTTACAGCTGGAAATACATATGAACAATCTTTGATTTGGCAGTTATATGAAGATGTTTCTACAGCGGCTGAAATCTTAGGAAAAGATGAAGCAAAAGTAAAAGAATGGCGTGAAAGACAAGCAAAATTAAAACCAATTGAAATTGGTGATAGCGGACAGATTAAAGAATGGTATACAGAAACAACTTTAGGAAGTATGGGTTCAAAAGGACATAGACATATGTCACATTTATTAGGACTTTTCCCAGGAGATTTGATTTCTGTGGATAATGCAGATTATATGGATGCTGCAATCGTATCACTCAAAGAAAGAGGAGATACAAGTACAGGCTGGGGAATGGGTCAGAGAATAAATGCATGGGCTAGAACTGGTAATGGAAATCAGGCACATAAATTAATTCAAAACTTATTCCGCGATGGTATTTATCCAAACCTTTGGGACAGTCATGCACCATTCCAAATTGATGGAAACTTTGGTATGACATCAGGTGTGGCAGAGATGTTATTACAGAGCAATATGGGCTATATTAACATGCTTCCATCATTGCCAGATGTATGGGCAAACGGAAATGTTAAAGGGCTTGTTGCACGTGGTAACTTTGAAGTAAACATGAAATGGGCAAATAAAAATGTAACAGAAGCAACAATTTTGTCTAAAAATGGTGGAAAAGCAACTGTTCAGGTGAAAAATGCTTCATTAGCAACTGTTTTAGATGAAAGTGGAAAAGTGGTAGAAATAAAACCAATTTCAGCAGACAGAATTTCTTTTGACACAAAAAAAGGTCAGAAATATATAATTAAAAACATTCCAGCAGGTGTAGAAATCCCTACAGGACTTATTGCAGAAAGAATAGATGCGAATAACGTAAATCTAACTTGGGATGAAGCCAAAGCAGAAGGAAGAACATTTAATGTATATCGTAAAGTAGAAAACGGTGATGTACAGTTAATAGAAAGTAATATAAAGACAAATTCTTATAAAGATATTACTGCAGATAAAAAACTTGGGGAAATGAAATATCAAATTACAGCAGTAGTGGCAGGACAAGAATCAAAGAAAACAGAATTTGTTTTGGTAAATGATATGAGCGATATGGCAGGAATGATTGATGACAGAGATAATCGCGTGAAATATCATGGAGCATGGGCAAACTGGGATGAGGCGGTGAATTATAATGGTACAATTAAATACTTAGAAACACCAAAAGGTGGAGAAACAGCGTCTCTTACATTTGTCGGAACGGGAATTGAGGTAGTTACATGTACAAATAATGACCGTGGTATGCTTGAAGTACTTATTGATGGAAAAACACAAGGAGAAGTAGATACATATAGTGCGACAACAGAACGTCAGAAAGTTATATTTACAAAGAAAGATTTGTCAAAAACTCCTGAGAAGCATACGATTACCTTAAAAGTGTTAAATAAGAGTAGTCAAGGCGAAGGGAAACGTACAAAAGTAGAATTGGATGCATTTAATGTATTAGACAGTACAAGTGTAAAACCTTCTGCTGTACAAGTATCTACAGTATCTGGTATTACAACAGTAGGAAAAGCAAACAGTACTATACAGATGCAAGCAGAAGTATCACCAAAAGAAGTGAAAGATAAGAGCGTAATGTGGACATCTTCAGATGATTCGATTGCAACAGTAAATGAAGCAGGTCTTGTGACAATAAAAGATAAAAATGGTAATGTTAAGATTAAAGCAGTGTCAAAAGTGGATAAAACAAAATCAGGTGAAAAGACATTGAAAGTAGCCATTAAAAAGAGCAATGAAGTTCAAGAAACAATTGTAGAAGATGGAACAAAGACTGGTAATCAAGGAACTAGAAACGATCAAATAACATGGCATGGAAATTGGTCTACATGGGCTGGTGAAACAAAACATCATGGTGGAACAAAGACAGAAACAGGAAACGGGGCAGATTCTATAGGGTCATATTTTGAATATAAGTTTACAGGAACAGGTATTGAAGTCTACAGCCATAAAAATACAACACAGGGAAGTTTCACAATTTATCTTGACAATAAAGTGGTAGAAGAAACAGCGTCTCTTGATGGAAATGATGTAGCACAATCATTGGTATATTCTAATAAAGAATTGTCAAATGGAGAACATACAATTAAGTGTGTTGTAAAAGCGAGAAATGGAAAGAACCAAGCAAATCTTGATTATTTAAAAGTTTTCTCTTCTGTAGAAAATATTAAAGTAGATAAATCTAGATTACAGGATACGATTGAAGAAGCTTCAAAATTTTCAGAAGTGGCATATACACAAGAAAAATGGACAGCATTTAAAAAAGTGTACGATGATGCTGTGAAAGTTATGAATAAAGATGATGCAACACAAGATGAGGTTAATAAGGCACAAAAAGATTTAGAAACAGCAATTACAACATTAGGAAAAGCACAAGCTCCTGTTGTAAAAGATGAAAAAGGAAAAGCAATTCTTGTTGAATCAAAATTAGTAGCATTAGAATGGGATGCTGTTCGTGGAGCAACTTCTTACGAAATTGTAGATACAGAACATAATGTAAAAGAAGAAGCTACAGACACATTTGTAAAAGTAAAAGCATTGCAACCAGGAGCAACATATAACTTCAAGATTTACGCAGTAAATGAAGGCGGAAAATCATCAAAAGCAATTGAAGTAAATAATGTAACAACAATAGATCCAAATGCGGACAATACACTTCCTTCAGTAACAGATATCGTAAAAACAGTTTCTGGAAAAGATAGTGTAAAATTAACATGGAAAGCACCAGCAACTATAGAGGTGGCAGGATATATCGTATATGTAGATGGTGTGAAAAAAGGAACAACAGATAAAGAAGAATTTATTTTAGCTGGACTTGAAAAAGACAAAATATATGTTGTAAAGATTATTGCATTTGATAAGAAAGGACATCAGTCACTTCCAGCGCAGTTTGCTTTTGCGTTTAGTGAAGAAAAAGAAGAGCAGGTAATCGTAAGTGTAACAGAACCTGAAAGTTTAACAGTAGAAAAAGGAACTGCATTTGATAAATTAAATTTACCAAAAACAGTTATGGTACAGTTAGAATCAGGATTAGACAAAGAACTTCCAGTGAAATGGGACAAAGGCGACTATAATAGCGATGAAAATGAAACTTACACATTACATGGAACATTAGAGTTAAAAGATGGTGTGATAAATCCGAATGATGTTTCTGCTACAATCAAAGTAATTGTAAAATCAGAAACAATTACTCCTCCAAATCCTGATGGAAATGGAGATAACAATGGTGGAAATAATAATGGTGGGAACCATAATAATGGAAACCATGACGGAAATAATAGTGGAAACAATAACGGAACTGTAAATGGAAATGGCAGTCAGAATAGTAATCAGAATAGTTCTGTAAAAACAGGTGATACAGCACCTATTGTATTATGGGGAATCGTTGGTTTATGTGCTATTACAGGTATAGGGATTGTTATTAGAAGAAGAAAAATGAGATAATAACTTAATAAGAAAATGGGGAGATAGCATTTGCTATCTCCCCAGAGCCTGTGAAAAAATCTCTGTAAATTAAACACTATAAAGGTCTTCTATGATAAAATATATTAAATCATAGGAGGCCTTTTATTATGGCAAACAGAAAAAAAGAAGTTTACAAACCAAAACCGATGACAGAAGGAAAAAGAAATCTTATTCAGGGACTGCTTCAGGAGTACGATATCCAATCAGCAGATGATATTCAGGAGGCACTTAAAGATCTGCTTTCCGGAACCATTCAAGATATGCTTGAAACGGAAATGGACAATCACCTTGGCTATGATCGTTACGAAAGATCCAGCGAACCTAATTACCGTAATGGAACAAAGTCTAAAACCGTTCGTAGTAAATATGGTGAATTCGAAGTGGATGTACCTCAGGATCGCCAGAGTTCTTTTGAACCACATATTCTTCCAAAACGTCAAAAAGATATTTCTTCAATTGATGACAAGATTATTGCAATGTATGCAAAGGGGATGACTACACGACAGATTTCAGAAACCATAGAGGATATTTATGGCTTTGAAGTAAGTGAAGGAATGGTATCCGATATCACAGATAAGCTTCTTCCCCAAATTGATGAATGGCAGAATCGTCCCTTATCACCTGTATACCCGATCGTTTTTATTGATGCTGTGCACTTCTCTGTACGTGATGATGGCATAATCAGGAAGTTGGCTGCATATGTGGTACTTGGCATCAATGAAGATGGTATGAAAGAAGTCTTAAGTATTGTTGTGGGCGAAAACGAAAGCAGTAAGTACTGGCTTTCTGTATTGAACAGCCTGAAAAATCGTGGAGTTCAGGATATTCTCATTCTCTGCTCAGATGGATTGACAGGAATCAAGGATGCAATCTCTACAGCATTTCCTAAAACAGAACAACAGCGTTGTATCGTACATATGGTTAGAAATACGCTGAAATATGTTGCAAACAAAGATATGAAAGCCTTTGCAAAAGATTTAAAGACAATCTATACGGCTGCAAGCGAAGAAACTGCCAGAAAGCAACTAGAGACTGTAACAAAGAAATGGTCTGGACAATATCCGAATTCCATGAACCGTTGGCATGATAATTGGGATGCAATCTGTCCAATCTTCAAGTTTTCCAAGGATGTCCGTACCGCTTTTTATACTACGAATGCAATTGAATCACTGAATTCATGCTATCGTAGATTGAACAAGCAAAGGAGCGTATTTCCAAGTTCCCAGGCACTAATGAAAGCGCTATATCTAGGTACTTTTGAAATTGCAAAAAAATGGACAATGTCGATCCGCAACTGGGGGAAAGTACGTGGGGAATTGGAAATTATGTACCCTGACCGACTGATGATATAATTCCGAATAACATGCCCAGAAAAATATACACCCAGTTATTTTTCTGGGTGCTCTTGACATGTTCGTTTATTTTTGCTATTAAATAGACAACGGCTTAATCGCAGAAAACTGCCATCAAGCCGCTCAATTATCATAGAAGATCTCAATTTACAGAAAAAATTTCACACTGTCTCTCCCCATTTTCTTAGATTTCGCCGATACCAAGAAGACGGCGAAATTTTTTTGTTGCAGAAGATTTTCCAGCTTCTTTTCGCAATGTCTGTTGTTGGCGAATAAGGGAATCTAATTTTTTGAAACGTTCTTCTTCTTGCCGTTCTTTTGCTTCTAAAAGAAAACTAACTTCTTTTGTTACCTTTTCGCTGACGGCTTTTGTAACAGAGGCTTCTAATGCTTTGTTATTTTGTTCAAGGATATGTTGAAAAGCTTGTCCAAGAAGAGCTTGTACTTGCTCATGTTTATGGTCTTGTACAATTTCTGCTTTGGAAATAGTCATTTCTGTCATTTCTTTTGTCTGTGCCATTTTCTGTTCTTTTAGACGAAGAATATCAGGTATCATATTTTTTAAATCTTTTAAAAACATTCCTTGTGCCTTTAGTTCTTTGATACAACGGAATAGTTGTATGTTCTCTTCTGTATAGTACCGATGTCCCATTTCTGTACGTCCAATAGGTAGTTCTAACTCTTCTTCCCAATAGCGTAGGACATGCGTTTCTACATTAACACGTTTAGACGCTTCAGAAATCATATAATGGACTTCGCCCATACAATCGCCTCCTAAGTTATTCTATATCGTTTTAATACATCTTAATCATACCATAGAATATAGTGTAAGATAAAAAGTTTTGACCGCAAGTTTTGACAATATTTGCGAACATTTCAAAAAGCAAAAGGAGTATAGCGAAACGGTATTTGTTTCACTATACTCCTTTAGACTGATGTCCAATATATAACTTGTTATTATTGAGCAGAGATTGCTCCTGTTGGACACTGTGCTGCACAAGCACCACAGTCTACACAAGCGTCAGCATCGATTTCGTAGTGTTCAGCACCCTGAGAGATTGCTCCTACTGGGCATTCTGCTTCACAAGAACCGCAGCTTACACATTCATCACTAATTACGTGTGCCATAGTATGTATCCTCCTTTTTTATCTGGTAAAAATAGTTCTACCATTTATAAGATTTATTCTAATACAAAATAACAAAAGATACAAGAGCATTTATGCTCTGAATTTAGTACATGTTTTTTGTTTTTCCTTTTTTGTAAGCAGAAAGAATAATGTTTTTCGCAGCAGCAGCTTCTTCCTTTGTTGCTTCACGAGTATCTTTTAAGGGATAATCCATGCCTAAATTTTCATATTTTACTTTTCCCATAGAATGATATGGAAGAACATCAAGTGCCTTTACATTATTTAATGTACTTATAAATTCACCTAAACGTTCTAAATATTCTTGATAAAGTGTAATTCCTGGAACAACAACATGGCGAATCCATATAGGAATATTTTTTTCATCTAGATATTTTGCAAAAGCAAGAATATTTTTGTTTGATTGTCCTGTTAGCTCTCGATGTTTTTCGTCATCAATGTGTTTGATGTCGAGCATGATTAAATCAGTTAGTCCAAGAAGAATATTTAATTTATTCATGAAAATTTTGTTGTGTGGTTGGAACATAATTCCTGAAGAGTCAATACAAGTATGTACGCCATCTTTTTTTAATTGAGTAAATAGTTCAATAAGAAAATCCATTTGTATCATTGGCTCGCCGCCGGTAACAGTTAATCCTCCGTTTCGGTAAAATGGTCGATTGGTATAAAAACCTTCTAACACTTCTGCAACAGTAAGTTGCTTGCCTATATTAACTTTCCATGTGTCTGGATTATGGCAATACTGACATCTCATAGGACAGCCTTGAAGAAAAACAACATATCGAATTCCAGGACCGTCAACTGTGCCACAACTTTCTATAGAGTGTATATAACCTTTCGTCATAATAAAACCCCCTTTTATGCACAGGAACGAATGAAAAACCGGACAAATCCTCATGAAAGCATGAAGTTGCCCGGTTTGATTCATATCTGAACTTTATTGTTTACATACCTTCGTGGAATGTACGTGAAATAACGTCGTCCTGTTGTTCTTTTGTTAGTTTAATAAAGTTTACTGCGTATCCAGAAACACGAACTGTTAACTGTGGGTAGTTTTCTGGGTGTTTCTGAGCATCTAATAATGTTTCTCTAGTAAAAACGTTTACATTTAAGTGATGTCCACCTTGTTCTACATAACCGTCTAACATATTTACTAAGTTATCAATCTGCTGTTGATTTACTGCCATAGTGAATTCCTCCTATATTGTTTTATTCTTATTCGTTATCAATACTTTCCATAATGTTTGGAATGTTACATGCTTGATTTCCGCATTCTTCAATTCTATCAATGTCAAGATCTCCTGCAAAAATCTGGTCTTCTTTTCCTAATGCTCCAGGAATGATAGAGAATGTATTTGAAATACCATCCTGAGCGTGTCTAAATGGAATCTTAGCAACTGATGCAAGTGAAGCTAATGCTCCGTGAGAATCACGTCCGTGCATTGGGTTTGCTCCTGGTGCTAATGGTTCTCCCATTTTTCTTCCGTCAGGTGTGTTACCTGTCTTCTTACCATATACTACGTTAGAAGTAATTGTTAAGATAGAAGTTGTTGGAACACCGTGACGATATGTGTGGTGTTTTCTTACTTTGTCCATGAATGCACGAACGATTTCAACTGCGATTTCATCAACACGGTCATCGTTGTTTCCGTATTTAGGAAAATCTCCTTCTATATTGTAATCTACTACTAATCCATCTTCATCTCTTACAGGTGTTACTTTTGCGTATTTAATAGCACTTAAAGAGTCAGCAACTACTGAAAGTCCCGCAATACCTGTAGCAAAGTAACGTTTAACATCTCTGTCATGAAGAGCCATTTGAAGTCTTTCGTAAGAATATTTATCATGCATGTAGTGAATGATATTTAATGTATTTACATAAAGTCCTGCTAACCATTCCATCATGTCATCAAATTTTGACATTACATCATCATAATCAAGTACATCGCCTTCTACTGCGCGGTATTTTGGTCCAACCTGAATTTTAAGTTTTTCATCAATACCACCGTTGATAGCGTATAATAAACATTTTGCAAGGTTTGCACGAGCTCCGAAGAACTGCATTTCTTTACCAACTCTCATTGAAGATACACAACAAGCAATTGCGTAATCATCACCATGAGTAGGACGCATTAAGTCATCATTTTCATACTGAATAGAAGATGATTTGATTGACATTTTAGCACAGTATTCTTTGAATGCATGTGGTAAACGTGTTGACCAAAGAACTGTTAAGTTTGGTTCTGGAGCAGTTCCTAAATTATCTAATGTGTGTAAGTAACGGAATGATGTCTTTGTAACAAGTGGACGTCCGTCAACACCAACACCACCAAGAGATTCAGTTACCCATGTTGGGTCACCTGAGAATAATGCATTGTATTCAGGTGTACGTGCAAATTTAACAAGACGTAATTTCATAATAAAGTGGTCAATGTATTCCTGAGCTTGTTCTTCTGTGATTAATCCTCTATCTAAGTCACGCTGAATATAGATATCAAGGAATGTAGATGTACGTCCAAGACTCATAGCAGCACCGTTTTGTTCTTTAACTGCTGCAAGGTATCCAAAGTATAACCACTGGATTGCTTCTTTTGCATTTGAAGCAGGTTTTGTAATATCGTATCCGTAGATTTCACCTAATTTAGCTAATTCGCCAAGTGCTCTAATCTGTTCAGATAATTCTTCACGAAGACGGATGTTATCTCCTGTCATTCTTACTAAAGAAGTTGCTAACTGCTGTTTTTTGTCTTCGATTAACCAATCTGTTCCGTATAATGCAACACGACGGTAGTCACCGATGATACGTCCACGTCCGTAAGCATCTGGAAGACCTGTGATAATAGCAGATTTTCTTGCAAGTCTCATTTCTGGTGTGTAAGCATCAAATACACCCTGATTGTGTGTTTTTCTATATTCTGTAAAGATTTTTACGATTTCAGGGTCTACTTCGTATCCGTTTTCATGGCAAGCGTTCTGTGCCATACGAATACCACCAAATGGCTGAAGAGAACGTTTGAAAGGTTTGTCTGTCTGGAAACCAACGATTTGCTCTAAATCTTTGTTTAAGTATCCAGGTCCATGAGAAGTAATTGTAGATACGATTTTTGTATCCATATCTAATACTCCACCTGCTTCACGTTCCTGTTTTGAAAGGTCCATTACTTGAGCCCAAAGTTTTGTAGTTGCTTCTGTTGGTCCAGCTAAGAAAGAATCATCTCCTTCATATGGAGTGTAGTTCTCCTGAATAAAGTTGCGGACATTTACAGATGTACGATTCCAACGACCAGGTTTAAAACCGTCCCAACTAGAATTCCAGTTTTTTTCCATTTTAAAAATCCTCCTAAATTATGTTTGCTTTATAATGCTACTAGAAAAGTGTACGTATACACTGTCCTTTAGTTTGTTAAAATATTCACTACGCCTAAATTATAAGAAAAAAAGGAGCAACCGTCAATAGCATAAAGGCGGTTGGATTGTACTAAATTGAATACAGTATACAAGTTGGCAAAAAATTTAAAGTTGTAATCTGTAAAATTAAGAAAAAATTTATTCTTTTTTCACAAAATTAGTGTATAGTAACAGTATCAAAAAATAATGTAAAATAATTAGGAGTGTATAAAAAGATGAAAAGAAAGTTACAAGTGCTTTTAAGTTTAGTTTGCACTGCGGTATTGTTTTCTTCATGTGCTTCATCGGATACACAGAAAGAAAATATCGTATTAAAAGACGGAGAAGAAAAGATAAATGAAAGACAAGGAAATCTTGATGTATTAAATCCGATTGCGTATAGTGATGTATCAGGGATTAAACTTGAACCTGGTTCTTACATATCTATAATAGGAAAGAGCAGCAACAGTGAATTTTGGAATGAAGTGAAAGAAGGAGCCAAGAAGGCAGAGGAAGATTTGAATAATGCCTTAGGATATGAAGGTGAGGATAAGATTAAAGTAAATTATAGTGGATCTGCTAAAGGAGAGAATATTGAGGAACAGATTAATATTTTAGACGAAGAGTTAGCTAGAAACCCAGTTGCAGTTGGAATCGCAATTATTGATTCAACTGCTTGTGAAGTACAGTTTGATTTAGCAACAGAAAACGGTATTCCAATTGTTGCTTTTGATTCGGGAAGTGATTATAAGAATATTCAAGCAATGACTTCAGCGAATAACAGTGAAATAGGTAAAATGGGCGCTACAAAATTGGCGTCTATGATAGATGATGCAGGTGATGTGGCTTTGTTTGTACATGATAAGGAATCTACAAGTGCAAAACAGCGTGAACAAGGCTTTTTAAATGCACTAAAAGAGAGTCATCCAAATATTAAAGTACCTCTTGTGTATCATTTAGATGATTTGGAGGAATTGTCAAAGGTGATTGCTACTGAGAGAAATAAGAATAAAATAGAGGGAGGAAAAGATGTCCTTCCAGAAGAAATAAAACAGACAGAAGCCATTCATTATGTATTGAAGAAAAATCCGAATATTAAGGGTGCTTTTTCCACGAATGTTACAGTAAATGAAGAACTGCTAAAAGCATTGGAAAAAGATAGTGAATTAAAAATTGTTTCTGTAGACGGTGGAGAAAGTCAATTAAAAGCATTGAAAGATGAAAGAGTAAGCGGACTAATTGTACAAAATCCATATGGAATGGGATATGCTACAGTTATTTCGGCAGCGAGAGCGTCGCGTGGTATGGGAAATCAAGCATATATTGATTCGGGATTTATATGGGTAACAAAAGATAATATGGGCAAGAAATCCATTAAGAAAATGTTATATTAAAAATCAGGGGGATAGTCAATATCTCCCTGATTTTTACTTTTTAGAAAGTGAGAAAATAAATTCCGTTCCAACACCTTCTGTACTAATTACATTAATACTTTCTCCATGCGCGTTGACAATTTCTTTTACAATCGCAAGACCAAGTCCCGTACCTTTTTTATCTTTCCCACGTGATAAATCGGTTTTATAAAATCGTTCCCAAATTTGTGAGATGCATTTTTTAGGGATACCAGTACCAGTATCTTTTACCGAGACAAAAACTTTGCCGCCGTGCTCAGTTGTTTCTACATAGATATTTGATTCAGAGTTACTGAATTTAATCGCATTATCAAGTAAATTGTATAAAACTTGTTGAATTTTTCTTTTGTCTGCGTAAACCAAAAGTGTTTTGGAAGCAAATAAAAGTTCAATGGAGATTTTCTTTGTAGTACATCTTCCTTCAAAAGAAACTGCGGTAGTTCGAATAATTTCGTGGATATCAAAGGAAGATTTATCCAAGAGAAGTTCTTTTGTATCAAATTCATTTAATGTAAGTAAATCTTGTGTCAAATCTGTTAAACGTTCTGTTTCAAATAAAATAATATTTAAGTATTTATCATACATTTCTATTGGAATTGTTCCATCTGCAATAGCATTGACATATCCTCTAATAGATGTGAGAGGAGAGCGAAAATCATGAGAAACATTTGCAATAAATTTTTTCTGATAACTGTTCATATCTTTTAGTTGATTTGACATATAATTGAGTGATGCGGACAGATATCCGATTTCATCGTTTGTGTTAATATGTATTTCATGTTCCAAATTTCCAGATGCATATTGTTTTGCCGCTTCTGTAATTTTACGTAAAGGACAATAAATAAAAAAATGTAGTCCCAACAAAATTGAAAATGATAAAATATAAATTACTAGCAAAGTAATGTATCCAATATTTAACATGGAATTTTTAGTTTTGGCTAAATCGGAATAAGGTTTGTGGATTAAAATATATCCTTTTGTAGAAAATCCTTGTGTAATAGGGGCGATAACTGTAATCATTTCTTCCTGAAAAGAATGATGGTAATTGCCAATAAGGTACTGGTCACCACCTGCTTCTGCTGGGTTGAAATTTTCAATTTTTGCAGAAATAGGGCTAGATGGGTTAATCTGCGATGAAAGGAGAATTTCTCCAGTTGGGTTTGTAATCCATATATCTGCATTTAAGTAAGTGTTCATTCCATCTAGTTGAATTTGTGTGTCGGTTACCGATATTGTATTTGTAAAAAATCCAGGTAAATAGTTTTTCCCCATTAAATTGGCTTCTTTATATAGTTCTCCTCCAATTTGTTTTTCCAGATGGGAGGTAAGAAGAGTAGAACCCAAAGTGGCTACAGTAAAAATACTAAGGAACCCAAATGCGATATAAATTAAAACAAATTTTAGATAAAGAGTACTCCGCATATTATTTTACCTCGAATTTATAACCAATGCCCCAGACTGTTCCAAGACTCCAAGTAGGATGGTCTTTTATTTTGGCGCGTAAGCGTTTGATGTGTACATCTACTGTTCGAGTATCTCCGACATAATCATATCCCCAAATCTGATCTAGTAGTTGTTCGCGGGTAAAAACTTGATTTGGTGATGAAGCAAGGAAATATAGTAATTCCAACTCTTTTGGTGGCATTTCCACTGGGATATTGTCAACAGTCACAGAATAATTTGTCAAATTGATTTCAATTCCAGGATAAGAAACACATTTCCCTTTATCTGCTACGGGAACTTCAGGCTTGATAGGTTGATAACGTCGTAGAACAGCTTTCACTCTTGCTACCAGCTCCTTCGCATCAAATGGTTTAATGATATAATCATCAGCGCCAAGTTCTAAGCCGAGTACTTTATCAAAAACTTCTCCCTTCGCAGATAACATGATAATGGGTGTATTGGATTTGGCGCGAATTTCACGACAAACTTGATAACCATCAATGCCAGGAAGCATAAGATCAAGCAAAATTAAATTTGGTTGATAGGTGTCGAAAGCGGTTAGTGCATCTTCGCCATCATGTACCATCATTGTGTTGAAGCATTCTTTTGTTAGGTAGAGAGAAATTAGTTCTGCGATATTCTCATCATCATCAACAATTAGGACTTTTTGTTTATTTACCATACGTATCTCCTTTTCTTTTACTTAAATTCAACGATAGTTACACCTGCATCGCCTTCGCCGAAAGCACCAAGACGATATGATTTTACATATTTCAGTCGTTTTAAATGATTGTGGACTGCTTGACGTAAAGCGCCCGTTCCTTTTCCGTGTACAACTCGTACAGGGCTTAAGTGTGCAAGATAAGCGTCATCTAAATATTTATCCAATTCCGCGATTGCTTCGTCAACAGTTTTTCCGAGCAATTTAATTTCAGGGCTAACTGAAAGTGATTTTTGCATTTTCATTTTTCCGTTTGACGTTCTGCGTATTTGTTTGGCAGTAATTGTCATTGGTTCTTCAATGATTTCTAAGTCAGCAATATTCACTTGAGAGCGAAGGATACCCATTTGTACAAATAGATTTCCCTTGGCATCTGGAAGGGAGCTGACTGTTCCAGTTAAGTTCATACTTAAAACTTTTACAGATTCTCCAAGTTTGAAATCACTTGGTTTATGCTGTTTTTTTGGTTTTTTTGGCTGTAGAGAAGTTTTTTCTTGTGTCTTAGAAATTTTTTTGCGGAGACGTTCCCGTTCTCTTTCCATTTCTGCGACAGAAATATTCTCTTTCCCAAATTTGCGGAAGTTTTTCATTGTTTCATCAGCAACTTCTTTTGCCTCGCGTAAAATAGCATTTGCTTTTTCGTTTGCTTCGCGAAGAATACGTTCTTTTTGTTCATCTAAGCGGACTTGTTTTTTCTCTACACGAGATTTCAATTGTTGAATTTCTAGTTTGTAAGAGGCAATTTCAGCTCTTTCTTTTTCTATTGTTTTTCTACTTTCCTCAAGATCAGAAAGTAAGTCTTCAAAGGATTCATCGTGTTCGGATAGTTGTAGTTTGGCCTCATCAATAATGTAATCTGGTAGTCCTAGTTTTTTTGAAATAGCAAAAGCATTACTTTTTCCTGGAATACCGATTAGGAGTCGATAAGTTGGTCGTAGTGTTTCTACATCAAATTCACAGCAGGCATTTTCTACACCTTCTGTGGAAAGGGCAAATACTTTTAACTCACTATAATGAGTTGTTGCCATTGTACGAATACCTCGTTGATGCAAATGAGAAAGAATAGCGGTTGCCAAAGCAGCTCCCTCTGTCGGATCCGTTCCTGCACCTAATTCATCAAATAAAACAAGAGAACGTTCGTCTACATCTTGCAAAAAGGATACGATATTTGTCATGTGAGATGAAAATGTACTAAGACTTTGCTCAATACTTTGTTCATCTCCAATATCTGCATAAACTTCATGGAATACAGCAAGTTCAGAACGATCCAATGCAGGAATATGAAGACCTGCTTGTCCCATTAAAGTGAATAATCCGACTGTTTTTAGAGAAACTGTTTTTCCACCTGTATTTGGGCCGGTGATGATTAGTAAATCGAAATCATCTCCCAAAGTTAATGTAATTGGAACAACCTTTTTCTTATCTAAAAGAGGGTGGCGTCCTTCACGGATGTGAATATATCCTCTTGTGTTGAAAAGTGGTTTGCTGGCATTCATAGATAATGCGAGCATTCCTTTTGCGAAAATAAAATCCAATTCTGTAAGAATTGAGAAATTTGTTCGCAATTCATGTACATATTCTCCAGCCTCATTGCTTAGTCTTGCAAGAATTACTTGAATTTCTTCTTGTTCTTTTCCATATAATTCTTTTAAATCATTATTTAATTTAACAATGGCCATAGGTTCGATAAAAAGTGTAGAGCCAGTAGAAGATTGGTCATGAATCATTCCAGGGACTTGGCTTCTGTATTCCGCTTTTATAGGAATACAGTATCTATCTCCACGCATGGTAATAAGAGAATCTTGTAGATAAGATTTTAATGAGCCATTAACAAGTGAATTCAATGTAGAATGGACACGTTCGTTTAGTAATTGAATGCTTTTTCGGATGTGTTTCAAAGTGCTGCTGGCATCATCACTAATTTCATACTCTCCTAAAATGCAACGAGAAATTTCGTTTGACAAAATGCTTAACGGTTCTAATTGATTAAAATAAGTATCAAGGCAATCTTCCGAATCATCCAAAGTATCATGGCGACCAAAAGATTTTACTCTATTTGTTACTTGGAGAAGTTTAGCAATGTGTAGAAGTTCATTGCAAGTTAAAACACCACCGACTTCTAGATGCATTAGAGAATCTTCTATCGGATAACAACCACTAAAAGATATACGCCCTTTTTTAACAATTCTTGTAAAGGCAGACGATGTCTGTTCCTGTGCTAAATGAATATCTTCAATCTGTAACATTGGACGTAACTTTTTACAGCGCTGTTTTCCACTTGGAGAAGAAGCTTGTTCTTCTAATAAATCAATAATTTTATTGTATTCTAATTTTAATTGTGCTTTCTTATTCATATTCCACCTCAATATTTTAGCAAATTACAAAGTCCTTTACACTACATTTTACCTTATTTAAGGAGCAATGAAAAGGAAAATATTGAACAATGAACACCAATCATGTATACTATAGAAAGGAAAATGAAGGAGTCAATGAATGTCTATGGAATCAAATAAAATCCCAGAGGGATATTCAAAGGAACAAGGAGAGGAAAAGAAAGAATTTTCCTTTTTACAAGAGACCATCAAGTCGGAGCAGATGACAGGCAGAAAATTGGCAGGTCGCGTGATCGTGATAGCGGCATGTGGGTTTCTTTTCGGCATAATGTCATGTGTTGGTTTTTTTGCGTTAAAACCATGGGCAGAATCGACATTCCATCAAAACGCAAAGGAAGTTACTATTCCAAAAGATGAGGAAAAGAAAGAACAAACAGCAAAGATAGAGAGTGTGCAATCAAGCGATCCAGAGATGAACTTGGAAAGTCATGAGCAGTTAAATGAGGCATTATTTGAGGTGGCCAAAAGAGCAGAGAGAGGCGTCGTGGAAGTTAGAGGGATTCATGGGAAAGAGGGCTGGATTAAGGAAACATATGACACAGTGAATAGTGTGTCAGGTGTGATTATTGCAGATACTGGAGCGGAACTTCTTATTTTGGCAGATAACGGTGTGTTAAAAGATGCAGAAAGCTTAAAAGCTACATTTTGTGATGGAAGCACATATAGTGTAGAGGTGAAAAAGCAAGATAAAAACCTAGGTATTGCCATATTTCAAGTAAAAAAAGCAATACTGAAAAGCACAACAACTCGTCAAATCATAACACTTAGGCTTGGAAATTCTAATTTAGTAACACAAGGGGATACGTTAGTTGCTCTTGGTAAACCATTTGGATATTCAGATGCGATTGGTTATGGTATTGCAAGTGCAGTTAATAAAGAAATCTCTTTTGCTGATGGGAAGTATCGTATGATTTTATCTGATATTTCAGGAAGTAACAACAGTAGTGGTATTTTTATTAATACAGCAGGAGAAGTTGTTGGCTTAATTAAATCGGATTTGTCAGGAAGTGGAAATATATCTACAACAAATGCATTGGCAATTTCCGATTTAAAAACAGAAATCGAGCTTTTATCAAATGGGAAAAGCGTTTCGTATATAGGAATTACTGGGGCAGAGATTACGGAACGAATAGAAACAGAACAGGGACTTCCACAAGGTTTGTATGTTAAAAATGTAGAGGCAGATTCTCCTGCGATGGCAGCAGGTATCCAATGTGGAGATATTATTACAAGTGTAGAAAGAACAAAAATAACTACACAGGAAGCATATCAGAATGCTATTTTGGAGTATCCTAAAGGAACTCAAATAGAATTAAATGGAAAAAGAAGAAGTAACAATGGATATGCAGAAATTAAATTCAATGTAACGGTTGGAAGTAAAGAATAGAAAGAGGAAAGAAATGAAGTATATTAATACATTACATGAAGGGGAAACAGTTAGGGATATTTATTTATGTAAAACAAAACGTTCTGCAGAGACAAGAAATGGGAAACCGTATGATAATTTACTTTTGCAGGATAAAACGGGAACGTTAGATGGAAAAGTATGGGATCCAAACTCTGGTGGAATAGCAGATTATGACGAAATGGATTTCATTGAAGTTTTTGGGGAAGTGATTAGTTATAATGGATCATTGCAGTTAAATATCCGTCAAATTCGAAAAGCATTTGAAGATGAATATAACCCAGCAGATTATATGCCAACAAGTGAAAAGAGTGTAAATGGAATGTATGATGAGCTACTTGGTTATATTAAGAAAGTAGATAATATATATTTACGACAAGCGTTAGAATATTATTTTGTGCACGATGAAGTGTTTATCAAACAATTCAAAGGACATTCAGCTGCGAAAACAGTACATCACGGTTTTGCTGGAGGTTTGTTAGAGCATACATTAAGCATTGTAAAATTATGTGAGTACTATGTAGGAGCATACCCTATTTTAAATAAAGATTTATTATTTACAGCAGCAATTTTTCATGATATTGGAAAAACAAAAGAACTATCAGCATTTCCAGAAAATGATTACACAGATGATGGCCAATTATTAGGACATATTGTAATAGGAGTGGAGATGATTCAAGAAGCAATTCGCACTATTGACGGCTTTCCACAAAAAATAGCCAGTGAGTTAAAACATTGCATTTTAGCGCATCACGGAGAACTAGAATATGGTTCGCCAAAAAAACCAGCACTTGCTGAGGCTGTTGCATTAAATTTTGCAGATAGCACAGATGCGAAAATGCAGACATTGACGGAGATATTTAAAGATAAACAAGGAAGCGAATGGCTTGGATATAATCGATTGTTTGAATCTAATTTAAGAAGAACAAGTTTGTAAAAACTGTGAACGGGGACGTAGTAAAATTGAGAAATGCTACGTCCCCGATTGGAGTTTATTGTATTCCAAGATGAAGGAGCAAGTATGAAAAAAAATGAAATAGCAGTAGTAAAAATAGAAGATATCGGTGTAAATGGTGAAGGAATAGGAAAAGTTGATGGTTATACACTTTTTATTAAGGATGGCATTATTGGAGATGTTGTAGAAGCTAAAGTGATGAAGGCGAAGAAGAATTATGGTTATGCTAGGTTGATGCGTATTTTAGAGTATTCAAAAGACCGTGTGGGAGCAAAATGTCCAGTTGCAAGGCAGTGTGGAGGTTGTCAGATTCAAGAACTTGCTTATGAAGAGCAATTAAGATTTAAGGAAAAGAAAGTTAGAGGGAACTTGGAAAGAATCGGAGGATTTTCTTCTGAACTTTTAGAGTCTGTGATGGAAAAAATTTGTGGAATGGACAATCCGTTTTACTATCGAAATAAAGCACAGTTTCCATTTGGAACAGATAAAAATGGTGAGATTATAACTGGGTTTTATGCGGGGAGAACACATCAAATTATTCCCAATAGAGAGTGTGCATTAGGGCGTAAAGAAAATGAGAAAATTTTAGGTATTATTGTAGATTTTATGAATGAATATCGTATTAGAGCTTATGATGAAACAACAGGAAAGGGACTTGTGCGTCATGTTTTAATTCGATTTGGGTTTACTACAAAGGAAATTATGGTTTGTCTTGTAGTAAATGGGGATAATTTTCCTCACAGCGAAAAATTGGTGGATAACTTACGAAAAGTTGAAGGCATGACGAGTATTACTTATAGCATTAATAAAGAAAATACAAATGTGATTATGGGGAAAAATATCCGTTTATTGTGGGGACAGACATATATTACAGATTATATTGGAAATGTGAAGTACCAGATTTCTCCCCTTTCTTTTTATCAAGTGAATCCAAAACAAACAGAAAATTTGTATCAGTATGCATTGGATTATGCAGGGCTAACCGGCGAGGAAACTGTGTGGGATTTATACTGTGGTATTGGTACGATTTCTTTATTTTTAGCTCAGAAGGCAAAAAAAGTGTATGGTGTTGAAATTGTTCCACAAGCAATTGAAGATGCAAAACGAAATGCGAATTTAAATGAAATTAAAAATGCTGAGTTTTTTGTGGGGAAAGCAGAAGAAATTTTGCCGGAATATTATGAAAATTATGCTAGAGAGCATGAAGGCGAAAAGGCATATGCAGATGTGATAGTAGTTGATCCGCCAAGAAAAGGTTGCGAGGAAACGTTGCTTTGTACGATGGTGGAAATGAGTCCGAAAAGGATTGTGTATGTGAGTTGTGATTCGGCTACACTTGCAAGGGATTTAAAGTATTTGTGTGAGAACGGGTATCATCTGAAGAAGGTGCGAGCAGTGGATATGTTTCCGAATACAGTGCACGTGGAGACTTGTGTGTTGCTACAAAGACGAACTATGTAGAAATCCTTAATTTTAGGCATTTTTTAAGCAGATTGCCTTTACGAGCGAGGGCGATAAAATCAGATTGGAGTGATGAAATGAAATGCATAATGCTTCATGGGTTGGGACAATTTTCTGACAGCTGGAGAGATACTGCAAAAGTATTCAATGATGAATTTGAGGTTTTATGCCCGAATTTATCAGATTGGCTTTTTGGGAAAACACCATGTTATGATACATTGTATCAAGCATTGGAAATATATTGTGAACAGTTTGAAGAACCGTTAAATATTTGCGGACTTTCTTTAGGTGGTATTCTTGCTATGCAGTATACAATAGAACACTCAGAAAAAGTAAAATCATTAGTGTTAATAGGAACACAATATGAAATGCCAAAGTATTTGTTAAAAATGCAAAATTTGATATTTCGTATTATGCCCTGTTCATCATTTGAAAAAATGGGCTTTCAGAAGACAGATTTTATCAATCTATGCAAATCTATGACAGAACTTAATTTTAAACAGGAACTGAAAAAAATATCATGTTCGGTACTTATTGTCTGTGGCGATAAGGACAAAGTAAATAAAAGAGCTTCTTTAGAATTGCAACAACAGATAGAAAACGCTGAAATGGCTATTATTGAAAATGCAGGACATGAAGTAAATATAGATAACCCAACATTATTGGGGCAAAAGTTAAATGTATTTTTTAAACAATATGTTTGATAAACAATTTCATATCCATACATACAAAGCAGTTAGTCTTAGGATTGATTGCTTTTTTCTTACCTTAAAATCAGATTGGAGTGCTGAAATTTGGACTTCAACTTAGCAAAGCATATTTTGCTGTATATAGGGTGCAGAAAGAGAGATAAACACTTTTCAATTCATAGCTGGAAAGAGGGTGAGATTATGAAACTGTCTGATTTCTGGAAAACAATACGATGTCAATTTGAATGTAAGTTAAAGAAAGTTATGAAAGGCATTGTAAGAAATGGGTGTCTATTTAATCCTATGTTTAATGGAATCACGATTTTTATTAAAAAACATATAATACAGTAGAGAAAATGTGAAGGGAAGAATAGTAATGGATTATAAATTGCCTTATTATATGATGTATCCAATGCCTTTTGAATATGATGATGAACGTAAAGAAAGACAGGATATAGAATATATGAAAAGCCTCTATCCAAACACGGTAAAAAAAATACTTCCTTTTGTGGAAGACGAATGTGAAAGAATGGAATATGAGGGAAGTATGATTTATGATGAATACCCTGATGTGTTAGGTATTCGACTGATGTGTAATCGAATTTGCGAGAGAGTAGAAGCGATGGATAGAAGAGAGGATATTGAAGATGAATTGGAAATACAACAGAAAAAACAAAATAATCGAGAAAATATTAGGAATATAGTGGAGGTTTTACTATTGAATGAATTGATGAAGAAGAGAAATGAGTACAGAAGGCGCAGAAGAAGATTTTATTGATGTGGACGATTGATATACGGTGTGATAAAATAAAAAAGAAAAGGCAGTAATCTAGATGAAGTCTGTAGATTACTGTCGAATTTCTTTTTTCTTTCATATTGAAAAATATTTTACAAATAAGGATTTTGTGTTATAATAAAGACATACTATGCTTAAAATTAAAAAGAACTAGTTGAAAAGAAAATTAAGATAGAAACAGGAATAAATATCCAGTAATCGAGGTGCAATATGGAGCAATATATTATAAAGGGAGGAACACCACTAGTTGGGGAGGTACAAATCGGTGGTGCTAAAAATGCAGCACTTGCAATACTTGCAGCTGCAATCATGACAGATGAAACAGTAACAATTGATAATTTGCCAGATGTAAATGACATTAACGTATTGTTGGAGGCAATGGCAGGTATTGGTGCTACGATTCAAAGAGTAGACCGCCATACAGTGAAAATTAACGGTGGTGGCGTAAGAGACTTTAGCATTGAATATGATTATATTAAGAAGATTCGTGCATCGTACTATCTTTTAGGCGCATTACTTGGTAAATATAATAAAGCAGAAGTAGCTCTTCCAGGAGGGTGCAATATTGGAAGTAGGCCGATAGATCAGCACTTAAAGGGCTTTAAAGCAATTGGTGCAGAGGTTGTTATTGAACATGGGAAGATTATTGCTGAAGCGGAACAGTTAACAGGAACGCATCTGTATTTTGATGTTGTAAGTGTAGGGGCGACAATCAATGTAATGATGGCAGCAGCTATGGCTGATGGAACAACTATTATGGAAAATGTTGCGAAAGAACCTCATGTAGTAGATGTTGCGAACTTCCTAAATAGTATGGGCGCAAATATCAGAGGTGCAGGAACAGATGTAATTAAGATTAAAGGTGTTTCAAAACTGCATAAGACGGAATATTCAATTATTCCAGATCAGATTGAAGCGGGAACATTTATGATGGCAGCAGCAGCAACGCAGGGAGATATTATGGTGATGAATGTCATCCCAAAACATTTAGAGGCAACTACAGCAAAATTAGTAGAAATTGGTTGTGAAGTGGAAGAGTTTGATGATGCGGTTCGTGTTGTGGCAAAAGGAAGATTGAAACATACACAGGTGAAAACACTGCCTTATCCTGGATTCCCAACAGATATGCAACCGCAAATGGGTGTAACGTTGGCACTTTGCTCAGGGACAAGTACAATTACAGAAAGTATTTTTGAAAATCGTTTTAAATATTTAGATGAATTGGCAAGAATGGGAGCGAATATCAAAGTAGAGGGGAACTCTGCAACAATAGAAGGTGTAGAGCAATTTTCCGGAGCGAGAGTAAGTGCACCAGATTTAAGAGCAGGAGCAGCACTTTGTATAGCAGGACTTGCAGCTGAAGGAATTACAATAGTCGATGATATTGTTTATATTCAAAGGGGATATGAACAGTTTGAAGAAAAATTAAGAAATCTTGGTGGTATGATTGAGAAAGTTTCCAGTGAGAAAGAAATTCAGAAGTTTAAATTCAAAGTAGGGTAAAAAAGAGGCGGTCGCTTTATTACTGATTTGAACTTTTTTCCGTCAAGTAGACAATCAAAAATAAAAAATAGTTTTGCCACCAGATGCTGAACGCTGGTGGCAGTTTTTATGTTACGAACATATATTGTTTGTGTTTTTTCTATTGTATGTGCAAAATGCATAATATATAAAGGGAATTATTGGATAAATTATAATGTTTTTCGTATATATTTTCGGATTGACCAATAAGAGGGGGCATTATATTATAAAAGGTATGGATGAGGATTTCTAAAAAGAAGATTCACGGTATATCAGCGGTCATAACCTGAAGTTATGGACAGAAGTATGTTGCAGTTCGAAGTGAAAAATTGTGAAAAACTGCAGGTAATGGAAGAAAAAGATTATAATTTATTTTAAGAAAGTGAGAGGAAATTTATGAAAAGAAAAAAGATATGGCTAACATTAGGGATAATGGTGTCTGTAGTAAGTATGTCAGTAACTGCAATGCCTAATCAAAGAGAAGTATATGCAAAAACAGAATATGTACAAACTATGTCCGATGAGAAAGAAAATGTTTCTCCAAAAGAATATAATAGGATTGCATTAAAATTTGTAGAATCCTTGAATCCTGATACATTTAAAAAATGGGACCAGTCAATTGCTGAGATGACAGAGGAAGAAGAGAAGGAAATTAAATCATTTTTGGATGAGAATATCATTAAGGATGAAAAGGATGATTACCAGAAAGCAAAAAGAATTTATGAGTGGATTATGAAAAATATTAAATATGCAAGTCCACAGGATCAAAATATAGGGTTGAAACCATATGATGTTTTTAAATATAAGGTTGCTGTTTGTGGTGGATATTCTAATTTATATAAGGCTATGTTAAATCTTGTTGGAATACCGTCTGTTTTAGTTACAGGAAATACATCAGCAGGTGCACATGAATGGAATATGGTATATGTAGATGGAAAATGGTTTTTCTCTGATAGCACATGGGGAAGCAGTAATGAAAAATGGTTTGATTATGGATTTGAACAGTTTTCTAAAGATCATATGGTATTAGATGTACAGCAGGTTTATGCGACAGATGAGAATGGAATTATTTTCGGATTTCATAATGGGATAGCTGTTATGGGTTTGAAAAATGGTGCAAAAACATTAACTGTTCCAGAAAAATATAAAGAAATCGATGTTACATCAGTGGCATATACAGTATTTGATGAAAAGTACGCACTTGAAAATATCATATTTACTGAAAAAATCAAAAATGTAGATATAGAAAATAAATCTAAAACACTAAAAAGTATAGCAGTCCCAAAGGAAAATCCATATTACGCATCAAAGGATGGTGTACTGTTTACGAAAGACTTTTCAAGAATTTTAATTTATCCTTTTGCAAAAGAGGAGAAAAGTTTTGTTATACCAAAAGAGGTAAGTGATTACGATGCGAAAGAAACATTCGCAACGCCACAGTTGTCTGAAATTTTAGTTGAAGAGGGAAATGAGAAGTTCTCTTCTTATGATGGAGCGGTTTATAATAAAGATAAGACAAATCTTCTTACTGTTCCAGAAGGGAAAGATAAGATTTATATTCCTGAAACAGTTGTGCTGGATAATATTGCTTTGAATGGAAAACAAAATTTAAAAACAGTTATTTTAGAGGACGGAATAAAAAAGATTCCGCCATATACATTTAGCGGTTGTACAAGTTTGCACAAGATTTATATACCTGCATCTGTTATAGAGATTTCGAAAGAGTCGTTCAATAATGTTAATTTGAAAGGAGTAACTATTTGTGGGGAAAAAGGCAGTGCTGCGGAAAAGTTTGCAAAAACGAATCAAATCAGATTTGAAGACATGAAAGCACTGGAGATAAAATTAGAAGAGGCAAAAGAAGCAATTGCCAAAGCAAAAGGATATGATAATGCGGATAAGTATACGGAAGAAAGTATAGAGATATTGCATAAAGTTATCGGTGAATCCGAGACAGTAGTGCGAAAAGAAGGGGTAACAGTAGAAGAATTGGATCGAGTGATTAAAAAACTGAATATTACTATTGCAGGAATGGAAGAAAAAATCGAGCCAGAGCAACCGGAAATTTCTGAAGAAATTCAGAAGAAGATAGAAGAAGTCAATTCATTGATTCAAAAAGCAAAAAAATATGATAATGAGGACAAATATACGTTAGAAAGTATAGTAGCATTGCGTAAAGCGATTAAAGAAGGGAAAACAGCAGTGGCTAAGGAAGCGGTGAAAGAAGAAGAACTGGATCAAGTTATTGTGAATTTGAATGAAGCTATTGCAGAGATGAAAGAGTTGGAGGTAAAGAATCCGCCAAAAGAGGAAAAACCACAGCAAGAAAAACCACAGATTGATACTCCGAAGGAAGAGCAAGGGGATGTGCCGAAAACAGCAGATAGATCTGCACCCGGGGTGCTTGGATTTGGAATGATGGCGAGTACGGCTATTGTTGCATTTTTACAAAAGAAAAAGAAATAATAACGAAATTAATGGCAAAACAAACAAAAACAAATAGACTTGAGTTGGATGATGTGGTATTCTTAAATAAGATTTATTTATGAAAAAAGGAAAAATAGAACATAAATATTGAAAGCGAGGAATGCAACATGAAAAAGAAAAGAGTGATGGCACTCTTATTAACAGCCACATTAACTATGGGGAATTTATTTTCTGGTAGTATTATGGTACATGCAGCGGGAGAAGAAACCACACAGCCACAGGAATTTGTGATAAAACGTGCGACAGAGAAGAATCTTGCATTGAATCGTCCTGCAAGGGCATCAAAGTACTTGCAGGAAACGAATCAAGCTCCAGCAAGGTTACCCAATCTTGCATTTGATGGTAAGGGGGATAATAAAACAGATGCTGGTTTGAATAGTCGTTGGCAAAGTGGAGATGACGATACATTTACAGAACAATGGTTAGAGGTAGATTTAGGAAATGCAGCAAAGGTTTCAGATATAACAGTAAAGTTTTTTGCAAAGTTATATGGAAATTTTGTCATTGAAACTTCAGATAGCAACGGAGAACAGGCAAAATGGACAGAGGTAGGGAAACTGGATATTCCATCAGGAGATGCTACTAATATTATTAAAACAGTAGATTTAAAAAAGAATGGAAAACCTATACAAGTGTCTAGATATGTACGTCTTCGTTTTACTTCTGCAAATGAAAAGGCGGCGAAAAGAAGTATTGGTATTTATGAATGCGAAGTACATGGGGAATTGGATGGTCCTGACAAACCAAACACAATTACGGGAAACATTGCCCAAGGAAAACGAGTAGAGGCTTCAGGTGTAGAAGCAGAAGCACAGCAGTTTAAAGCGGAATTGGCTGTAGACGGAGATAAAACAAGCGATACATCTAGATGGTCAGCCCCTAAGATGAAGAATGGAACAACTCCGAATCAAAATCAGACAATGCAATGGTTTGAAATCGATCTTGGAAATGAAGTAACAGATATTACAAGTATTGATGTGACTTTCTTTAAAAAAGTATTTTCAACAGATTTTGTTATCAAGACAAAAGAGAATAAAAATGATGCTTGGGGAGAACCTGTTGTAATATTTAAATGTGCTCCATCTGGCGAAACGAAAGATGAAAATAAAAAGGTTAGTATTACTACGTTAAAAAACTTAAAAAAATATGTTCGTTTTGAATTTATTAAAGTAAATACAAGTGCAGGTGGAAATAGTGTTTCTGTGCGTGAAATTGAGATTAATGGAACGCAGGTGCAAGTACCAAATGAAGCAGAATCGGCACAGGAAGTTATTGATTCTATAAAAGGATTAGAACAAATCACAGCAGATATGGCAGAAGTTCCACTTCCGACAGTGCCTGAAGGGTATGAAATTTATGTGAAAGGCAGTGAATTTCCACAGGTCATTGCCGATGATGGAAAGATTACCGATTACAATATCTACGACTATAACAATATGGAAATTATGTTAGAAGTTGTAAATAAAGAAGATAAAAATGATAAAGCGCAAAAAACTTTCCAAGTGTCTGTGCCGAAAAAAACACAGAAGCATGCTGAACTTTTTCCAAAAGTAGAAAAACAGAATGCTGAACCAAAAGTCATACCAAGTATACAGGAGTGGTATGGATATAATGGAGAAGTGCAACTTAGCAAAGACTCTCGCATCATTGTAAAAGATAATGCAAATTTGAATGTGAATAAAATTGCAAAACGTCTACAAAAAGATTTAAAAGAGATTGCAGGAATGGAGCTTTCGATTGTTAGTGGACAAAATGGGAATGGAAATGACATTGTCATTGAGTCAGCAACAAAAGATATATATTCACTTGGAAAAGAAGGGTATTTATTACAGGCAGATGATAAAGGAATTCATATTATTGCCAATGGTTATAATGGATGCTTGTATGGTGCGATGACATTGGAACAAGTACTCTACACACAAAAAGGTAAATTTACTTTTCCAAAAGGTGTTGCAAGAGATTTCTCTAAATATGAAGTTAGGGGTGTTATGATTGATATTGCAAGAACACCATATCGTATGGATGCTTTAGAAGATATTGTAAAAGCTCTATCATTTTACAAAATCAATGAAGTGCAATTCCATTTGAATGATAATCGCCATGTGCCAGGAAATAAGGACCGAGATAAATATGAGCATTGGAAAGATGTGGAAGGTATGTTCCGTCTGGAAAGTGATACGTTTCCAGGCTTGGTGACAACTCCGAAAAAAGATAAATATTATAATGAAGTATTTGGAGGGACTCCTCAATATACAAAAGAAGAATATAAAAACTTGCAGAAAATGGCTATGGATTATGGAATCAATCCAATTTCTGAGATTGATGCACCTGGACATTCCCTTCTGTTTACAAAATATGTAAAAAATAATTTGGAAGATGTAAAGAAAAAAGTTCCTGGGGTTACAGGAAATATTAATGCGGATAAAGACTGGGAACTTTTAGCGATGACAGGAGAAAAGAAAAATTCTGCATTCGCATTTATGGATGTACTATTCGATGAATATTTGGAAGAGAATGTTTTCTTGGGAGATACAGTAAACATTGGAGCAGATGAATATTGGAATATTACACCTGAAGAACGAAAAGGTGTACAAGCTTATATTCGCCAGACAGCAGATAATATTAAACAGCACAATAAAAAAGTGCGTATGTGGGGATCGACAAAACAATTTTTCGCTAATCAAGAAGAAGCAAAGGCATATAATGATATTGAAATCGATTTTTGGTCAAATTCTTGGGAAGATGCACAGAATCGAATTAAACAAGGATATAAAGTTATCAATGTGGATTCCTTCCATTTATATGGAAATCCGGGAAGAGATAAAAGAGATATTGTAAACGTAGAGCACATTTTTAACAACTGGAATCCTACAGTAATGACAGGAAGTAATGATGTAAAGAAATCAGAACCTAATCTTCTTGGAGCCAAAACAGCGCTTTGGGCAGATATTAGTGATATGGGTGTTACAGAGAGAGATAACTTTGAACGTATTTTACGTCAGGCAGCTGTACTTAGCGAAAAAACATGGGGAGGAACAGACGAGACACAAAGCTTTGAAGAATATAGTTTTAAGTACGAAAGCCTTCAGCAAGGACCGGGTGTATCTCTTGGTGGAGATGTAAAAAGTGAAACAGGACTTGTGTTGGATTATGATTTTGCAAATGTAAAAGACGGAAAAGTATATGATGCAAGTGGAAATAAGTACAATGGGAAAATTACAAGTGCAGAAGTAGAGAAAACAGACGGAAAGACATGGTTGAAATTAACTGGTAATGGAAAAGTGGAAACAGGACTTCGGTCTATGGACTATCCATATACAGTACAGTTTGATTTACATATTCCAAAAGATACAAAAAAAGAAGTGAATTTATTTGATGGAAGAGATGGACGTTTGACAATTAAGGAAAATGGAAATTTAGGATTGAACCGTTCGTACTTTAATCAAGATTTCGGATTTAATATTCCAAAAGGAAAAGATGTAAAATTGACCGTTGTAGGTACACAACAGGTAACAAAACTATATGTAAATGGAAAACTTTCAAAGACTTTATTGAGAACATCAGAATCTGAGACAGATTATGCACATTTATTGTCTACATTTGTATTCCCACTTACAACAATTGGGGAAGGATTGGATGGAAAGATTGCAGACATCAAAGTATATAACAAAGCATTGTCGCCTGAGAAAATTGATGAGATTTCAAAAGGAAATGTTGTAAATGAATTAAACGTATCTCAGGGAACAGCAGCTGCTGGAGTTGCACAGCACAAAGGAGATACAAATCAAGATGTGGCTTGGAAGAAGTTGCGTGTAGGCTGGAAAGCAATTGACGGAGATGGAAATACTTTAGAGGGAAAACATGATACAACTGTAAGTGAAAAGGATTCTTATTTTGAAGGAGCTCATGCAGACAGTTCGTTTGCAGTAGATTTATTGAAGGAGCAGAAGATTAGCAAACTTGTATTGCAGTGGGATAGAGAACCTCAAAGTTTTAAAATTCAGACATCGACAGATGGAAAAGCATGGACAGACGTGAAAACTGCTACTGGAGAAAATGTAAATACACTTACATTTGAGACGCCGTTAAATACACGTTATTTGAAAATGCAAGGAATAAGTTTGAGAAATAATCAAACATTTCAGTTAAGAGAATTTGAGGCTTATGAATCTGTGGATAAAACACAACTAGAAAAATTAGTAAAAGAAGCAGAAAAAAAACTAAAAGAACTTGGTGTGACATTTGCAAATAGAAAAGGTTATGATGTTTTGGTAGAAGCATATGTAACAGGAAATTCTGTTTATGAAAACGCTCTTGCTGAGCAGGAAAATGTAAAAGAAGCAGAAAAAATGGTTCAAGATGCTCTTGGAAAACTTCCTGAACAACAGGAAAAAGTAACGGTTATTTTTGATGTGGAAGGTGAAAAAACATCAATAGAATTGAAAAAAGGAGAAATTCTAGGGGAACACTTACCGTCAGAACCTGTAAAAGAAGGGTTTAGGTTTAAAGAATGGAACACAGACAATACTGGTAAAGGAACAAAAGTAACAGCAGACACAGTTGTTGAGGAAGATATGACAGTGTATGCAGTATTTGAAAAAGATTCTGAACCAGAAAAACCAAACAAACCAGAGCAAAAACCAGAAAATCCAGAAAAACCGGACAAACCAGAGCAAAAGCCGGAAAATCTAAACAAGCCTGTAGAAGTTAAACCGACAGAAAAACCAAATGAAAAGAACCCGATTAAGACGGGGGACACACAGTCGCCGATATGGTATTTGGGACTTATGACGGCAGCAGGAGTTGTCATAATCGGTAAAAAGAAGAAAAAAGAAGATTAAATACTTCTAAAAATACAGGTTGACGTAATCTGTAAGTAGTGTTATGATAATCAGCGTAACAAATATATGTATTATATAGAGACTTTCTCTTATTCAGAGTGGTGGAGGTAAAAGGACTGATGAAGCCACGGCAACCCCTTGTTATTAGGAAGGTGCCAACCTGAGCGAGTAATCGAACAATAAGAGGATTGATTTATGAGAATATAAACAGTCCACTTTTGTGGGCTGTTTTTTTGTAAAAAATCAGGAGAATATAGTTTTTTACAGAGAGATCCTTACAAAGAGAAAGTAGAAAAAGAAAGGAAAAGAAAATGGAGAGATTATTATTTACTTCAGAATCAGTAACAGAAGGACATCCAGATAAAATTTGTGATCAGATTTCAGACGCTGTTTTGGATGCGTTGATGGAACAAGATCCAAATAGCCGTGTGGCTTGTGAGACAGCAATTACAACAGGACTTGTATTAGTTATGGGTGAAATCACAACAAATGCCTATGTAGATATTCAAAAAATTGTAAGAGAAACAATTAATGAAATAGGCTATAATCGTGGGAAATATGGGTTTGATGCACATACTTGTGGTGTTATTACAGCGATTGATGAACAATCATCGGATATTGCCATGGGTGTTGATAAAGCATTAGAAGCAAAAGAAAATAAAATGACAGACGAAGAAATTGAAGCAATTGGTGCAGGTGATCAAGGAATGATGTTTGGATATGCATCAAATGAAACGGAAGAGTATATGCCATACCCAATTTCATTAGCACATAAAATGGCATTACAGTTAACAAAAATTCGCAAAAATGGAACGCTTGAATATTTACGTCCGGACGGAAAAACACAGGTTTCTGTAGAATATAATGAAGAAGGAAAACCAGAGAGACTAGATGCTGTTGTTCTTTCTACACAACATGATCCTGATGTGACACAAGAACAGATTCATGAAGATATTAGAAAGCATGTATTTGATGTTATTCTTCCAAAAGAAATGATTGATGAAAACACAAAATTCTTCATTAATCCAACAGGACGATTTGTTATCGGTGGACCACATGGAGATAGTGGGGTAACGGGACGTAAAATTATTGTAGATACTTATGGAGGAATGGCTCGTCATGGTGGTGGAGCATTTTCTGGAAAAGATTGTACAAAGGTTGATCGTTCAGCAGCATATGCGGCAAGATATGTAGCGAAAAATATTGTGGCAGCTGGAATAGCAGATAAATGTGAAATTCAATTATCATATGCAATTGGAGTTGCACAGCCTACTTCAATTATGGTTGATACATTTGGAACAGGAAAGTTGTCTGAAGAAAAATTGGTAGAAATTATTAGAGAAAACTTTGATTTAAGACCAGCAGGAATTATCAAAATGTTAGATTTACGACGTCCAATTTACAAGCAGACAGCAGCATACGGACATTTTGGACGTAATGATTTAGATTTGCCTTGGGAAAAATTAGATAAAGTAGAAAGTTTGAAAAAATATCTATAAAAAATATATTTGGGACGTAGTGATTATGAAACGCTA
>JAHHTN010000019.1 GCA_020024645.1 Faecalimonas sp.
TGCGACAGCCATATTAGAATATCATATCTTTCTCTCTTTGTCAACAACTTTTTTTCATTTTTTGAAATTTGTTTTTGAAAGTTGTTTCAAAAGCGGAGAAAGAGGGATTTGAACCCTCGCGCCGGTTACCCGACCTATACCCTTAGCAGGGGCACCTCTTCAGCCTCTTGAGTATTTCTCCTGAAGTTTTTTTCAATATGATAGCATCTGTCATTCACAGTGCATGATTGATTATACTAAAGGTTTTATAACTTGTCAATATTTTTTTGCATATTTTTTATTTCTGTTTTATTCTTTCCTTTCAACCACTTCTGCAATACGTTTTCTTACTTCATTTGCTATTTCAGTCGTTTTCATATCTTTATATTCTTCATATAACATAGGTTTTAAAAAATGTACTTCTACATTGACAATTTTAATTGAATTTGTATCAAATGGTTTAAAGGAATTTACAAGAGCAACTGGTACAATTGGACATTTTGCTTTTGTCGCCGCTTTGAAACTTCCTCCTTTAAAATCTAGTAACTTATTTCCTAACTTTGAACGAGTCCCCTCTGCAAAAATCAAATAATTCCGTCCCATTTCCACTTCTTTTGATACCGAAGCAATTACTCTCATAGATTGTCTTACATCGTTTCTATCAATTAGGTATGCTTTCATACATGCAAATACTTGTTTTAGAAATTGAACATTTTCCACTTCTTTTTTAGCTACGACAGAAAAAGGAACTGTGCATCCCTCTACAATAGCAAGTACATCATACATTCCTTGATGATTTGGATAAAATATAAATCCATTTTCTTTTGGAATATTTTCTTTTCCATATACATCAATATGCACATTTCCACCTTTGTTAGCACGAAAAACAATATATCTTAACATATCATATCTTTTCTGTTCCGAATATTTTTCTACATGTGAAGCATAGTAGCAAAGTTTACACCACATATACGGAACAAATATAATATTTCTAAATACCATTAGTAAAATTCTTTTCATTTTGTTTAACCTTCTTTATATTCTTCTATTGCTGTTTCATATAAATTATTTCCCTGACTATCAATTACAACTATAACAGGAAAATTTTCAACTTCTAATCTTCTAATTGCCTCTGTCCCCAAATCATCATATGCAACTACCTCAGATTTTTTTATACATTTTGATAATAATGCACCCGCTCCACCTACTGCTGCAAAATATATGCCTTCATTTCTTATAATCGAATTTATTACTTCTTGACTTCTCTTTCCTTTACCTATCATTCCCGATAATCCCAAATCCATCAATCTCGGAGCATATTTGTCCATTCTACTTGCAGTTGTTGGACCTGCTGAACCAATTACTTTTCCTTCTCGTGCTGGAGATGGACCCATATAATAAATAATTTTATTTTCTATGTCTATTGGTAACTTTTCATTTCTATCTAAAGTTTCATTCATTCTTTTATGAGCAGCATCTCTCGCTGTGTAAATTTCACCTGTTAAATAAATATAATCTCCTGATTTTAATTCTCGAATAATTTCTTTTTGAATTGGTATATGTATTTGTTTTTCCATTATTATACCTCCCGAATAATATGCCTATTCACGTGACAGCAAATATTTACTGCTACTGGTAGTCCTGCAATATGAGTTGGATACGTATTAATATGAACTGCAAGTGCTGTAGATGTTCCGCCAAGCCCTCCTGGTCCTATTCCAAGTTGATTAATTTTTTTAAGCATTTCTTTTTCCAACTCTTTTACATATGAAATTTCAGAATGAGCTCCCGTTTCCCTTGTAAGTGCCTCTTTTGCCATCAGTGCACACTTTTCAAATGTACCTCCTATACCAACACCAACAACCATTGGAGGACAGGCATTTGGACCTGCATCTTTTACTGCAGTTAATATAGCATTCTTTACCCCTTCTAAACTATCTGCTGGTTTAAGCATAAATACACGACTCATATTTTCACTTCCAAAGCCTTTAGGAGCTACTTTTATCTTTATCTTACTTCCCTCCACTATTTTAGAATAAATAACTGCAGGCGTATTATCTTTTGTATTTTCACGGATAATAGGATCATTCACAACCGATTTTCTTAAAAATCCTTCTGTATATCCTTGACGAACTCCTTCATTTACGGCCTCTTCTAATTGTCCTCCAACAAAATGAACATCTTGTCCTATTTCTAAAAAAATAACTGCCATTCCTGTATCTTGACAAATGGGAATCATTTCTTCGCCTGCTATTTTTAAGTTTTCCTGTAATTGTTCTAAAATTTGCTTTCCCAAAGGTGAACATTCCGTATTTTTCGCTTTTTCCATTGCACAAATCATATCTGATGACAAAAAGTGATTTGCTTCTATACACATTTCTTTAATTTGTTCTGTAATTTCATTTACATTTATCGTGCGTATCATACCATTATTCTCCTACCTTTTTTTCTATTTAATGTTAATGATAGCATATGTTTTTCAAATAGAAAAGGCACTTCCTTTTTTCAAAGAAAATAATTTGCTTCTATTCTTTATCCCATGATAAAATTTATTTAATATATTTATATATTACTTTTCATTTACAAAGGAGATTATTTTATGACAACAACTATTGATATGCAGGCATTAAAAAACGATGCTGTAGAAATTTTCAATTCAGGATTTGCCTGTTCTGAATCTATTATTTATGCAATTAAGAAACATTTTGATTTAGATTTATCAGACGATGCTATTGCAATGAGTTCTGGTTTTCCATGGGGACTTGGTGGTGGCGGATGTATTTGTGGTGCACTTGCTGGTGGAACAATGTGTCTTGGCTATTTTTTTGGAAGACGAACACCAAATGATCCCTCGATACAAAAATGTTTTCGTTTAACAGATGAATTACATGACTTTTTTAAACGAAACTGCGGAGGGACTTGCTGCAGAATTTTAACTAAACAATTAGAAAAAAATTCTCCCGAACGCAAAGCACAGTGTACACGATTTGTTTCGGATACAGTTCAAAAAACTGCTGAAATTATATTAAGAGAATTATAAACGATTTTAAAAGACGTAGTGAAACAAAATCACTACGTCCTTAATTATTTATTATTCTCATTCTCTTTATTTTTTTCTTGATCATAATCAGCTTTACTTATCTTATAACCTCTTACCAAACTAAACACTACTAATCCTATTCCAATAATTACAAAAGCAACCATTGCTACTAATAATGCAATCTGTTCTAAGCCAGCACTGTCTGATATTCCTTTAAAGATACTATATGCCATATAAAGAATGTAAAATCCGGCTAGCCCATATATTGCTAGCCTTCCTTTTTCTCTTGCTTTATCGCTCATAACTTCTCCTATTTACGAACAAGGTATTTTCTCATATCGATTGCACATGCAACTAAAATGATTAAACCTTTAATTACATATTGTAAGTTTTGGTTGATTGATAGGAAGTTTAATGCTACGAAAATAATACGAAGGATGAATACACCCATTACAACACCGCGAATTTTACCAGTACCACCTACAAAGGATACACCACCAATAACACAGGCTGCGATAGCATCACATTCATAGTTAAGACCTGTATTTGCTTGGTTAGAACCAATACGTGCAGCTTCAATGAAACCTGTTATGGCATACATTGCACCTGCTAATGTATGTACTAAAATAATTGTTTTTGCAACATTTACACCTGATACATTTGCAGCTTCCTGATTTGAACCAACTGCAAACATATTTTTACCAAATGAAGTTTTATTCCAAATAAACCACATTAACACAACAATAATGCAAGCATACCAAACATAATTTGGAATTGGTACTCCATCAATTTTCAATACACTACCTGTTACAAAATCTTTAAATGATTGATCTAATCCTGATAATGGCTGTCCATTATTTCCATTTAACATAATGTACATTAATAAGACACCATATACAATTAACTGTGTTGCTAACGTAACAATAAATGGATGTAATTTAAAGTGTGCTACGAAGAAACCATTTACTACACCGACAATCGCACCAACCAATACTACAATTAAAATAACAAGTGGAATTGGTAATACTGGTAAACTTGGGAAAATTTTTGTTGGATAATCAACAGCTTGTAATAAAGATGCTGAAATACATGCTGTAAGACCAACTACACGACCTGCTGAAAGGTCAGTACCTGTAAGTACGATACATCCTGCAATACCAACAGCAATTGGAATATTTGCTGCAGAAAGCGAAATAATATTTACAATAGATGATGTACTAATAAATTTAGGGTTTTGTACTGCAGTATAAATAACTGCAACAATGATTAAGAAATATAATGCATTATTTAATGCAAATTCCTTCCAATATGTTTTTTTATCTCTACTGTCTAAGGCTTTGTAACTTGCCTGACGTTCTTTTATATTCGCAACTAATCTCATAAAAATGCTCCTCCTCTATACAAATTTTGCCGCAAGGGTCATAATTTCTTCCTGTGTTGTATCTTTTGCATCAACCTCTCCTGCAAGACGTCCACCTGACATAACAAGAATTCTGTCACAAATTCCAAGTAATTCTGGCATTTCTGAAGAAACCACTATAACAACTTTTCCTTTATTTGCTAAATCAAGTATTAACTGATAAATTTCATATTTAGCGCCAACATCAATACCACGTGTTGGTTCATCTAAAAGAAGTACTTCTGGTTCTGTCAAAAGCCATCTCCCAAGAATAACTTTTTGCTGATTACCACCTGATAAAGAACGAATTTTTGTTTCTTGTGTAGGTGTTTTTGTATGCATTGCATCGATAGACCACTGTGTATCTTTTTTCATTGATTTTTCACTTAAATACAAACCAGCTTTCTTATGTTTTTTCAAACTTGAAATAACTGTATTTTCACGAATACTTAAAATTCCAAAAATACCTGTTGCACGTCTTTCTTCTGTTAATAATGCAAAACCATTTTTAATAGATTCACGCGAATTACGATTCTTTACTACTTTACCATCTAACTTAATTGTACCTGAATGTCTTGTAGCAATACCAAAAATATTTTCTAAAGTTTCTGTACGTCCACTTCCATCCAATCCTGCAAGACCAACAATTTCTCCTTTTCTTACATTAAAGGAAACATCTTTCAACGAAGAATATTGCGCAGTTAATCCTTGTACTTCTAATGCTACTTCTCCTGGTTTATTTGTTTTTGGTGGAAACTGATTTGTTAACTCACGACCTACCATTAATCTAATAATATCGTCCATAGATAATTCATCAGCTGGTTTTGTTGCAACCCATGTACCATCACGCATAACAGTAATTTCATCAGAAATTCTTTTGATTTCTGCCATTTTATGAGAAATATAAATAATACCTACTCCACGATCTCTTAACATATTGATGATTTTAAATAAGTGTTCTACTTCTTCTTCTGTAAGTGATGAAGTAGGTTCATCAAATACAATTACTTTTGAATTGAATGAAACAGCTTTTGCAATTTCAACCATTTGTCTTTGAGAAACTGGCATAGTACTCATAACTCTTTTTGGATCTACATCAATTTCCAATTCTTTAAATACATCCATTGTATCTTGGTAAATTTTCTTTTCATTTACCATTACTCCTGCAACTTTTGGATAACGTCCAAGCCAAATATTATCCATTACATTACGTTTTAATGCTTGATTCAATTCTTGGTGAACCATTGCAACACCATTTTCCAATGCTTCTTTAGAATTTTTAAAATCTACTTCTTTTCCTTCTAATTTAATTGTTCCGCCATCTTTCTTATACATTCCAAACAGACATTTCATCAGCGTAGATTTTCCTGCACCATTTTCACCCATAAGGGCATGTACTGTTCCTCTCTTTACAGTTAAGGAAACATCATCAAGTGCCTTAACACCTGGAAATTCTTTACTGATATGACTCATCTGCAAAAGAACATCATTTGCCATGACTATTCCTCCATTCTCTTAGATTTAGACTTTAAGAAAGCAGCCGTCAACTTTTGGCAGCTGCTTTCTTATGTTTTATTTTACAGTCCCGATTATTTACCTTCACCTGTATAAATTCCATAAGGAATATAAATTTTTGTTTTAACTTCTTTAGATTTGTTATATGAATCTGTTCCGTCCATTAAATCTTTTCCTTCAGATGCATTCTTTGTTAAATCTGCGATACATTTAGCCATACCTTCTGCATCTTGTTTAATTGTACCAACCATTTTTCCGTCAGCAATTAATTTCTTAGCTGCATCTGTAGCATCTACACCAAATACAGGGATTGTTTTAGCTGCATCACCTTTGTTCCAACCTTTATCATTTAATGCTGCTACAACACCTTCTGCCATACCGTCATTATTACAAATAACAAGTTCGATCATGTTTTTGTTACCTTCATTGTACTGTGAAAGATTTGTTGTCATGTAGTTGTTAGCTGCACCAGCACTCCAGTTACCATCTTGGTCTACTTGATATTTATCTTTGTTAGATGAATCGAAGAACTGTAATTCAGGTTTTCCTGCTTCAACTAATTTCTTGTTAGCATCTTCTACACCATACTGTGTACGGTAGATTGCTTCAACATTTCCCAACTGTCCCATGAACATTGCGTAAGAAATTTTTCCATCTTTGTTAAGGTCTACTTTGTCAAAATTTTTAACTAAGTAATCACCAATCATTTCACCTTGCATATGACCTGCTTCTGGAGCATCTGTTCCAACGAATGCACATTTATCATATGTTTTAAGTACTGCACCTTCTTTTCCTTTTGGATCTTCTACTGCACGGTTGAAGAAGATTACAGGTACATCTGCTGCTTTTGCTTTTTCAATAATCTGTGTAGAAGCATCATTTGAACCTGATGTTACGATATTTACAACTAATAAGTTTGTTCCTGACTGAATTGCTGTATCAATCTGTTCATTCTGTGTTGTCTGGTTACTATTTCCATCATAATCCTGATAATCAACACCCATTTCATCTAATTGTTTATCAAGTGCTGTACGAACTGAAGAAATGTAAGTATCAGCATATGTGTAATAGAATACACCTACTTTTAAATCTGATTTTTTGTCTCCATCTTTTTTTCCGTCACTAGATGAACCACATCCAACAAGTGTTGCTGCTACCATTGCTACGCAAAGAACAGCTGCTAATAGTTTCTTTTTCATGATTGTTTCCTCCCTTTGCTAATCATCGATGAACTTATTATAGCATATCCTTCTATAAATTTATATTAAATTATTTACTCTTTTTGTATGATTTTTTACACTTTTACTCAAATGCAAACAATATTTTTTGATATTCTTCATCATACATATTTTTTCTTGTGGCACAAATTGTTTCTGTATTTACCTCTTTATCCTTTAGTGAAATTCTATTTAAAAGATTATATGCACTTTCCACGCCTAAATAGCCCATCGCATATGGATTCTGTACAATTAATGCGTCTACTTCTCCAGTTTCCAACATTCCAACAGAAACTACATTATTATCAAAAGCAATTACTTGCATTTTGTCCTGTATACCAAGCTCTTTAACTGCATATCCTACACCAAGACTTGTCCACTCATTAAAGGTAACGAGCACATTCATTTTCTGATGATTTTTTAAAAACTCTTTTGTTTGTTCTTTTGCCTGTTCTACTGTAGAAATAACATTAATTGTTTCCACGTTTTTTACACGATTATCTTTTTTGATAAAATCTTTAAAGCCACGCTCTCTCTCTTGTCCGTTTTTTGAGTTTTTATCAAAATTTACAATTCCAATATGTAATTCCTTTTCTTTATTTTTTAATACAGCTTCTCCTGCCATTTTCCCTGCATTGTAATTGTTTGTACTTATTCTACAGTCTACTTTTTTGCTATTTACATCACTATCAATAACAATTATTTTAATACCTGCCTGAGCTGCTTTCTCAATTGCTTTAGCATTTGCATTATAATCAACTGCCGAAAATATAATCGCATCATATTTTTCTTCAATTGCCTTTTCTATCATTTTATTTTGTGTCACATAATCTTCTTCATTTCTAGGACCTTCAAATAAAATATCCATGTTATATGCTGTTCCTGCTGCATTTGCACCTGAACTTACTGCCTTAAAAAAAGCTGATTCTGTAGATTTCATAATAACAGCTACTTTTCGCTTTTGAAGATTTTCACTTTTTTTTACTCCACAGCCAGATAAAACTAATATACATATACAAAAAAGTATAAATATCTTTTTCTTATTTCTCACCATAATCTTTCTCCGTTATTTTAGGCATGCTTATTGTTACACGTGTTCCTTCGTCCAATTCACTTTGAATTGTCAACCCATATTGCTCTCCAAAATAAATTTTAATTCGGTCATTTACATTTTTAATTCCGATTCCTACTCGATCACTTGCGTCTTGATGTAATATTTCCTCGCATTGTTCCATAGTCATACCCACACCATTATCTTCTATTGTAAAAATAATTTTATCTTCTTTTTGATGTATTCCTATGTTTATTTTTCCTTCATCTACCATCCGATCAATTCCATGATAAATAGAATTTTCAATAATTGGCTGTAATGTAATTTTATTGCAGAGGTAACCTAAACATTCCTCATCTATATCAAAAGAATATGTAAATTGATTTTTGTAACGGAAATTTTGAATTTTTAAGTAACTTTTCGCATGTTGTACCTCTTTTTCGATTGTAATAAGTTCATGTCCTCTGCTTATACTTATTCTAAATAATTTTGCAAGGGAATTTACCATTTCAACAGCATCCTTATATCTTTCTTCCTCACATAACCACGCAATTGCATCTAATGTATTATAAAGAAAGTGTGGATTTATTTGTGCCTGAAGAGCTTTTAATTCCGTTTTTCTCAACGTAATTTCTTCCTGTCTCACTTTCTCTACTAATTCTTTAATTTGAATAACCATATGTTCAAAAGATTCTGTAAGAGAAGTAATTTCCGCTGTTCCTTCAATCATTTTAAATTCAAAATGATTTGTATCCTTTTCAAATTCTCTCATAGCATTAGCTAGTTCTTTTGCAGGATTAGAAAAAAGTTTAGAAAATAATCGAATAATAATTACTGTGAATAATACAACTACTAAAAAGATAACAAACAATGTTTTCATAATATGATTTACTTTATTCGTTATCATCTCATCAATATAACACACACCTATAATTTTCCATTCACAATTATCTAATGACTGTACAGAATAGATTGCATCTTTTTCTACATGAGAACCATCTTTTAAATAGTTATATTGTTCTTCTTTCAATCCCGAATAAATCAATTGTTGTTGTGGGTGATAAATAATATTCCCCTTGTTGTCTGCTATATAACAATAACCATGTTGTCCTATTCCAACCTCATCAATATAATTTGCAATTTGGGAAAACTGAATATCCAATGCAACTTGAATTGTTTCATTCTTAGCATTTTTCATCTGTTGTGAAATAGTAACAACCCAAGGATAATAGTCCACAAATAAAGACTCTACATGTGGCTTTGTAATATTTAACATTTTTGAATTTTCTTTTGAAATATTTTGATTAAAAGAAAGATTTTTTAAAATATTCTCTTTTAATCTTTTCTGATCAGACCATGCTTTTAATAATTTTCCATTTTCATCATATGTTGTAATTGCTACAATATCTTGTCGAATACCAATTAAGTTATTCAAATATGTGTCTGTATCTTTTTCTCCTTGACTGATATTTTTTTGAATCATTTTCATCAAGACTTCCATATCACTCGTATAATTTTCTACTGTATTCTTCACCTGTAAAACAGCCTGCTCACTACTTGTAACAACACTTTCTTCTGTTGTATTCTTATAAATATTAACAAATGTAAAGAAAAACATTAAAGTGAGCACCAATACAATTACAACGACAATACCAATAAGCATCTCTGAAAGCGAAATTTTTTTTATGATATTTCGTTTATTCTTTGTTTTCTTCATGATTTCTCCTGCAAGCATTTGGCGACATACCTGTATACTTTTTAAAACAATAACTAAAATAATGCTGATCGTTATATCCACATTTTTCTGCTATCTCTCTAATTTTCATTGAAGTACAAAGAAGTAATTCCTCTGCCTTCTCAATTCGTCTCTTTGTTAATAAATCTTTAAAAGTACTGCCATTTTCCCGTTTAATGACTGCACTTAAATAATTCGGACTTACCGAATTTTCACTACTTACATCAGATAACGAAAGATTAGGATCCATATATTTTTCATTAATAATCCGAATCGTATTTTCACATAATACTTCACTACTCTTTTTTCGCTGTTCTGACACTATGTTTCGTGCCATCAAACAAATTTCTTCATAATATTTTAAAGCAGCCTCTATATTTCCTGCTAACACAGGCATATTATAAAAAGCAAAATTTTTCTGTATCGTCTGCACTGCATCATTTCCTGCAACTGCATATACTACTTGAAACACAGATGCAATCAACTGCACAAAAATAAAATTAATAGCTATCTGAGCAATTTTTTTCTGTTCAATTATTTTTCCAAAAGAAATAAAATATTCTCTAATTTCTTCTTGGCTTCCACTTCGAATTAAATTTTCAATATCCTGTATTGTTTGCTGTACCGATTCTTGATCTAGTGTATCTATTCTCTCTTCATCACCAATAAAGTGAATATTTCTTCTATTCTTCTTTGAATAACTTATAGCATTCATAGCCTCTAAATAGCATTCATGAATACAAGACAAATCTTCCCCTATACGACTAACACCAATTCTACAATTTAATCCCATAATTCTCTGAACACTTTGGCTAATATCTTCTACAATAATGTGAAGATATTTATTCAATCCCATTTTAGTTGCACTAAGTAATGAAACAACTTTTCCTTGAATATATACGCTAGAATGTTTAACATATTTCTTTAAAATGATATCAACAGCATTTACACTTGTCCTATCTGTACAAACTTCTCCATTTTCATCTAAAATACGTGTGACAATAACAACATACTTCAATACATCTAAGTTTCCAGGTTCAAGAACACCACATTCTACTGCCTTTTCTAAAAGACTTCTTTTTTCTTCCTCAGAACGTTCTTTTTGAAAACTATCCAATAACAATGGCATTAAAAACTCAGATTTTTCCATTTTTTCTGAATTAGGTGCCTTTGTAGAAAATTCTTCAAATTTTCTTTCAATTTTTAGTTTTATATTTTTCAATTCATTCGTTATTTCCTCTGAAGAAATTGGTTTAAGCATATAACTTACAATATTATACTGAATTGCTTGCTGTGCATAAGAGAAATCATCATATCCACTCAAAAATGCAATCTGAATAGTAGGCCTTATTTCCCTTACCTGTCTTGCTAATTCAATTCCTGATATAAACGGCATTTTTACATCTGTCAATAATAAATCAGGTTCTAGTTTCTCAACTAATTCCAATGCATCTTCTCCATTTGCCGCTTCTCCTATAACTTTAAATCCAATATTTTCCCAATCTATTTTTCTAATAAGAGAACGTCTAATTTCTTCTTCATCATCTGCAATGATTACTGTATACATTCATTTTTTCCTTTCTTTTTGGGAGCATAAATTTCAGAGCCTACTGCTCCTGTAACAATTATAATTACACCTATTATTTGTAAAACAGTTAAATGTTCATGGAAAACCATAAACCCTACTATTGTTCCTACTACAACTTCCAATGCAGAAAGTATACTTGTTGTTGTAGCCTCAACATACTCTGTTGATTTTACACAAGCTACATTTGCAACCATCGTACATAAAATTCCAATTCCAAATAAATCCCATAATAAATTTATCATAGGAGTAGTTGAAATATGCGATACAACCGCACCAAAATCCATTCCAATTGCTAATACAGCAGTTGCTCCTAAAAAGCCATAAACAAGCAACGTATCTCTATCATACTCTTTTGCAAAAAATTTAGGAAGTAAAATTTGCAATGCAACACCAATTCCATTTATAATTCCTGCTAAAATTCCTATAGCATCTAATCTAATATTTCCTTGTCCAATCAAATTGGCTACAAGTATTGCTCCAATAAAACAGATAAAAATCGTGACAATTTTTGTTTTTTCTAACTTTTCTTTAAACAAAATTGTACTAAGAATTGCTACCCAAATCGGGCTCATAAACATTAGAACTGTAGCAACTCCAACCGGTATTCTTGAAACGGATACACTATAACTTACAAAACTAATACTGTATGAAATAGCCCCATAGAAAAAGCAAATAAACAATCCTTTCATATTTATTTTAAGTGCGGATGGTTTCGTAAACAATAAAAAAATAAAATAGGCTATCCCAGCTAAAGCACATCTAAAAAATGAAATTTCAATATTCGAAAATTTGTAAGAAGATAAATCTCTCACAAAAATTCCCATAATCCCCCACATCACCGCTGTTGTGATTGCTAAAACTATTCCTTTACTCCGCTGATTCATTTTCTTTTTCTCCATTCTTATAAATGATTTTATTTTCTTTTATTGTCATAACCACTTTAATGTCAGCAATTTCTTCTTTTCTGGTTTCCAAAGGATTTTTATCTAATACAACAAAATCGGCGTATTTCCATTTTGCAATTGTTCCTTTTTCATTTTCTTCAAAATACTGATACGCAGCATAACTTGTAACTGCTTTCAATGCATCTAATATCGAAACACACTGATTTTTACCTACGTTCTGTCCTGTTTTAGACACTCTATTTACTGCTGAAGAAATAGTAAGCATCATATCTGGTGGAACAACCGGTGTATCTTGATGGAATGTATATTTCATTTGTAAATCCACTGCATCCTTTACAGGTGAAATTTGACTTCCTCTTTCCAAACCAAAATTTTTTAAATGAATGTCTCCCCAATAATATGTGTGTACAACAAAGAAGCTTGGCATCATACCAATTTTTGCCATTCTTTCTAATTGGTCTTTTCTTACAAGTTGTGCATGAATCATAACTGCACGAAAAATATCTTTTTCTTTTCTTTCTTTTAACACATTCATAAACATAGAAACATACTGCTCTGCCGCTGCATCTCCATTACAATGTGCCAACAACTGTTGTTTTTTATCTAACGCAAGACATATATATTTCTTTAACTCTTCATCACTATGAATTGGATATCCTTTATAATCATCTTCATTTTCATATGGTTTTGTCATCCAAGCTGTCTTTCCTTGTGGTGAACCATCTAAAAATATTTTAAATCCTCCCAGTTTAAAATGATTATGATACTGATTTGCATACATAGGTTGTTCTTCAAATATTTCTCCAAGTGTCATTATGTCTGCATATCCAACTACATCCAAATATAACTTACTTGTTGAAGAAACATACTGTAATAATTGAAATAGAGGTTTTCCTACCATTCCATCCTGTATAGTTGTAACTCCATAACTTGCATACATTTTTTGTGCTTCTTCAATACAAGAAATTAATGTTTCCATAGATTGCATTGGAACTTTTGATTGAAATTCCAAAAATACGTTTTCTTCCATGTAACCATTCGGTTCATTTGTTCCTGAAATTCTTCCATATTTTCCACCATCAAAATCTTTCGTTTTTTCATCTATTTTTTGTATTTCTAAGCCTTTACTATTAGTAACTCCCATATGAGATGATGCGTGTACTAAAAGTATTGGATTTGTTGTACTAATTTTATCTAAAACATTTTTATCTGGATGTCTTCCTTCTTTCAAAAAGTTTTGATCATAATTGCTTCCAATAATCCAAGCTTCATCAGATAACATTCTCTTTTCTTTAAAATTTTTCATAGTTTGAATAATATCAGCGAAATCCTTACACACTGACAAATCACACTGTGTCATTGTGTTGGCCGTTCCTATAAAATGCGAATGTGCATCAATAAAACCAGGAAGCATTGTTTTCCCATTTAAATCAATTACTTCATCTCCCATTTGTTTTAATGCAAAAACAATTTCTTTTTTCCCCACAGAAATAATTCTTCCCTTTTCTACGCAGACTGCCTCTGCATATAACTCTCCTTCTTCTTCCATCGTAATAATTTTACCATTTATATAAAATGTTCTCATTTTTTTCCCTCATTTCAACATATAATTATATACATAAAATCATTTTATCATGAAATTTATGAAAATAAAGACTGCCAGTAGGATTAACCTACCGGCAGAAAAATTTTTATCTTTTTGATTGTTAACTTGAATGCGAACAGTTGAATAAACTTTTACTTTTTTCTATTTTTCCTCTTCCACATCTTCTTTTAACTCAGAAGTTTCTCTTACTTTTGCAATACTTGCAACCTTCTCATTCTCATGCAAATTAATCAATTTTACCCCTGAAGTAATACGTCCTAAAACAGAAATGCTACTGCATTCCATACGAATGATAATACCTTCTGTGTTAATAATCATTATTTCATTTTCTTCACTGACTGCCTTAACGCCTACTACATTACCTGTCTTTTCTGTAATTTTATAACATTTAACTCCTTTACCTCCACGATTCTGACTTGTAAATTCAGTCATCTCCGTACGTTTACCCATTCCTTTTTCGGAAACGATTAATAGATGTTCTCCTTGCGTATTTAATTGCATTCCAACAACTTCATCTCTATCACCAAGATTCATTCCTCTTACTCCCATAGATGTACGTCCTGTTGAACGGACATCTTTTTCATTAAAACGAATACACTGGCCATATTTTGTTACTAAAATAATATCCTTTTCATTATCTGTTGCCTTTACTTCAATTAATTCATCTTCCTCTCGAAGTGTAATTGCCGCAAGCCCTGTTTTTCTTACATTTGCATAATCTGTAATAGGGGTCTTTTTCACAAGTCCTTTCTTTGTTGCCATAAATAAGTATTCACCCTGCACATATTCTTTAATTGGAATAATAGCTGTAATCTTTTCTTCTGACATCAACTGAAGTAAGTTAATAATAGCTGTCCCTCTTGCAGTTCTACTTGCTTCTGGAATTTCATATGCTTTTAGTCTATAAACTCTTCCTTTATTTGTAAAGAACATAACATAATGGTGGGTACTTGTCATAAATAGGTCCTCAATGTAATCTTCTTCCAAAGTCTGCATTCCCTTTATGCCTTTTCCACCTCTATTTTGGCTCTTAAACGTATCTACTGTCATACGTTTAATATAACCAAGTTTTGTCATTGTAATTACAACATTTTCTTTTGGAATTAAATCTTCCATGGAAATATCATATTCATCAAATCCAATTGTAGTTCTTCTTTCATCCCCATATTTATCACGAATAACTACTATTTCTTCTTTGATAACACCTAATAATAATTTTCTATCTGCAAGAATTGCTTTCAATTCTTCGATTTTTTTCATTAATTCCTTGTACTCTGTTTCCAGTTTTTCTCTTTCCAAACCGGTTAACGCACGAAGTCTCATATCCACAATAGCCTGTGCCTGTACTTCTGTTAAGTCAAATGCTGCAATCAATCCCTCTTTTGCAATCTGCGTTGTTTTTGAGCCTCTTATAATTCTAATAACTTCATCGATATTATCTAAAGCAATTAATAATCCCTGTAAAATATGAGCACGTTCTTCTGCTTTATTCAGTTCATATTTAGTTCTTCTTGTCACAACTTCTTCTTGATGTTTTAAATAATGCTTTAACATATCTAGTAAGTTCATAACCCTAGGTTCATTATTTACCAAAGCAAGCATAATCACACCAAATGTATCTTGCATTTGTGTATGTTTATATAACTGATTCAAAATAACATTTGCATTTGCATCTCGACGAAGTTCTATACAAATTCTCATACCTTCTCGATTTGATTGATCACTTAAGTCTGTAATTCCATCTATTTTCTTATCACGAACAAGTTCTGCAATTTTTTCAATTAATCTTGCTTTATTTACCATGTAAGGAAGTTCTTTAACAACAATACGGCTTTTCCCATTCTGCATAGGTTCAATATCTGTCACTGCACGAACACGAATTTTTCCACGTCCTGTACGGTATGCTTCCTCAATTCCTCTTGTTCCAAGAATTGTAGCCCCTGTTGGAAAATCGGGACCTTTTACAATTTGTAAAATATCCTCAATTGTTGTCTCCCCAGTTTCTTCAATTTGGTCATCAATAATTTTAACAACCGCATTAATAATTTCTTTTAAGTTATGTGGTGGTATATTTGTCGCCATACCAACAGCAATTCCAGAAGTTCCATTTACAAGAAGATTCGGAAATCTTGCTGGAAGCACAGCAGGTTCTTTTTCTGTCTCATCAAAGTTTGGAACAAAATCAACTGTATCTTTGTTAATATCCGCTGTTAGCTCCATAGAAATTTTACTTAATCTTGCTTCTGTATAACGCATTGCAGCTGCCCCATCACCATCTACAGAACCAAAATTTCCATGTCCATCTACAAGTGGATATCTTGTAGACCATTCCTGTGCCATATTTACTAATGCGCCATAAATAGAACTATCACCATGTGGATGATATTTACCCATTGTATCTCCAACGATACGTGCACATTTACGATGTGGTTTATCTGGTCCATTATTCAACTCTATCATTGAATATAAAATTCTTCTCTGCACAGGCTTTAATCCATCTCTGACATCAGGCAATGCACGAGAAGCAATAACACTCATGGCATAATCGATATATGAACTTTCCATTGTCTTTTTTAGGTCAACATCATGAACTTTATCAAAAATATTATCTTCCATTTTCTCTTCTCCTTCTGACTATCCTAGACATCTAAATTCTGGACATATTTTGCATTTTCCTCAATAAATTCTCTTCTAGGCTCTACTTTATCGCCCATTAGGGTTGTGAATGTTAAATCAAGTTCCGAAGATGTTTCCTCGTCCATTGTGACACGAAGTAATACTCTATGCTCTGGTGACATTGTTGTTTCCCACAACTGTTCTGCATCCATTTCTCCAAGACCTTTATATCTTTGAATTTTGTTACTTCCATCTCTTCCTACTTCTGTGAGAATTTTATTCAACTCTTCATCACTGTATGCGTACCATACTTTTTTATTTTTTTCGAGTTTGTAAAGAGGTGGTTGTGCAAGATATACATACCCTTCTTTGATCAGCTCTGGCATAAAACGATATAAGAAAGTCAATAATAATGTACTAATATGGGCACCATCTACATCGGCATCTGTCATAATAATAATTTTATGATAACGCAATTTAGATATATCAAAATCCTCTTGAATTCCTGTACCAAATGCAGTAATCATTGCTTTAATTTCTGCATTAGCATAAATTTTATCTAATCTCGCCTTCTCTACATTTAAAATTTTTCCACGCAATGGCAAAATAGCTTGCGTTGCTCTATCTCTAGCTGTTTTCGCTGAACCTCCCGCAGAATCCCCTTCGACAATATAAATTTCGCAGTTTGCTGGATCTTTATCTGAGCAATCTGCAAGTTTTCCTGGAAGTGACATTGTTTCTAGAGCAGATTTTCTTCGAGTTAAATCTCTCGCCTTTCTTGCTGCTTCCCTTGCACGTTGTGCCATAACAGATTTCTCTACTGTCATTTTAGCAACATTTGGATTCTGTTCTAAAAATATTTGTAGCTGTGTACTAACAATATTATCCACCGCACCTCTTGCTTCACTATTGCCTAATTTCTGCTTTGTTTGTCCTTCAAATTGAGGATCTCCGATTTTTACACTTACTATCGCAGTTAAACCTTCTCTTATATCTTCTCCTGATAGATTAGGTTCATTGTCCTTTAATAACTTATTCTTTCTTGCATAGTCATTAAATGTTTTTGTAAGAGCATTTCTAAAACCTATCACATGTGTTCCACCTTCTGGAGTTGTAATGTTGTTTACAAAACCATATGTGTTGTCACTATAAGAATCGTTATGTTGCATAGCTACTTCTACAACCACACCATCTTTTTCACCTTCGCAATAAATAATTTGCTCGTATAAAGGTGTTTTACTTTTATTTAAGTATGTTACAAATTCCTTTATACCACCTTCGTAATGAAAAGTTTTCTCTATACGTTCATCTGGACGCTCATCTACACAAACAATTTTTAAATTTTTTGTTAAAAATGCCATTTCTCTAAAACGTTGTTTTAACGTATCATAATCAAAAATTGTTTCTTCAAAAATTTCTTTATCTGGTAAAAACGTTACTTTTGTTCCTGTTTTTTCTAATTCGCAAGTCCCTGTAACTTCTAATTTGTGCATTACATGGCCTCTCTCATAACGCTGTTTATATATTTTTCCGTCTTTATAAATTTCTACTTCAAGCCATTCTGAAAGTGCATTTACAACTGACGCACCTACTCCATGGAGTCCACCGGATACTTTGTATCCTCCTCCACCGAACTTACCGCCTGCATGAAGGACTGTAAACACAACTTCAACTGCTGGAAGTCCCGATTTGTGATTAATTCCAACAGGGATTCCGCGCCCATTATCAATAACTGTAATGGAATTATCTTTATTAATCGATACATAAATTGTATCACAATACCCTGCAAGCGCCTCATCAACTGCATTGTCTACAATTTCGTACACCAGATGGTGAAGTCCTCTTAGAGATGTACTTCCAATGTACATTCCCGGTCTTTTTCTTACCGCTTCCAATCCTTCCAGTATTTGAATCTGATCTGCACCATATTCTGTACTCATATAAATCCTCCTAATTTTCTTTCTTTACTTCTCCACCATTAACATAAAATATTTTATTTACTAAAAAGCGTCTATTAACAAACTCATCTACTCCCGTACATGTAACAATTGTCTGTATGTTTTTTATACTATCCAATAAATAATTTTGCCTATTTTTATCTAGCTCTGATAATACATCATCTAATAACAAAATAGGTGTATCTTGTATTAACAGTTTTACCAATTCTATCTCTGAAAGTTTTAAAGACAATGCAGCTGTTCGCTGTTGACCTTGTGAACCAAATTTTCTAATATCCAAGTCTTCTGTCTTAAAACATATATCATCTCTATGCGGCCCCACAGATGTACTCTTCATTCGAATATCTCTTTCTCTGTTTTTCTGAATCACCTCAGAAAAATCCGCATCCCCTATACTTTTCTCATAAAACAAATTTAATTTTTCTTTACCACCAGTTAATTTTCCATGAACCTCTTCAATGATTTCATTTATTTGTTCAATGAACTTTTCTCGTCTATGCATAACCCTATTTCCGTAGTGAGCCATCTGCATGTCCCACACATCTAGAGTGGTAATCAAATCATCTCGACTATAAATATCTTTTAAAAGTTTATTTCTCTGGTTAATGATACGATTATAGTTTGCTAAATCATTCAAATATACTTTGTCTAACTGAGAAAGTTCTAAATCAATAAACCTTCTTCTTTCTGCTGGACCATTCTTAATAATATTTAAATCTTCTGGCGAAAAAAACACAAGATGAACAATCCCAAATAATTCACTTGCTTTTCGAATCGGCATTTTATTGATAGCTATTCCCTTGGGGCTATTTTTCTTTAAGTGAAAATCAATTTTAAATTCGATTCCTTTTTTTTCAATAATTGTCTCGATATGAGACTCCTCTTGCCCAAATCTTATCATGTCTCTATCTTTTGTTCCTCTATGTGATTTGGTTGTTCCTGACAAATAAATTGCCTCCAAAATATTTGTCTTACCTTGTGCGTTATCGCCATAAAGAATGTTTGTTGCATCATCAAAATCGAGGTTTAACAAATCATAATTTCTAAAATTTTTAAGCTTTAAAGATTTAATAATCATTTTTCTATCTGAATTTCTTCTCCATCAAAAAAGACAACATCTCCGTCATACAATTTTCTACCTCTTCTTGTATCAACTTCACCATTCACCTGAACGAATCCGTCCTGAATAACTTCTTTTGCTTCTACACCAGATTCAACCAATCCAGCTGCCTTTAATGCTTGTCCTAATTTAATAAATTCATCTCTTAATTTTATTTTTTCCATATCTACACCACCGCATTAAAATTTACCGGTAAAATCAGGTAAATGTAACTTTCTTTTTCATCTCTTATAAAACAAGGCGCTTTTGCATTTGTTAAATAAACATTAATTTCTTCATCCTCAATAACACGAAGAGCGTCCATTAAAAATTTAGGATTAAAACCAATTAGTAAATCCTTTCCTTCTTTGGTAATTAAAATGTCCTCGTTCATTGAGCCAAATTGTGATTGAATCTTTAATTCCATTGTATCATCACCAATATTGATAATAATTGGTTTTTTATCTCCTTCTTTAACAAGAAGCATAGCTCTATCAATACAATTTAACAATTCTTTTTTATTCATTCTAACTTTTGTTTCGTAATCGCTTGAAAGCATCTGATCAATTTTAAAGTATTCTCCTTCAATCAAACGAGATACAACCACTGTTCTATCAAATTCAAATACAATATGATTTTCTGTAAAATAGATATTTACTTTACTATCTACTTCACCTGAAAGAATTTTACTAACTTCAATTAAGGTCTTGCCAGGAACAATTACTTTCTTCGATGTATAATTATTCATTAATTCTACTTTTCTAATCGAAATACGGTGTCCGTCCAGCGCAATCACTTTCAGAATATTTTCGCTTATTTCAAACAATTCTCCCGTCATCAATTTATTGCTATCATGATCAGAAATAGTAAAGATTGTCTGTCTAATAATTTCTTTTAATGTAAACTGTGATAATTCCACTGGTTCTTCTTTTTCGATATATGGTAAATATGAAAATTCTTCTCCTGATTTTCCAGCAATATTAAATTTTGCTTTTTCACAAGTAATTATTGTTTGAAGATTTGGTTGTGTTTCAATAACAACTTCATTATCAGGTAATTTTCTAACAATTTCAGAAAAGATTTTTGCATCAAGAGCAATTAAACCTTTTTCGATAATATTTCCTTCAATACTTGTTTCAATACCAAGTTCCATATCGTTAGCTGTTAACTTAATAATGTCTGTTGTTGCATCTATCAAAATACATTCAAGTATAGGCATTGTTGTTTTTGAGGGTACTGCCTTAGATACGATGTTTACACCTTTTACTAAATTTGATTTTGTACAAATAATTTTCATGTGTTGTTAACTCCTTTCACAATCCCCATAGAGAGTAAATAATATAAAAGATATCCGCCTTATTAGCCGTAGGGGCTGGGGATATGTGGATAACTCCCCTTAAACCCGTAAATAAAAGCATTTTAAGGTTGGATAAGTATGTTAATATCTGCGTTATAATGTGTGTAACCTTTAAGGATAACTTTTAAACTGGATTTAATTTTTTCTTAATAATGTCAATTGTATTGTTAAGTGTATCATTAGTTTTCAACTCGGCCTTAATTTTATCCACACCATGGTTAATAGTCGAGTGATCTCGACCTCCAAGAATAATTCCAATGGATTTTAAAGGTGTATCGATCATTGTTCGACACAGATACATTGCAATTTGTCTTGGCATAACAATTTCTGAATTGCGTTTACCGCTTTTTAAGTCAGCAACGGATACATTAAAGTGTTCTGCGACAACATCTATAATTAAATCAATAGTAATTGTTCGATTTTCATTTGGAGAAATAATATCCTTTAAGGCTTCTGCAGCTAAAGGAATGTCGATCTCCTTGGAAGAGTTATAGTTTAGTTTGTAAAGTGCAATTAATTTATTGAGTGACCCTTCCAATTCACGAATATTTGATTTGACATTGTTGGCAATATATTCAACAACATCATCAGGAATATGATAAACATCTAAATTATCCAGTTCTATTTTCTTCTGAAGAATGGCCATTCTTGTTTCATAATCTGGAGAAGAAATATCGGCAATAAGTCCCCATTCAAACCGGGTGCGAAGACGTGCTTCTAGTGTTTCGAAGTCTTTTGGTGGTTTATCACTAGAAAGGATAATTTGTTTTCCTGACACATGAAGGTGGTTAAAAGTATGGAAAAATTCTTCCTGTGTACTTTCTTTTCCTATGATAAATTGGACGTCATCAATTAAAAGCACATCAATATTACGGTACTTTTCTCTGAATGAAGTCATTGTGGATTCATTGCCGGTTCGACCGCTTTTGATTGCTTCAATTAGTTCATTTGTAAAGGTTTCACTTGTAACATATAATACTTTTTTTGTCGGATCTTCTTCCAATATAAAATGTGCAATTGAATGCATAAGATGGGTTTTCCCTAATCCTACACCCCCGTATAAAAAGAGGGGATTATATACTTCTCCTGGAGATTCGGCAACAGCTAAAGAAGCTGCATGGGCAAATTGGTTATTGTTACCTACGACAAAAGTATCAAAGGTGTATTTGTGATTTAGGTTAGCTTGTTCAATAATAGTTTTAATTTTTTGGTTTTCTTCTTTTGTTTCGGTTTTTTTTATATCGTCTTCACAAATAAAAGCTACGTTATATTCCTCATCTGTTACTTCGGCGATACAAACACGTAAAGGAAGTTCGTATTTATGTTTAATGTGGTCGATACTTGCTTTTAACTCACAAAGAAGAAAAACGGTATTGTCCTTGATTTCATGTACTTTTAAAGGTTTTATCCACGTATTAAAAGATACATTTGAAAGCCCATATTCAATTCTTAATTTTTCAATAATTTCACTCCACTTTTCCTTGACGATATTCATATTAACGACTCCTAATCTTGCATTTGTGCATAGTACACCTACTATACCTATACTATAATACAGTATATTTTACATCAAAATTGATTTTTAGGCAATGAAAAATCATGTGGATAACTTTATAAACATGGAAAACCCTAGTAAAATAGGGGGAAACTGTTGAGGAAAAATACGAAATACACATAAAATTAACAATATATCCCCGAGATATCCACAAGTTATCCACACAATGTGGATAATGTGGAGAAATGAAAAAAATAGTATAAAATTGTAGGTTTTGCTTGACGAAAAACGGTTTTATAACTATAATCAAAAGTGATGTCTTTAAAAAATAATATACTTATATATATAGTATAGGTTTGAGTTTAAGGAGGTGGATATCAATGAAAATGACATTCCAACCAAAAAAGAGATCTAGAGCGAAAGTTCATGGATTCAGAGCAAGAATGAGTACAGCAGGTGGAAGAAAAGTTTTAGCTGCTAGAAGAGCAAAAGGAAGAAAGAAATTATCAGCGTAGGCCGCATATATGTGGCCTTTTCTTCTATAAAAATTGGGAGATGAAAGATGAAATTTTCCGAATCTTTAAAGAAAAATAGAGATTTTCAAATTGTATATAGGCGCGGTAAATCATACGCGAATAAATATTTGGTTATGTATAAGAAATCAAATAATTTAAATAAAAATAGAATAGGAATTTCCGTAAGTAAAAAAGTAGGAAATAGTGTAGTAAGACACAGACTAACTCGGTTAATTAGAGAAAGTTATCGACTACAAGAAAGTAATATGCAATGTGGATATGATATAGTTGTGATTGTGAGGGCATCAGCAAAAGATAAATCGTACAGAGAAATGGATAGTGCCCTAGTCCACTTGGCAAAACTTCATCATATATATAATCTGATGGAAAAGAAAACTGGAGATGGAATAAGTGAAGAGACTGCTTATAATGCTAATTAAGTTTTATAGAAAATATTTATCCGGATTAAAAGTAAGAACACACTGTATTTATATACCAACCTGTTCAGAATACGGATTGGAAGCAATTGAAAAATATGGTGCTTTTAAGGGAAGTCTTCTTACTATATGGAGAATTATGCGTTGTAATCCGTTTTCAAAAGGGGGCTATGACCCCGTACCTTAAAGTGAATATAGGAGGAAAAAATATGACTGGTACATTATTGACACAAGCAACTACGCCAATTATTGGAAAGATAGCATGGTTGCTCGGAAAATTAATGGACGGTATTTTTAATGTAATGAGCAGTTTATTCGGTATTGAAAATATCGGTATCTGTATTATTATATTTACAATTATTATTTATACATTATTAATACCGTTAACAATTAAGCAGCAGAAGTTTTCAAAGATGTCTGCGGCAATGAATCCTGAACTTCAGGCAATTCAGAAAAAGTATAGAGGAAAACGAGACCAAACATCTATGCTGAAGATGCAGGAAGAAACACAGTTGGTCTATGATAAATATGGAACATCACCGACAGGTGGATGTGGTTCACTTTTAATTCAATTTCCAATTTTACTTGGATTATGGCAAGTAATTCAACATATTCCAGCATATGTAGGTGGAATTAGAGATGCATATGCACCTCTTGTAAAAGGAATTATGGCAACAGATGGTTATCAAAAAATTATGGAAGGCATTGGAAAAGCTTCTCCTATTTTAATTGATCCGAAACAGTTTGACTATACAAAGACAAATACAATTATTGATGTATTATATAAATTTCAGGATAGTACTTGGGATACATTGGCAGATAAATTTAATAATTTGAAACCAGTTATAGAAAGTACACAACAAGATGTAAAACATCTAAATAGTTTCCTCGGAATTAATCTTGCAGAAACACCAAAAACAATGTTTATGGATGGAGTTAAGACAGGGGCGTTAGTACTAATTATTATAGCATTAATTATTCCTGTTTTATCAGGTATTACACAATGGTTAAGTATTAAGTTGACAGCGACTGCATCAGCAACACAGACAGCAGATAATCCAATGGCAAGTCAGATGAAGATGATGAATGTTATGATGCCGATGTTATCTGTATTTATGTGTTTTACATTCCAAGCTGGTTTGGGTCTATATTGGATTGCCAGTGCAGTTGTCCGATGTGTACAACAGTTGATTATTAATAAGCATTTGGAAAAAATATCAGTAGATGATTTGATTGCTAAGAATGTGGAAAAAACAAAGAAGAAACGTGAGAAAAAAGGAACATCTGCTAAGAATATTAATGAAATGGCTCAAAGAAATGTAAGAAATATTAAAGAACCAAATGTGCATAAGATGACAGATGCAGAAAAAGAAGAACGTTTGAAAAAAGTAGCAGAAGTAAATAAAAATGCTAAAGAAGGAAGTCTTGCATCAAAAGCAAATATGGTAAAAAGATTTAATGAGAATAACTAAGGGGGTTTCATTATGAATGAAATTACAGTATCGGCAAAAACATTGGACGATGCGATTACAGAGGCTCTTATTCAGTTAGGTGCTACAAGCGATCAGGTTGAATACGATATTATTGAAAAGGGAAGTACCGGATTTCTTGGAATAGGAAGTAAACAAGCAGTTATTAAGGCATGGAAAAAGGTTGAAACACCTGAAGTAGAAGAAATAAAGGAAGAAATTAAACAGGAAATTGTTGAAGAGCATCTTGTTAAAGAGCAAAAAGAACATACACTTGGAGCAGTAGAAAATACAACAGTATTAGCTTGTGAATCATTTTTGCAGGATGTATTAAAAACAATGGGCATGGAAGTTGAAATTGTTTCTCATATTGACGAGGAAGGTGCGTTAAATATTGAAATGAAGGGTAAAAATATGGGAATTCTTATAGGAAAAAGAGGACAAACTTTAGATTCCCTTCAATATTTAACAAATCGTGTTGCAAATAAGTCACAGGAAGAATATGTTCGTGTGAAATTAGATACAGAAAATTATCGTCAAAGAAGAAAAGAAACATTAGAAAATCTTGCAAAGAATATTGCGTATAAAGTTAAGAGAACGAAAAAACAAATTTCTCTTGAGCCGATGAATCCATATGAAAGAAGAGTAATTCATTCAGCATTACAGGGCGACAAATATGTATCTACACATAGTGAAGGTGAAGAACCATATAGAAGAGTAGTTATAACATTGGCAAGAAAATATTAAGAATAAAGGCGGCATCTTTTATAAAGAGGCTGCCTTTTTTGAAAGGAAGATTTGATGAAAAAAGATACAATTGCAGCGATAGCAACAGCAATGTCCAGTGCAGGAATTGGTATTGTCAGGATGAGTGGCGATGAATCAATTGAGATTATTCAGAAGATATTCAGAGGAAAAAAAGAAAAAAATTTTATTGAAGAAAAGACATATACAATACATTATGGATACATTGCTGATGGAGAAGAAATGATTGATGAAGTATTGGTTATGTTAATGAAAGCACCACATAGTTATACCGGAGAAGATACTGTGGAAATAGATTGCCATGGTGGGATATATGTAATGAAGAAAATTATGGAGACGGTTATTAAATATGGTGCAAGACCAGCTGAACCAGGAGAATTTACCAAAAGAGCATTTTTAAATGGAAAAATAGATTTATCGCAGGCAGAAGCGGTTATTGATATTATTGATTCAAAAAATGAGTATGCTTTAAAAAGTTCTGTAAGTCAGCTAAAAGGTTCGGTACAAAAGAAAATAAAGGAAGTAAGAGAAGAAATTTTATATCATACTGCATTTATAGAAACTGCTTTAGATGATCCTGAGCATATTAGTGTAGATGGTTATGGGGAAAAACTAAAAGAAATTGTGGATAAACTACTAGAGGACATAGATAGGTTGCTGATAAGTGCAGATAATGGTAGAATAATCAAAGAAGGAATAAAAACAGTTATTGTTGGAAAGCCAAATGCAGGAAAATCTTCATTGCTAAATGTTCTTGTGGGCGAAGAGCGTGCCATTGTTACAGACATAGAAGGAACCACAAGAGATGTTTTAGAAGAAAATATTCAATTACAGGGCATAAGTCTTAATGTTATGGATACTGCAGGAATTCGTGAAACAAAAGATGTCGTAGAAAGAATCGGAGTTGATAAAGCAAAAACTCAAGCAAATGAGGCAGATCTGATTATTTATGTAGCAGATGCATCTCGTCCACTTGATGAAAACGATGAAGAAATTATTAAGATGATACAGGATAAAAAGGCTATTATTCTTCTGAATAAGTCGGATTTGGAAATGGTTGTAACAGAAACAGAATTACAAAAGAAATTGGATAAACCAATAATTGTTATTTCGGCAAAAGAAGAGCAGGGCATAAAAGAGTTAGAAGAAACACTTAAAGAAATGTTTTTCCATGGCGATATTTCCTTCAATGATGAGGTATATATTACAAATATAAGACATAAAACGGCACTCCAAGATGCGTCGGAGAGTCTAAAAAAAGTAGTTATTAGTATAGAAAATGGAATGCCTGAAGATTTTTATACCATTGATTTGTTGGATGCATATGAATCTTTGGGAAGTATTACAGGTGAGACGATAGGAGAAGATTTAGTAAATGAAATATTCAGCAAATTCTGTATGGGAAAATAAAGATAAGTATGATGTTGTTGTTATTGGAGCAGGCCATGCTGGTTGTGAGGCAGGGCTTGCTGCGGCAAGACTAGGCTTAAAAACAATTATGTTTACAGTAAGTATAAATAGTGTTGCTCTTATGCCATGTAACCCTAATATAGGCGGAACATCAAAAGGACATTTAGTAAGAGAAATTGATGCTTTAGGCGGAGAAATGGGTAAGGTAATTGATAAAACATTTATTCAGTCTAAAATGTTAAATAAATCAAAAGGACCAGCGGTACATTCGCTTAGGGCGCAGGCAGATAAGGCACAATATAGTAAAACAATGCGATGTGTATTGGAAAATCAAGAAAATTTGGAATTAAAACAGGCAGAAGTAACCGATATTTTAGTTGAAGATGGAAAAGTGAGTGGTGTTCAGACATATTCAGGAGCTATTTATCACTGTAAAGCAGTTGTCTTATGTACAGGAACATATTTGAAATCTAGATGTATTTATGGAGAAATTAGCAACGAAACTGGTCCAGATGGACTACAGGCAGCTAACTATTTAACAGATTGTCTTAAAAATCTTGGAATAGAAATGTATAGATTTAAAACAGGAACACCTGCAAGAATTGATAAAAATTCCATCGATTTTAGTAAAATGGAAGAGCAGTTTGGAGATGAAAAAGTTGTTCCTTTCTCTTTTACGACAAATCCAAAAGATGTACAGATTGAACAGGCATCTTGTTGGTTAACGTATACAAATGAAAAAACACATAATATTATTCGAGAAAACTTAGATCGTTCACCACTATTTTCAGGAATGATTGAAGGAACAGGACCACGATATTGTCCGTCTATAGAAGACAAAGTTGTTAAATTCGCGGACAAAGATAGACATCAGGTATTTATAGAACCAGAAGGATTAGATACAAATGAAATGTATATCGGTGGAATGTCAAGTTCTTTACCAGAGGACGTACAGTATGAAATGTATAGAAGTGTTCCTGGATTGGAAAATGCTAGAATTATGAGAAATGCCTATGCTATTGAATATGATTGTATAGATGCAAGACAGTTATATCCAACATTGGAATTTAAGAAAATAGAAGGACTTTATAGTGGGGGACAATTTAATGGAAGTTCCGGATATGAAGAGGCAGCAGCACAGGGCTTGATTGCGGGAATAAATGCAGCGCTAAAACTTCTTGGAAAAGAGCAGATTGTTATAGATCGTTCGGAAGGATATATTGGTGTTTTGATTGATGATTTAGTAACAAAAGAAAGCCATGAGCCATACCGTATGATGACTTCTCGTGCAGAATATCGTTTGTTATTGAGACAAGATAATGCAGATCAAAGATTAACAGAAATCGGATATAAAGTTGGATTAATTTCAGATGACCGATATGAGCATTTGAAATTAAAAGAAGAACAGATTGTTCAGGAAGTAGAAAGAATTAAACATACCAATGTTGGAGCAAATCCTAAAGTACAAGAACTTTTGGAAAAGTATGGAAGTACACCACTTAATTCGGGGATAACTTTGGCAGAGTTAATTCGAAGACCAGAATTAAATTATGAGGCACTTGCACCGATTGATGAGAAGAGAAAAGTATTAAGTGATGAAGTTATTGAACAGGTAAATATTTATATTAAATACGAGGGATATATAACTCGTCAAATGAAGCAAGTAGAACAATTCAAAAAGTTGGAAACGAAGAGAATTCCAGATGATATTAATTACGATGACGTAAAAAGTCTTAGAATTGAAGCAGTACAGAAATTAAAAAAATATAGACCAATTTCTATTGGACAAGCATCTAGAATTTCAGGTGTTTCACCAGCTGATATTTCGGTTCTTCTTGTATATATGGAACAGTGGAGAAGATAAAATGAGTAAACTATTTGAAGAAAAATTAGCACATTTAGATATAGTATTAGATGATAAACAAAAAAAGCAGTTCTATCAATTTTATGAAATACTTGTAGAGTGGAATTCTTTTATGAATTTGACTGGAATTACAGAATATGAAGAAGTGAATGAAAAACACTTTGTAGATAGTTTGTCTTTAGTAAAAGCATTAGATTTAGAAAAAGTAAAGACTGTAATAGATGTAGGAACAGGAGCGGGATTTCCAGGAATTCCATTAAAAATAGCATTTCCACATTTGAAAGTTGTTCTTTTGGATTCGTTAAATAAAAGAGTAAAATTTTTAAATGAAGTAATTGAACAACTTGGATTGACAGGGATAAGAACAATTCACGGAAGGGCAGAAGATTATGCAAAGCAGAAAGAGTATAGAGAAAATTTTGATCTTTGTGTTTCGCGTGCAGTAGCAAATTTATCTACATTATCTGAATATTGTTTGCCATATGTAAATGTAGGAGGAATGTTTATTCCATACAAATCAGAGGAAATTGATACTGAAGTAGCAGCATCAAAAAAAGCAATTCATATTTTGGGAGGAAAACTTTCAGAAGTTATAAAATTTCAATTACCAGGAACAGATATAGGACGTTCTTTTGTAAAAATAGAAAAGGTGCAGAATACGGATAAAAAATATCCAAGAAAAGCTGGATTGCCAGCAAAAGAGCCACTTTCATAAGAAAGTGGCTCTTTTAATATTATATAATTT
>JAHHTN010000002.1 GCA_020024645.1 Faecalimonas sp.
ATATTAATCGGAGTAAATGGGGTATGGCTTTCAGTGCCGTTAGCAGAGTTTATGAGCATATTTTTGTCAGGGTATTTCTTTGTAAGAAAAAAAGAAAAATATAATTATATATAGCAAGAAAATATTTATTGACAAATGATAAAGAAACGTGTATCTGTATAAATATATCAATGCAAAAGAAAATAGGAGGCGCCTATGATTGAGATTAAAAATCTTACCAAAGTGTTTAAATTAAACAAAAAACAAATGAAGGAATCAAAGACAAAAAGTAATACAAAAGTTGCAGTAGATAATTTGAGTTTAACTGCGAATAATGGAGAAATTTATGGTTTGCTAGGGCCAAATGGTGCTGGGAAAACAACAACACTTAGATGTATTGCGACAATTATAAGGGCAACTAAAGGAGAAATATATGTAGCTGGACATGAAGTTCTAAGAGAAGCAGAGGCTGTTCGCAATAGTATTGGGTTTTTGACAAGTGATATTAAGTTAGATCCTCAGTTTTCCCCAGATTATATGTTTGATTTTTTTGGAAGATTACATAATGTATCGAAGGATGTTTTGAAGGAGAGAAAAGAAGAGTTATTTACTTATTTTGGGATTAAAGATTTTGCGCATAAGCAGATTAAAGAATTGTCAACAGGAATGAAGCAAAAAGCGGCCATTGCTGTTAGCCTTGTACATGATCCAGAAATAGTTATTTTTGATGAACCGACGAATGGATTGGATATTGTTACAGCAAGGAGTGTTACGGATTATTTAAAAAAACTAAGAGATGAGGGAAAACTTGTTATTGTTTCTACACATATTATGTCAGAAGCAGAGAAACTTTGTGATAGAATTGGAGTAATTATTGACGGAAAGAAAGTGGCAGAAGGAACACTTGTGGACCTGTTAGAGGAAACGCATACAGATGATTTAGAAGATGCTTTCTTTGAATTATATAAGAGAAAAAAGGAGGAAGCATAAATGAATGGAATGAAAGAAATTTTCAAAAAAGAAATTGTTCGTGTATTTAAAGATAAAAAAATGGTGTTTTCTGTATTTGTTCTTCCGATTGTTGCAATGCTTGGAGTTTTGTATTTAATGGGAAATGTTATGAGTAATATGCACGATGATATTGAAGCACATCAATCCAAAGTATATATACAAAATGAACCAGCGGGATTCGAAACGTTTTGTAAGACGACAAAATTGGATATGCAAATAGAAGATGCAGACAAAACTACGGAGAAAGGCATTAAGCAGGAATTAAAAGATGGGAAAGCAGATTTGTATATGGTATTTCCAGAGAAATTTGAAGAACATATTCAAAATTATAAAGTTGGCGATAAAGTACCAGAAATAACTGTTTATCATAATCCATCAGAGGAGTATTCTCAAGCAGCATATAATAAAATAGGTGTGCAGGCAATTGAGGCCTATAGACAGACACTGTTAAAGGTGAGAATTGGAGATATGAGTAGGATTTCTATTTTTACTGTAAATGCTGATACAGAAGAGACGATTATTCAGGATGATAATAAAGCAAGTGGAAAAGCGCTTGGAACAATGCTTCCTTATCTTTTAACACTTCTTTTATTTGCTGGAGCAATGTCAATCGGAACAGATATGATTGCAGGGGAAAAAGAAAGAGGTACGATGGCTAGCCTTTTGGTTACCCCAATAAAAAGAAGTTCTATTATTTTTGGAAAAGTATTTGCGCTGATGGTAATTTCAGGAATCTCAGCAGTTGTTTCTGTTGTGGGCATGGTTGTAGGGATGCCAGTAATTCAAGAGCAGATGATGGGTGGAGTAGAGCAGGGAATGAGTATGAAATGGAGTGTGCAGCAAATCATTATGTTAGCTGTATTGATTATTGCATTATCATTCTTATATGCAACAATCATTGCCCTTGTATCTGTATTTGCGAAAACAATTAAGGAAGCAAATTCATTTGTTATGCCGGTTTATATGATTGTTTTGGTGGTTGGATTACTAACAATGTATACAACAAAAGAACCAACAACGTTTTCGTATTTTATTCCATTTTACAATAGTGCCATTGCATTACAGGGAATTTTAATGCAGGAAGTATCGATGGCACAGTATGTGATTACACTTTTTATTACGTTGGGAGGAGGTATTCTTCTGACTGGTATAATAGCAAAAGCTTTTGAGAGTGAAAAAGTAATGTCATCATAAGAAGTAAAGAAAGTCGCATATACTACTACTGATAACGGCAGGAGAGGATGGTAGTATATGCGACTTTGTGAATTGAGGGAAAAGGAAGTAATCAATTCTTGTAATTGTAAAAGGCTTGGTTGTGTGGTGGATTTAGAAGTAAATCTCTGTACTGGGAATATAGAGGCGATTATTATACCTGGACCGGGGAGAATATGTGGGTTTCTTGGAAGTGATACAGAATATATTATTCCTGTTGAATGTATAAAAAAAATAGGAGAAGATATTATTTTGGTGGAAATAAAGGAAGAAAAATTCTTGAAAAATTGTAAATATTGACAAGTTTTAAGTGAACTTATATACTAAAGAAAATAAGTGAAAAGAGGGAACAAACATGAAATGCCCATATTGCAATTATGCAGATACAAGAGTAATTGATTCAAGACCTGCGGAAGACGGGACTTCGATTCGTAGAAGGCGTTCTTGTGATGAATGTGGAAAGCGTTTTACCACATATGAGAAAGTTGAAACGATTCCGCTTATCATAATTAAGAAAGATAACAATAGAGAACAGTATAACCGTTCGAAAATAGAAGCGGGAGTTCTTCGAGCTTGCTATAAACGTCCGGTATCAGCAGAAGAAATACAAAGGACAATAGATGCTGTTGAAACAGAGATTTTTAAGAGAGAAGAGAAAGAAATTCCGAGTAATATCATAGGGGAAATTGTTATGGAGAAATTGAAAGATTTGGATGCAGTTGCTTATGTAAGGTTTGCCTCAGTATATCGTGAATTTAAGGACGTGAATACGTTTATGGCTGAGTTAAAGAAGATATTAGATAAATAATAACAAAGAAGCGGGATTGATTTTCCCGCTTCTTTATATTCTATAGCATTTTTTTAAGGATGGTATTCACAATGGCATTTGCCACATCATCTTTTGACATAACATCAAGAGAAAGGAGAGTTTCTTTTGTAATGAGAGTGACGATATTGGTATCTGTGCCAAAACCAGCACCACTTTGTTTTAAATTATTTGCTACGATCATATCTATATTTTTCTTATCTAGTTTTTTTCTAGAGTTTTCTAACATATTCTCGGTTTCCATTGAAAATCCACAAATAAATTGGTGTTCTTTTTTATTTTGTCCTAAGTATTGAAGAATATCATCTGTTCTTTCTAATGGAATAGAAAATGTATCATCCGATTTTTTGATTTTTTCTTCGGAGATAGTTGTTGGACGATAATCTGCCACAGCTGCTGATTTAATGATAATATCTTGTTCTTTTGCATGATTACATACAGCATCAAACATTTCTTTAGCAGATATAACAGGAATAACATGGACAAAAGGAGGGGGAGTGATATTAGTCGGACCTGTAATCAAGGTAACATCTGCACCACGAAGCATACAATTTCTTGCTAGAGCATATCCCATTTTTCCAGTAGAATGGTTGGTAATATAACGAACGGGGTCTATAGCTTCTTGGGTTGGTCCGGCAGTAACAAGGACACGTTTTCCAATCATATCTTTTTCAAAAGCAATTTCTTTTAGAATGTATTGTAGTAATGTTTCTGGAGAAGGCATTTTTCCTTTCCCTATATCTTCACAAGCAAGAAATCCAGTATCTGCTTCAATAATTTCAAATCCGTAATGTTTCAATTTTTTCAAATTATCTTGTACGATAGGATTACAATACATATTTGTATTCATTGCAGGGGAAACGATTTTTTTACATGTACATGCAAGTACAGTTGTTGTCAACATATCGTCCGCAATTCCATTTGCCATTTTTCCAATTACATTGGCGGTTGCAGGAGCGATAAGAACGACGTCTGCTCGTTTTGCAATGGAAATATGTTCGACTTTATGTTGAAAATTTCGATCGAATGTATCAATAAGACATTTATTTTTTGTCAGTGTTTCAAAAGCGATAGGGTGAATAAAATTAGTTGCATTTTCTGTCATGATTACTTGAACATCACAATGCAATTTTACAAGCATACTTGCTAAATTGGCAATTTTATAGGCTGCAATTCCACCTGTTACGCCAAGAACAACAGTTTTTCCTTTTAACATAATTTACCTCCGTAGTATTTTCTATGTACGATTGTAGCATAATTTTGAAATGAAAGCCAACGCTTTAAGGTGGAATAATAAAACAAATATTGCGATAAAAGATTTGTCATGCTATAATTACGCGGTATTGTATTGTATCTCGCAATGAGAATAATAACAAGGAGGAGAAAAATGAATAACACAGCAATTGGCAATAAGCCACACACACAAGTAAAGGGAATGGTTCAGGTTGCACTTTTCGCGGCACTGATTATTATTATGGCCTTTACACCATTTCTAGGATATATCCCGCTTGGATTTACAAGAGCGACGATTATTCACATACCCGTCATTATAGGTGCTTTAATACTAGGACCTCGAAAAGGAGCAATTTTAGGATTTATATTTGGATTGACGAGTTTAATTAATAATACAATGAATCCAACAGTTACTTCTTTTGTATTCTCACCATTTTATTCATTGGGAGAAATTCATGGAGGAATTGGAAGCATTATTATCTGTTTTTTACCAAGAATATTAGCAGGAGTTGTTCCATATTATGTATATCAATTTATGATGAAAATCACAAAAAACTGGAAATCGTCTATGATTTTTTCGTTAGGAATTTCAGGGATTATAGGATCACTAACAAATACATTATTAGTTATGAATTTGATTTTTATTTTCTTTAGAAACGCATATGCAATGGCAAATAATGTAGCATCAGATGCAGTATATGGATTTATTCTTTCTATTATTGGAATTAACGGAGTGCCAGAAGCAATTGTGGCAGGGATTATAGTTACTTTTGTTGGAAGGGTACTGTTAAAGTCAAAAAGTGTGGTAGGTTAAGGAGAATAACATGATTTTAGCAATAGATATCGGAAATACAAATATTGTAATAGGTTGTTGCGATGAAAATAAAATTTATTTTGTAGAACGCTTATCAACGAATAGTACAAAAACAGAACTAGAGTATGCAATTAGTTTTAAAAATGTATTAGAATTATATAAGATTGATCCAAAAGATATTGATGGAGGAATTATATCTTCTGTTGTTCCGCCGATAACGAATATTGTTCGTGAATCGGCAGAAAAAGTATTGGGGAAATCGGTAAAAATTGTAGGACCAGGAGTGAAAACAGGATTAAATATTTTGATGGACAATCCAGCACAAGTTGGAAGTGATAGAATTGTAAATGCTGTAGCGGCTATCAATGAATATGCAACTCCTCTTATTATTATTGATATGGGAACAGCAACAACATTTTGCGTTGTGGATAAAAAGAAAAATTATATTGGTGGTATGATTCTTCCAGGAGTAGGCATTTCTGTGGACGCATTGACAGCAAGAACATCACAATTGTCAAGAATTAGTATTGAATCACCGAAAAAACTTATTGGGAAAAATACAATTGATTGTATGAAAAGTGGAATTATTAATGGAAATGCAGCTTGTATTGATGGTATGATTACAAGGATTAATCGGGAACTTGGTCAGGAAACTACTGTTATTGCAACAGGAGGATTATCAAAAAAAATTGTTCCGTATTGTGAACAAGAAATTCGTATAGATGATGAACTTTTACTAAAGGGACTTCGATTAATATATGAAAAAAATAAGTAGTGGTATAGTATGAGAAATTATAAAATGATAATTGCTTATGATGGAACGAAATATCAAGGCTGGCAAAGACAGTCTAGCACGTCTATGACTATTCAGGGGATATTGGAAAATACAATTAGTGAAATAGTAGGATATTTTGTGGAAATAGATGGTTCTGGACGAACTGATGGAGGAGTTCATGCGATTGGTCAGGTTGCTAACGTAAAATTAGCAGGGAAGGTAGAAGAAAGTAAATTTCAAGAACAGTTGAATAAAAAACTACCTGAGGATATTCGGATTCGTCAAGTAGAACTTGTCCCGAATCGTTTTCACAGCAGGTTGAGTGCTATTGCGAAAATATATGAATATGTTGTGGATACACGGGAAAAGCCAGATGTATTTACAAGAAAATATTGTTATCATTATGCGAAAACGCTAGATGTGCAACATATGCAGGAAGCTGCAAAAAAATTAGTAGGCAAACACGATTTTTCAGCATTTACAGATAAAAAAGATGAGAAATCAGCCGTGAGAGTACTGTACAATATAAAAATAGAAAAACATGGTTATAAGATATATTTTCGCTTTTATGGAAATGGGTTTATGTATCATGAAGTTAGAATTCTTGTGGGGACATTGTTAGAAGTAGGAACAGGTGAACGTATTACAGAAAGCGTATTGAAAGCGTTAGAATCGAAAAACCGGATTGATGCAGGTTTTTTAGCACCTGCACTTGGACTTGTATTGAAACAAGTAGAATATAAATAGTTAAAGGGGGAGAAAGAATGAAATTAATTTCATGGAATGTAAATGGAATACGTGCTTGCGTTCAAAAAGGATTTTTAGATTTTTTTCATGAAGTAGATGCAGATATATTTTGTATACAGGAAAGTAAAATGCAAGAAGGTCAACTTCAGTTAGAATTGGAGGAATATCATCAATATTGGAATTATGCAGAAAAGAAAGGATATTCTGGCACTGCTATTTTTACAAAGCAAGAACCCATTTCTGTTTCATATGGAATGGGGATAGATGAGCATGATAAGGAAGGAAGAGTAATTACACTAGAGTTTTCAGAATTTTATCTAATTACAGTATATACGCCAAATTCTCAAAGTGAGTTAGCAAGATTAGATTATCGAATGAAATGGGAAACAGATTTTCTTTTATATTTAAAAAAATTAGAAGAAAAGAAACCAATTATTTTCTGCGGAGATCTAAACGTAGCACATAAAGAAATAGACTTGAAAAATCCAAAAACAAATCGAAAAAATGCAGGATTTACGGATGAAGAAAGAAATAAATTTGAAGAACTTCTAAATGCAGGTTTTATTGATACATTTAGATATTTTTATCCGGAAAAAGAGGAAGCGTATTCTTGGTGGTCATATCGTTTTAAGGCAAGAGAAAAGAATGCAGGTTGGAGAATAGATTATTTTTGTGTATCGGAATCTTTAAGGGAAAAATTAGAAGATGCAAAAATTTTAACAAATATATTTGGCTCAGATCATTGTCCAGTAGAGTTGGATTTAAAATAGGAGGCACGATATGAGAATAAGAGCAGAAGATGCCATCGCGATTGTCATTGATTATCAGGAAAGATTGATGCCGGTTATGTATGAGAAAGAAAAATTGCTGAAAAATACAGCTATTTTGCTTTCAGGATTGCAGGAACTACAGATTCCGATTGTTGTTACGCAGCAGTATACAAAGGGACTCGGGCAGACAGTAGAAGAAATTGGAAATGTTCTAGGACAATTCAACTATTTGGAAAAAGTTGCGTTTAGCGCTTTTGAAGAAATTAAACAAGTAATCGAGGGGAAAAAATATGTTATTGTGTGTGGGATTGAGGCACACATCTGTGTATTGCAGACGTTACTTGATTTAAGAGAAAATGGATATATCCCTGTATTAGTTGAAGATTGTATTTCTTCACGAACATTGCATAATAAACAGATTGCTTTGGAAAGAGTAAAGCAGGAAGAAGTTATTTTAACAACATATGAGTCTGTATTGTTTGAATTAATGAAAACTGCAGGAACAGATACATTTAAGAAAATACAAAAATTGATAAAATAAGGTGTGAACAACTTTGCTCTCACCTTATTTTATTCGTTTACTACCATCCGCCATCTAAACCGATGATTTGACCGGTTAGGTAGTTGTGGTCATTTGCAATATCAAATACAAGTTTTGCCACTTCTTCAGGTTTTCCAAATCGACCTGCTGGAATTTCTTTTTCTAAAACAAGGCGTTCTTCTGCATCTAGTTGTGCATTCATAACTGTATCAATGGCACCACAGGCAATGGCATTTACCTGTATATTACTTGGAGCAAGTTCTTTAGCTAAAGCCTTTGTGAATCCGTGTAGACCTGCCTTTGATGCAGAATATGCAACTTCGCAAGAAGCACCTACATTTCCCCAAATAGAAGAAATCTGTATGATTTTTCCACTTTTTTGGGACACCATGTGAGGTATAACTGCTTTAGCACAATAGAAAGCGGATGAAAGGTTTGTTTGTATTAAATTATTCCATTCCGCATTTGTCATGTCTGTTAGTAAACCAATGTAGGAAATTCCAGCATTATTAATTAGGACATCAATACCATTGCATTTTCGATGGATTTGAGCAAATATTTTTTCTATATCGTCAGGATTTCCAATATCACCTGTAACAATGTGGCACTCGCCCGTATTCATAGAATCAATTTCTTGTTTTACTCTTTCTAAATCAGAAATAGAACGTGAACAATTAATAAAGACACGAAAGTTCTTTTGAGCGAAGAGCAATGCAATGGCTTTTCCAATACCTCGAGAAGCTCCAGTAATAAGTACGTTTATTTTCTTCATAGACCTATCCTCCAGTTATGCATTTTGAAAAATACTCTTTTGAAATATTATACATAAAAAATAAGAATAGTCAAAGGCAATACTTTTCACATATATAGAAAAGTGGTATGATAAAAATATCATTTTATAATGGAAAAAGGGGATTTTCCAGAAAGGATGTGGCCTATGATAGAAGAAGCAATTCGATTTGCAACAAGAGCACATGAAGGACAATTCAGAAAAGGAACGAATAAACCCTACATTGTACATCCATTGGAAGTTGGTGAAATTCTTTCAGAAATAACAGAAGATGAGGAAGTTATTGTGGCAGGAATTTTGCATGATACAATTGAAGACTGTGCTAATGTAACGGCAGATATTTTGAGAGAAAAATTTGGAGAACGGGTTGCGACATTGGTATTGCGTGAGAGTGAGGATAAGACAAAAAGTTGGAAAGAAAGAAAAAGTGCTACAATTGAAAAATTAAAAACAGCACCATTGGAAGTGCAATATATTGGATTAGCTGATAAATTATCAAATATAAGAGATATAGATAGAGATTATCCAATATATAAAGAGGAACTTTGGAAGCGTTTTCGTATGAAGGATAAGAATATAATAGGGTGGTATTATAAGGGAATAAGAGAGTCACTTAGGAATTTAAGAGAACTTCCAGCCTATGAAGAATACTGCCGACTTGTAGATAAAAATTTTTCTTAATCTATAGTGGGTTGATTATCTTTTGTTCTTGCGATAGAATAATAATGTTAATTTAAAACAGAGGAGAAAATAATAAATGAGAAAACGAATACTGATGATTGGCACAGGAGGAACGATTGCGTCAAAACAGACTGAGAACGGTTTGAAACCGGGATTGTCCTCAGAAGATATTTTATCCTATATTCCACAAGTAGAACAAGTGTGCGAGGTAAGGACGTTGCAAGTATGTAATATAGATAGCACAAATGTTACACCAGAGCATTGGACAATCTTATCAAAGACGATAGAAGAACAGTATGATAAATATGATGGGTTTGTTATTTGTCATGGAACAGATACATTGGCCTACACAGCTTCAGCACTTTCCTACATGATTCAACATTCGAGAAAACCTATTGTTATTACGGGGGCGCAAAAGCCAATCAATATGGATGTAACAGATGCAAAGACAAATTTATTAGATAGTTTTATTTATGCTGCAGATGATGAATCACAAGATATAAACATTGTATTTGACGGGAAAGTTATTGTGGGAACTCGTGCGAAAAAAGTAAGAGCGAAGAGTTATAATGCTTTTGAGAGCATTAATTTTCCATATGTTGCAGTGATTCAAGATGGTAAAATCATTCGTTATATTCCAACAGTACCACATAAAAGTAGAGTACGTTTTTATCATGAGATGAAAAACAGTATTTATGTATTGAAATTAATACCGGGAATGAAACCGGATATTTTATCTTATGTATTTAAAGATTATGATTGCATTGTAATAGAAAGTTTTGGAGTAGGCGGAATGCCAGAAAGTATTGTACATGAATTTTATGAGCAGATGTCTTCGTGGAAAGAAAAAGGAAAATTAGTGGTTATGACAACACAGGTAGCAAACGAAGGTAGTAATATGACGGTATATGAAGTTGGGCAGAAAGTAAAACAGGATTTTGATTTAATTGAAGGATATGATATGACATTGGAATCCATCATTACAAAACTAATGTGGATTATGACTTTGCCTAATTTACAGTTTGAAGAGATAAAAGAGATGTTCTATCAGACAATGAATCATGATATTTTGTTTAGAGAAAATTAGGAGGAAAAGATGGATAAGAAAAAAATTATTAAAGAATATGGATTTATAACACTTGGTATTTTTATTATTTCTCTAGCAGTGTATTTTTTCATGATTCCAAGTAATGTTATTGTTGGAAGTTTATCTGGTCTTGTTATTGTGCTTGCGAATTTTATTCCGTTACCAATATCTGTAATGACTTTTATTTTAAATGCAGTGTTACTTGTAATTGGATTTATGTTTATTGGAAAAGAATTTGGGGCGAAGACGGTTTATACTTCCATAATGCTTCCGGTATTTTTATTTCTTTTTGAGAAAATAGTACCAAATAATAAGTCGTTAACAAATGATATTTTAATTGATACAATTTGTTACATTCTTGTTGTAAGTGTTGGTCTTGCTATGTTATTCAATGCAAATGCATCATCGGGTGGACTTGATATTGTGGCAAAGATCGTAAATAAATACCTTCACATAGAGATTGGAAAAGCGATGACGATTACAGGAATGTGTGTTGCTGTGAGTTCGATTTTAGTATATGGTACGAAAGAAGTTATTTTAAGTATTTTGGCTACTTATGTAAATGGTCTTGTTATTGATAACTTTATTGGGGGATTTAACAGAAGAAAGCGTGTCTGCATCTTATCAGATCATTACGAAACTGTACAGAAATTTATAACAGAAGAATTAAAACGTGGTGTGACGTTGTACACGGCCATAGGTGGTTATAATAAGAAGGAGAGAATAGAAGTTGTAACAATTCTTACACAAAATGAGTATGGGAAACTTCTTGAATACCTTCATACAGTAGATATGCGTGCATTTGTAACTGTTTCGACAGTTAATGAAGTTATCGGGGAATGGAATGTAAAAACAAAAGTGAGAGGATAAAAATAGGGACGGGAACGTCCCTTTGTTATTTTAAAGGAGGAAAATAGATGAAAAATTATCAATATATTTTATTTGACTTAGATGGAACATTGACAGATTCACAGCTAGGTATTACAACCTGTGTTGCATATGCTTTAGAAGATTTTGGTATATATACAGAAAATCTTGGGGAACTTAAAAAATTTATAGGACCTCCGTTAAAGGAATCTTTTATGAAGTATTATAATTTAACAGATGAAGAAGGGGATAAAGCGGTTGAAAAATATAGAGAACGTTTTGCAATGACTGGTTTATATGAAAACGAAGTGTATGAAGGAATTCCTTTATTGTTAGAAAAACTAAAAACACAAGGGAAAACACTTCTTGTTGCCACATCAAAACCAACTGTATACTCTGAAAAGATCTTAGAACATTTTGGATTAAATAAGTATTTTCGTTTTGTTGCTGGAAGTGAATTAGATGGTACCAGAGTAAATAAGGCGGAAGTTATTCAGTATGCGTTAGAAAAAAACGATATTACAGATTTGAAAAATGTTGTAATGATTGGGGACAAGGAGCATGATATGATTGGTGCAAAGGTGTGTGGGGTAGACTCTATTGGAGTTCTTTATGGATTTGGAGATCGAGACGAATTGGAAAAACAAGGAGCAACATATATTGCAGAAACGGTTAATGATTTAGAAAAAATATTATTGTAATAAAGGGGAAAAAGATGAAGTTACTATATCAATTTGGCGTTATTTTAACGATGACATTTATTGGAGAGGTTTTGCATAGTGTTATTCCTCTACCTATTCCAGCAAGTATTTATGGGCTATTATTAATGTTATTTTGTCTATATACAAAGATTGTAAAATTAAATCAGGTAAAAATAGCTGGAGATTTCTTAATAGATATTATGCCTCCTATGTTTATTCCAGCAGCAGTAGGAATCATTGCGGCATGGGCGGATTTAAAGGAAATTTTACTACCGGTAGTTGTTATTACATTTGTGACAACAGTAATTGTTATAGTTTGTACAGGAAAAGTTACACAGACAGTAATTCGCCTGAAGAAGAGGAGGAAATCATCGTGAAAACAATATTAACAGAATCCGTTTATTTTGGAGTGACAATTAGTATTGGCGCTTATGGTATAGGATTGTTTTTAAAGAAAAAATTAAAGTGGGAAATTTTAAATCCGCTACTTGTGTCTATATTGTTTGTGATAGGTTTTCTATTTGTTTTTCATATTGATTATGATACATACAATGAAACGGCGAAATATTTGGGTTATCTTTTAACACCAGCGACGGTAGCATTGGCGATTCCTCTTTATCAGAAGATTACACTGCTGAAAGAAAATAGTTTGGCAATTTTTCTTGGGATATTATCAGGTGTTTTATCAAGTCTTTTTAGCGTATTGGCATTGGCATATCTCTTTGGTTTATCGCATCGGGAATATGTTACTTTGTTACCAAAGTCTATCACAACAGCTATTGGAATAGGGGTGGTAGATGAACTTGGTGGTATTACAACAATTACAGTAGCTGTTATAATTGCTACGGGAGTACTTGGAAATGTTATAGGACAGTCAGTCTGCAAACTATTTAGAATCTACGAACCCATTGCAGTAGGACTTGCGTTTGGTACTTCTTCTCATGCCGCTGGAACAGCAAAGGCGTTGGAAATTGGAGAAATTGAAGGGGCTATGAGTAGCCTTTCTATTGTAGTGTCAGGACTGATTACAGTTGTGGGAGCGTCTGTATTTGCCACGTTTTTATAAATATGTTTAACAAGGTTTAAGTATTCTTAAGGAAACCGTATTTTTACGGTTTCCTCAATTCTTTCAATTCTAAATAAATTTTCCTAAAAGAGTATGGTTTTATATTTTTAAATGAATTTAGTGTGCCTGTTTCTATAATAAAAAATGTTTGAAAATGTAAAAAAACAAAAAAAAACAAAAATATGATTAAATTGTTGACTAAACATAATTAAAGTAGTAATATAAAACAAAACACAACATAAATAAACAAATGTAAACATATCAAGAGGTATAAGGATAAAATTAGAAAGAAGTGAAAATATGCCACAATGTGTAGTGATTGCAGATGATTTAACAGGAGCGAATGCCACAGGAGTGCTATTAAAAAAAATGAATTATAAGGCATACACCGTTATGAACATGGAACGAATTGAATTGGAAATGTTATCGGAATGTGATTGTGTATTGTACCCGACAGATAGCAGAGGAGTAGATGCAGAAATATCTTATAATCGAGTGAAAAATGTGTGTAAACTACTGAAAAATGATGAGGTAAAAGTATATTCAAAAAGAATTGATAGTACACTTAGAGGCAACTTGGGAAGTGAAACGGATGCAATGCTAGATGAATTGGGGGAAGAGTATGTAGCGATTGTTGCCCCCTGTTTTCCAAGTTCCAAAAGAATTGCAATAGGTGGGTATATGTTAGTGAACGGAATTCCTTTGCACAAAACTGATATTGCTATTGATCCGAAAACCCCAGTGACAAAATCAGAAATTGCAGTATTGTTTGCTGAACAAAGTAAATATAAAGTTTCATTAATTTACATGAAGGATTTGATGCATGGAAAACATTATTTAGCTAATAAGATGAAAGAATGCGTACAAAGAGGAAGCAGAATTTTAGTGTTAGATTGTGTGACGCAGGAAGATTTGGACTTGATTGCAGATGCAGTTATTACAAGTGAATTAAAAATTGTAGCAGTAGATCCAGGAGTATTTACAGCAACATTATCTAGGAAATTAATTGTTCCAGTGGAGAAAAAAGAGAAAAGTCGAATACTTGCAGTGGTTGGAAGCGTAAATCCTAATACGAGAAATCAGCTAGAAGAGTTATGGTTATCACAGCGTACACATAATGTATTTGTACAAACAAGAGAATTATTAGAAGGAGAAATAAAGAGAGAAAAAGAAATTAAGCGTGTAACAGAAGAGATTCTTGCAGAAAGCAGTAAAAATATTATATCTACAGTAGTAGGAGATGGTATTTATCCAGAAAATAGAATTGATTTTATTCCATATATGAAAAAATATAATTGCTCATTGGATGAGGTGACAGATTGTATTAATAGTGCTTTTGCGGAAATCACTTATCAGATTTTTAAAAGGGAAACAAATTTTAAAGGACTTTATACAAGTGGAGGAGATATAACTGTGGCTGTTTGTAGAAAATTCAAGACAGCAGGTCTTTTGTTAGAGGATGAAGTACTCCCGTTAGCAGCATATGGACGGTTTTTAAAAGGTGAATTTGAAGGTGTACATATTATTACAAAAGGGGGAAGTCAAGGAGAAAATGACGCTATTAATCGGTGTATTACATATCTAAAAGAAAAATTATACATTTAGGAGGGAAAAGAGATGCAGAAACCATTTATAGCAATTCCTATTGGAGATCCAGCAGGTGTTGGACCAGAAATTGTTGCAAAGTCTGTTGCTGATAAAAAGGTAGTGGAGGCAGCAAATTGTGTGATTGTCGGAAATAAAGAAGTGATGGAAAATGCAATTAAAATTACAAAAGAAAATTTGACAATTCATATTATTGATGAAGTAGAACAAGGAGATTATCGTGAAGGTGTTTTAAATCTTATTCATATGAACAATATGGATATGAGCCAATTTTCATTTGGAAAAGTGAGTGGAATGTGTGGGAAAGCGGCGTATGACTATATAGAAAAAAGTATTGAATTGGCGAACGATGGAAAAGTGGATGCAGTGGCGACAACACCTATCAACAAAGAATCTTTGCGTGCAGGAAATATTGATTTTATCGGGCATACGGAAATTTTTGGAGCATTAACGCATACGGAAGATCCGTTGACGATGTTTGAAACAAATGGATTGAGAGTATTTTTTCTCACAAGGCATGTTTCATTAAGGAAAATGCTTGATATGATTAAGAAGGATAGAATTATAGACTATGTGAAACGTTGTACGAAAGCGTTAGAAAAATTAGGGGTAACAGATGGAGTTATGGCAATCGCAGGGTTGAATCCACATAGTGGAGAACATGGTTTATTTGGATGGGAAGAAGTAGAAGAAATTGTTCCAGCGGTTGAAGAATTACAGAGGCAAGGATACCGTGTGGAAGGACCTATAGGAGCCGATTCTGTATTTCATCAAGCAGCACAAGGAAAATATAGTAGTGTATTGTCTTTGTACCATGATCAAGGGCATATTGCTACAAAAACATTAGATTTTGAAAAAACAATTGCAATTACAAATGGAATGCCAATTTTAAGAACGTCTGTAGATCACGGGACGGCGTTTGATATTGCAGGAAAAGGATTGGTAAGTGCAGTCAGTATGATTGAGGCAATTTTACTCGCAGCGAAATATGCCCCGAATTTTAAAAGATAGGAGGTTGTATTATGGTAAATGGACTTAGTGGAGAACGAATGTTACTTGGTCTTGGGATTGGGATTATCGTTTTGATTTTATTGGTATTAAAAACAAAAGTACAAGCATTCTTAGCGCTGATTATTTGTACGGTTATTGTAGGTGTAGTAGGGGGAATGCCGTTAAATAATATTATATTAGAAGATGGAAAAACGTTTGGTATTCTGAATTCAATTACAAGTGGATTTGGAGGGACATTATCCAGCATAGGAATTATAATTGGTTTTGGAGTTATGATGGGGCAAATCTTTGAAGTGACTGGTGCTGCAAAAAGAATGGCTCATACCTTTTTGAAATTATTTGGTAAAAAAAGAGAAGAAGAGGCGTTGGCTTTTACTGGTTTTCTTGTGTCGATTCCTATTTTCTGTGATTCTGGGTTTGTTGTGCTTGCACCGATTGCAAAAGCAATATCAAAAGTAACAAAAAAATCTGTTATCGGGTTGGGGGTTGCTTTAGCAGCTGGTTTAGTTATTACACATTCGTTAGTGCCACCTACACCTGGGCCATTAGGAGTATGTGGAATTTTTGGTATTGATGTTGGAAGTTTCATTTTGCTTACGATTCTTTTAGCAATTCCAATGGCGATTGCTTGCATTGCATATGCAAGATTGTATTTATCTAAAAAATATTATCGTATTCCAAATGAAAGTGGAGAAATTGTGGAAGCAAAATATCAGGATCCAGATTATGATGCAGTTTTTTCTATGGATATGAAAAATCTGCCAGGTGTATTGGAATCTTTTATACCACTGTTTATTCCTATTATTCTGATTTTGGTAAATACAGTAGCAACAGCGATGGGGAAAACAGAAGGAATTATGCGTATATTGATATTCTTGGGACAACCGATTATTGCTGTTGGGCTTGGTTTAGTAGTAGCTATCTTCACATTGGGAAGAAAATTAGATAGACATACTGCGTTGGCAGAAATGGAAAAAGGAATGATGTCGGCAGGAATTATTATGTTGGTTACTGGTGGTGGAGGTGCTCTTGGCCAAATTATTAAAGATTCGGGACTTGGAAATTTTATGGCAGAAGGACTTGCTAAAACAGCAATTCCGATTATTATTTTACCGCTATTAATTGCTACAGCGATGAGGTTTATTCAAGGTTCGGGAACAGTTGCGATGACGACTGCAGCAAGTATTTCTGCCCCAATCATTATTGCATCGGGGGCAAGTCCACTTTTAGGAGCAGTAGCCTGCTGTGTTGGTTCATTGTTCTTTAGTTATTTTAATGATAGTTATTTTTGGGTAGTCAATCGAACATTAGGGGTTAGTGAAGCAAAAGATCAACTTCGTGTATGGTCAGTTACTTCAACAGTAGCTTGGGCAGTCGGAGTCGTGGAAGTATTAATCTTAAGTATCTTTATGTAAAAGAAAATACTTGGAATATTGTGCTGTTAAACAAAGTATTCCAAGTGTTTTTTTGTCTTAATTATGGTATACTGAAAACAAGACAGTTTGGCAATGCAAGGAGGGCATGAAATGCTTGCGGCAGAAAGAAGAGAGAAAATAACAGAATTTCTTCATCAGTATGGTAGTGTAGAGGTTGAAGAATTAGCTAAAGACTTAAATGTAAGTACAATGACGATACGACGAGATTTATTAAAACTTCAGAAGGATGGGAAAATTGAGAGATGCCATGGTGGGGCGGTAATAAAACAAGAAGTAACTTATATAGATAAACAGACAAGTTATCGTAAAGAAAAAATCGCAATTGCAGAAAAATGTGTGGAATATGTAGAGTCAGGAAACACTGTGTTTTTAGATGCGGGAACAACGACATATGAAATTGCTAGAAAAATCATAGAGATTCCAGATATTTTAGTTGTGACAAATGATTTGGAAATCGCACAGTTATTGAAGAATAGTCAAGTGGAATTGTTCTTATGTGGGGGATATGTGCAAAAGTCTACAGGAAGTATGTTTGACCGTTATGCAACACAAATGTTAAAGGATTTTAAATTTGATATAGGATTTTTTGGTGCGGCATCTATCAATGATCAATTTGAAGTAATGACACCTACTGTAGATAAAATGTGGTTAAAAAGAGAAACCCCCAAACAATGTAGAAAAGTTTATCTAGCTGTGGATGGTTCAAAGTTTGGTAGACAGGCAATGTCAAAAATCAATTGTTTAAGTGATTATACCGGAATTGTTACGGAAAAAATATTTAGTGGAGAAGAAGAGGAGTATTTGAAAAAGATGGGAGCAAATATTATAGAGATTACTAGATAAAGAAAGGAAAGAGGCACATCCTCTTTCCTTTCTTTATTGATAAATTCGTTTGTTTTCATCTTTTGATTCTGTTGTTAATTGAATTCCAAGACGCTTAAACATTTTTGTATCTACGGAAGATAAACGAACCGTTGTGTGTACTTGGCATCCTTTTAATTTTGGAATTTGTTCTAAGGCAAGTTCAGCATTTGAATTAGATGCAGCACTAATTGATAATGCAAGGAGAATTTCATCTGTGTGTAAACGCGGATTTTTACTTCCGAGATACTTTGTTTTTAAAGTTTGAATTGGTTCTATTGCTTCAGGTGAAATCATGTGGAGTTCGTCACTTATTTTGCAGAGATATTTCAATGCGTTTAATAGAAGAGCAGCAGATGCACCAAGTAAATTGGAAGTTTTCCCTGTGATAATAGTTCCGTCATCTAATTCGATTGCAGCAGCTGGTGCGCCTGTTTCTTCCGCACGTTTTAAAGCTGCAGAAACAACAATGCGATCATCAGTTGTAACATGAGCTTGTTTCATTAATAATTCGATTTTGAAAATCTCTTCTTCTGAATGTGTCCCTTCAGAGAGACCATTTAACGCGTCATAATATCTACGAATAATTTCTTGTTTAGAAGCATTTTGGCAAACCTCATCGTCAGAAATACAGTTTCCAACCATATTTACACCCATATCAGTCGGAGATTTGTAAGGATTTTCTCCGTAAATTTTCTCGAAAATTGCATCGAGTACAGGGAAAATTTCTACATCACGGTTATAATTTACTGTAGTTACACCATATGTTTCCAAATGAAAAGGATCAATCATATTGACATCATTTAAGTCGGCGGTAGCAGCCTCGTAAGCAAGATTAACAGGATGTTTTAGTGGAATATTCCAAATTGGAAAAGTTTCAAATTTAGCATATCCAGCGCGAACTCCTCGTTTATGTTCATGATAAAGTTGAGAAAGGCAAGTTGCCATTTTTCCACTTCCTGGTCCTGGAGCTGTAATGATAACAAGAGGTCTTGAAGTTTCAATGTAATCATTTTTGCCATATCCATCATCACTTACAATGAGGGGAATATTTGAAGGATATCCTTCGATACAGTAATGAATATATACCTTGATTCCTAAATGTTCAAGTTTGCTTTTAAATAAATTGGCGCTGTTTTGCCCTGCGTATTGGGTGATTACAACACTTCCTACAAACAAACCATTTTCTTTAAATGCTTCCATTAAACGAAGAACATCAGTGTCGTATGTGATTCCTAAATCACCACGAATTTTATTTTTTTCAATATCTCCTGCACTGATAACAATAACAATTTCCGCTTGATCGGAAAGTTGCATAAGGAGGCGGAGTTTACTATCAGGGGCAAACCCTGGTAATACTCTAGATGCATGATAGTCATCAAAAAGTTTTCCTCCAAATTCTAAGTATAATTTGTTATCAAATTGGTTGATGCGTTCACGGATATGTTCCGATTGCATTTTTAAATATTTGTCATTATCAAATCCGATTTTCATAAACTTGCTTCCTCTTCCTTTAATTTATATAAGTAACTTGTCATACCTAAAAAAATAGTATACTACAAAAAGAGAAATTTGTCTAAAACTATTTAATAGAAGTTTTAGAAATGAATGGTAGTTTTCACAATCTTTTTATTGATTTATGAGGATGCCATATTTATAATAGAATAGACGATAAATAGGAGGAAGGATATGGACAATAAAAATAATAAAAATAAGAATAAGAACCAGAAAAACAACAAACAAGGTTGGGCTATTATTCTTTTTACAACACTAGTAACATTGCTTTTAGTGTTGGGGTTATATCAATTTATGCCAGGAAGCAATCCAAAAGAAATTACGTATGACCAGTTTTTGAAAATGGTGGACGAAAGAAAAGTAGAAAAGGTTAAGATTTATTCAGATAAGATAGAGATTACCCCAAAGAAAAAGGATGGAAGTAAGGATACGGAACTTATGTTTCCATCAATGGCACCTAAATATTATACAGGTGTTATGAAAGATGATACATTATCAGAAAGATTGTATAAGGCAAAAGTAAAATATACACATGAAATTCCAGATTCTGGTGGAGAGATGTTTTGGAATATTATGCTTACATTGGTATTACCTACATTACTCTTGTTTGGTGTATTCTCATTTTTTATGAGAAAGATGTCAAAAGGTGGAGGAATGATGGGAATTGGTAAAAGTAATGCCAAGATGTATGTAGAGAAGCAAACTGGAGTTACGTTTAAAGACGTGGCTGGTCAGGATGAAGCGAAGGAATCCTTACAGGAAGTGGTTGATTTTCTTCATAATCCTGGGAAATATACAAGTATTGGTGCAAAACTTCCGAAAGGAGCACTGCTTGTAGGACCACCAGGAACAGGTAAAACACTTTTGGCAAAAGCTGTTGCAGGAGAAGCAAAAGTACCATTTTTTTCGCTTTCAGGTTCGGCATTTGTAGAAATGTATGTTGGTGTAGGTGCTTCAAGAGTGAGAGATTTATTTAAACAGGCACAAGCTATGGCTCCATGTATCATTTTCATCGATGAAATTGATGCTATCGGAAAAAGTCGTGATAATGCTATGGGAAGTAACGATGAACGTGAACAGACATTGAATCAGTTATTAGCAGAGATGGATGGCTTTGATACAGATAAAGGACTTTTATTGTTAGCGGCTACGAATAGACCAGAAATTTTGGATCCAGCCTTGTTAAGACCAGGACGTTTTGATAGACGAATTATTGTAGATGCACCAGATTTAAAAGGTCGTGTAGACGTGTTAAAAGTACATGCAAAAGATGTTAAAATGGATGAAACAGTGGATTTAGAAGCAATTGCTCTTGCAACTTCAGGAGCAGTAGGTTCAGATCTTGCAAATATGATTAATGAAGCTGCGATCAATGCGGTTAAGAATGGAAGACAAGTAGTTTCACAAGCTGATTTATTTGAGGCTGTAGAAGTTGTTCTTGTAGGAAAAGAGAAGAAAGATCGTATTATGAATGCAGAAGAAAGAAAGATTGTTTCATATCATGAGGTTGGGCATGCGTTAGTAAGTGCATTACAGAAAGATGCAGAGCCAGTTCAAAAGATTACAATTGTACCGAGAACAATGGGAGCCCTAGGATACGTTATGCAGACTCCAGAAGAGGAAAAATTCTTAAATACAAAGAAAGAATTAGAAGCAATGCTTGTAGGTATGCTTGCTGGTCGTGCTGCAGAAGAAATAGTTTTTGATACAGTTACAACAGGTGCCTCTAATGATATTGAAAAAGCAACAAAAATTGCTCGTGCAATGATTACGCAGTATGGTATGTCTGAAAAATTTGGTTTGATTGGTCTAGAATCTATTCAGCACAAATATTTAGATGGACGCCCAGTAATGAATTGTGGAGAGGAAACAGCTGCAGAAATTGATAGGGAAGTAATGCAAATGTTGAAAGATGCCTATGAGGAAGCAAAACGTCTTCTTTCAGAAAATCGTGAGGCATTAGATAAAATTGCGGCATTCCTAATTGAAAAAGAAACGATTACTGGTAAAGAGTTTATGAAGATTTTTCATGAAGTGCAAGGAAATGAAGAAGAGCCACAGAAACCAAGAATAGGGATGAAGGTCGAAGAGCAAGAACAGTTGGAACATTCAAAAGAAGCCAATGTAGAAGAGCTTGAAACAACAGAAGAATAAAGAACTCAAAAGATTGCGATTTCATTCGCAATCTTTTTTTGCTTGATAGGAGTGAATAAAAAAATGCAAATATAAAAAATATATAAATAAAAAATGAAATATTTCTTGCAAAATAAAGGGGAGTGTTATACCATTAATATAGTAATTAAACAAAAGGAGAAAAACTATGAATCAAAAAAACGAAAAAAAAATTCTGTGGTACAGCCTTGCGTTTATGGCGTTTGGTGGTGTATGGGGATTCGGTAATGTTATTAATGGATTCTCAGAATACAATGGTCTGCAGGCAATTGTTGCTTGGATAATTGTATTCGGTATTTACTTTGTACCATATGCGTTGATGGTAGGAGAACTTGGTTCTGCATTTAAAAATGCGAATGGTGGTGTAAGTTCATGGATTTCAGCGACTATGGGAAAAAGACTTGCTTACTATGCAGGTTGGACATATTGGGTAGTACATATGCCTTATATTTCGCAGAAACCAAATTCAGCAGTTATTGCAACAAGTTGGATTTTATTCCAGGATAGTAGAGCAAGTCAGATGAATACAACAGTGATGCAGATTTTGTGTCTTGCAATTTTCCTCTTAGCATTGTACCTTGCATCTAAAGGAATATCTATGTTGAAGAAAATTTCTACACTTGCGGGAACCGCAATGTTTATTATGTCTATTCTATATATTGTATTAATGATGGCTGCACCAGCAATTACAAATGCACCATTATTAGAAATTGACTGGTCTTTGAAAACATTTATGCCAACATTTGATATGAAATTTTTTACAGGGCTATCAATCCTTGTATTTGCTGTAGGTGGCTGTGAAAAATTTTCACCATATGTAAACAAAACGAAAAATCCAGCAAAAGATTTTTCAAAAGGCATGATTGCGTTAGCTGTTATGATTTGTGTATGTGCTATTTTAGGAACAATTTCAATGGGAATGATGTTTGATTCTAAAAATATCCCTGCTGACCTTATGACAAATGGTGCATACTACGCATTCCAGAAATTAGGAGATTACTATCACGTAGGTAACTTGTTCGTAATTTTATATGCCGTTACGCAATTCCTTGGACAGTTCTCCGTTATGGTTATTTCTATTGATGCGCCACTTTGTATGTTACTTGGAAACTCTGATGAGAATTATATTCCAAAAGCAATGTTTAAACAGAATAAACATGGTGCATATACAAATGGTCACAAATTAGTAGCAGTAATTGTAAGTATTTTAATTATTATTCCTGCATTTGGTATTAAGAATGTAGACGTTTTAGTAAAATGGCTTGTAAAATTAAATTCTGTATGTATGCCATTACGTTATTTATGGGTATTTGTTGCTTATATTGGATTGAAAAAAGCAGGAGAAAAATTTGCTCCTGAGTATAAATTTGTAAAGAATAAAACAGTTGGTATTATTTTTGGAGCATGGTGCTTTATCTTCACAGCAATTGCTTGTGTTGGTGGTATTTATTCAGATGATTTATTCCAACTTGTATTAAATATTCTTACACCATTTGTTCTTTTAGGCTTAGGTGCAATTATGCCTATTCTAGCAAAAAAATCAAACAAATAGGAAGATAAATAAAAAGGTATATCCTGTTTTACGGGATATGCCTTTTTTGCATATAGAAGATGTGTTAAAATATAAAGGGTAGAAAGGGAAAATGAAATGTTTAATATAGAGGAAGAGTTAAAGAAATTACCAAGCAAACCCGGTGTATATTTAATGCACGATGAAAAAGATAATATTATTTATGTGGGAAAAGCGATTAGTTTAAAAAATCGTGTACGACAGTATTTCCAAAGTAGTCGGAACAAGGGAGCTAAAATTGAACAAATGGTTACACATATTTCACGTTTTGAATATATTGTGACAGATTCTGAATTAGAGGCACTTGTATTAGAATGTAATCTGATTAAAGAACATAGACCTAAATATAATACAATGTTAATGGATGATAAGACATATCCGTTTATTAAAGTAACGGTGGAAGAAGATTATCCGAGAATTTTGTTTGCTAGGGAGATAAAGAGAGATAAAGCAAAGTATTTTGGGCCATATACAAGTGCAAGTGCAGTAAAAGATACGATAGATTTAATTCGTAAACTTTATTATATACGAAGTTGTAATCGGAATTTACCCAAAGATATTGGAAAAGAACGACCATGTTTAAATTATCATATAAAACAATGTTATGCTCCATGCCAAGATTATATTTCTAAGGAAGAATATAGAAAGTCAGTACAACAAGCATTAAAATTTCTTGGTGGTGAATACGATAAGATTTTAAAAACATTAGAAGAAAAGATGCAGCAAGCATCAGAAGAATTGGATTTTGAGAAAGCAATTGAGTATAGAGAATTATTAAATAGTGTCAAACAAATTGCTCAGAAGCAGAAAATAACCAATAGTGACGGAGAAGATAAAGATGTTTTAGCAGTTGCTATAGAAGAAAATGATGCAGTTGTACAAGTATTTTTTATTCGTGGTGGAAGGCTGATTGGCCGGGATCATTTTTATATGAAGATTAGCCATGGGGAAACGAAAAGCGAAATTTTAGAGAACTTTATTAAACAATTCTATGCAGGAACACCGTATATTCCCCGCGAACTTATGATACAGGAAGAGTTGAAAGAAAGTAGACTTTTGGAAGAGTGGCTTACACAAAAAAGAGGACATAAAGTGTATATCACAGTTCATCAAAAGGGACAAAAAAAGAAATTAGTAGATTTAGCAGAAAAGAATGCAAAACTTGTTCTTTCTACAGATAAGGAAAGATTGAAAAAGGAAGAAAGAAGGACAATTGGTGCGATAAAAGAAATCGAAAAATTACTTGGTTTGTCGAATCTGTCTAGAATGGAGGCGTTTGATATTTCTAATACGAATGGGTTTGATTCAGTTGGTTCCATGATTGTATATGAAAATGGAAAACCAAAGAGGAACGATTATCGAAAGTTTAAAATAAAAGGTGTACACAAGATAGATGATTATGCCAGTATGGAAGAGGTTTTAACAAGAAGATTTGAGCATGGTATAAAAGAAAAAAATAATGGAAAAGAGCTAGGAAGTTTCACGTCATTTCCAGATTTGATTATGATGGATGGTGGAAAAGGACAGGTGAATGTTGCTTGTAATGTTCTAGAAAAACTACATTTGCACATTGCGGTTTGTGGTATGGTAAAAGATGACAATCATAGGACAAGAGGTTTATATTATAATAACGTGGAAATACCGATTGATAAAAATTCAGAGGCCTTTCGTCTTATCACACGTATTCAGGATGAAGCACATCGTTTTGCCATTGAATTTCATCGAAAATTACGTGGACAAGGACAAGTTCATTCGATTTTAGATGACATAAAGGGAATAGGACCAGCAAGAAGAAAAGATTTAATGAAACATTTTTTGAGTTTAGATGCAATTAAAAAAGCAACGGTGGAAGAACTGAAAAAATTACCATCGATGAATGAAAAATCTGCTCAGGAAGTGTACAATTTTTTCCATAAATGATATACTAGACAAAGAGAGTATTTTAAATAGGAGGAGGAAATGTATGAGTTGCGCTGGAAGTGTTGAGTTAGAAAAATTAGTTAAAAAGATGGAATTAGAAAATCTCACACCAGATATAGATATGACAGAGAGAGTAATTACTGTTCCAGATATTAATCGACCTGCATTGCAGTTAACAGGTTTTTTTGATCATTTTGACTCAGAGCGTATTCAAGTGATAGGATATGTGGAATATACCTATTTACAAAGAATGCCAGAAGAGAGAAAAGAGATTATATATGAGCAATTGTTATCGTATGATATTCCGTGTCTGATATATAGTACAAAAGTATATCCAGATGAACTGATGTTGAAAAAAGCAAACGAAAAAAATATTCCAGTATTTGCTACAAGTAAAAAAACATCTGCATTTATGGCGGAAGCAATTCGTTGGTTAAACGTAGAACTTGCACCTTGTATTTCTATTCATGGTGTTTTGGTTGATGTATATGGCGTAGGTGTGCTAATTATGGGAGAAAGCGGTATTGGAAAAAGTGAAGCGGCTTTGGAATTAATCAAGAGAGGTCACAGACTTGTAACAGATGATGTGGTTGAGATTAGAAAAGTTAGCGATGAGACACTTGTTGGTACGGCACCTGATATTACAAGACATTTAATTGAATTACGAGGCATTGGAATTGTAGATGTTAAGATGCTTTTTGGTGTGCAAAGTGTAAAAGAAACACAAAATATTGATCTTGTTATTACATTGGAAGATTGGAATAAAGAAAAAGAATACGACAGACTTGGTTTGGAAGAAGAGTATACCGAATTTCTTGGAAATAAAGTGGTGTGTCATTCGATTCCAATTCGTCCAGGACGAAATCTTGCGATTATTGTGGAATCAGCATCGGTAAATCATAGACAAAAACAGATGGGGTATAATGCAGCACAGGAATTGTATAGAAGAGTACAAGAAAATTTAACACAAAATAAATAGGAGAGAAAGAAATGAGATATTGCTTTGGAGTTGATATTGGTGGAACAACAGTCAAAATGGGATTATTTCATTTTGATGGTTCGTTAGTAGAAAAGTGGGAAATTGAAACAAGAAAAGAAAATCATGGGGAAAAGATTCTTCCAGATGTGGCAACTGCTATTCAGGAAAAAATGAAAGCACATAAGTTGGAGAAAGAAGCAGTTTTAGGTGTAGGAGTCGGAATACCTGCGCCAGTTACAGACGAAGGAATTGTACAGGCAACTGCTAATTTAGGTTGGGGATACAAAGAAGTAAAACATGAATTAGAGACATTAGTAGGTATTCCTGTAAGAGTGGGAAATGATGCCAATGTAGCAGCTTTAGGTGAAATGTGGAAAGGTGGTGGATTTGGACACAAAAATATGATTATGGTAACACTTGGTACAGGTGTTGGTGGTGGAATTATTTCTAACGGGCACATGGTAGTTGGTGGACATGGTGCAGGTGGAGAAATAGGACATGTCTGTGTCAATTATGATGAAACAGAACAATGTGGCTGTGGAAATAGAGGATGCTTAGAACAATATGCATCTGCAACAGGAATTGTAAGACTAACCAAAAAACGTCTTGCAAAAAATGAAGATGCAACTGTATTACGCAATGAAGAAATCAGCGCTAAAACAGTGTTTGATGCAGTGAAAGAAAATGATACAGTTGCAATTGAAATTGCGAAAGAATTTGGGAAATATTTAGGATATGCTTTGGCAAATTTGGCGGCAGCAGTAGATCCAGAAATGATTGTAATTGGTGGAGGAGTTTCCAAAGCAGGAACAATACTTTTAGATTATATTACAGAATCGTTTAGAGAAAGAGCGTTATTTGCTAATAAAGAATGTCGATTTGAATTGGCGAGACTTGGGAATGATGCAGGAATCTATGGCGCAGCAAAGTTGATTCTTGAATAATTGAATAAAATTTTAGAGACCGCAGTGTTTTACAACATTACGGTCTCTTTTTGGTTACGGAAAGGTCGGTGGAACGGGTTGTCCTGTATTTTGATTCGTACCAGTATTGTTATTATTAGGAGTTTCACCTTCTTCGTTGGTATCGGTTTCATCATTATCAGATGGATTTTGTGTTGAATCACCTTCGTCAGAAGTATTGCCGTTTGTATTTTCATTTGTTTTATTTGGTTCATGTGTTATTCCACCAACAGAACCGGCATATCCAGCATGGCTTGAACAAACTTTATCCGAACCACCGTCTAGTGCTATATATTCCATATGGTATGGACAAGAACTGTCAGCTACTTTTCCTGAAATAGAACATACCTTTCGTTTTGCTACAGTGTTTGGTATTTCAAAATCTTTATATGGTAGGCTCTTATGAATTCTTGACATAATACCTTTCCACAATTTTTGGTTATAATTTCCACTTGGAAGTTCTTTGTTATCATCAAAACCAACCCATACGGAGCAGGTATAGTAAGGGGTATAACCACAGAACCAAATATCTACACGAGAAGTTGTTGTACCTGTTTTTCCGGCAACTGGCATATTTGGAAGAGTGGCCTGCTTACCAGTTCCTTGCTTGACAACGTCTTCCATAGCGCTTGTCAAAAGATATGCGGTGGATTCGCGTAACGCTGTTCTTGATTTAGATGTATTATCAATAAGAACATTTCCTTCATGGTCTAAAATCTTTGTATAGAAGATAGGAGAGTTATAAACTCCACCATTAGCAATTGCAGCATAAGCACCTGTCATTTCTAAGTTGGAAACCCCATCTGTAATACCTCCAAGTGCGGTTGGAAGTTGTAAATCACTGTATACTTTTCCGTTGATTTTTTTTGATTTGACTAATGATGTAATACCTAATTTTTCTGAGTATTCAAATCCGAGTTGAGGAGTGATTTCCTCAAAAGTTTTTAAGGCACTAATGTTAACGGAATCTTGAATAGCAGTTCGCATTGTGACATTACCTTTGAAACCATTATAGGCATTTTTGTAAGATTTTCCATTTCTTTCGAAAGGTTCATCTTTTGTTACAGTACCTAAAGATTGTCCTGCACTGTCTAGGGCCGGGGCATAAACAGTTACAATTTTAAAAGCTGAACCTGGTTGTCTTAAAGAACCGGTTGCACGATTTAAACTTCTATTGGATTGTTTTTTTCCACGTCCACCTACAAGAGCTTTCACTTCTCCAGTGTATTGATCCATAATAACTGCAGAAGCTTGCGGTTGTGGAGAAAAGATGACTTTTTCGTCGTATTTATCTCCCTCTTGTGCAAGAGATGCTTTAAATGCTTCTATACGAGCTTTTGCTTTTTCAGGTGAAGAAAAAAGAAGTCCTTGTTTATCTTTATATTGTTCTTTTCCGAATTTTTTGAGGTGACCAGAACTATAATTTTCTTGAGTACCATCTTTTCTTGTGATAGTTAATGCATATTCAACACCTGTATATATAGATGAAGGATAGTTCTTATCGTTATTCATTTCTTCATCGACAATTTTTTGGATTGAAGAGTCTTGTGTAGCGTAAATAGTCAATCCACCACTATATAATGCGTTAATAGCTTGTGTCTCAGAATAGCTTGGATACCCAGCGTCTGTTCGTTGTAAATCTTCAATTACTTGGTCCGCAAGAGCGTCAATAAAATAAGAGTCAACGTCTGAACTTGCAAGTTGTGTGTTTACATTTTGGATACGAGCATATACATCATCTGCTAATGCTTCGTCATATTCTGCCTGTGTAATAAGTTCCTGTTCCATCATTTTGGTTAAAACTTTTTTACGACGTTGTTCGTTCTTTTTAGGATTTGTCACAGGGTTAAATGTACTTGGGCTTTGTGTGATTCCAGCAATAGTAGCACATTCAGATAAAGTTAGTTGAGAAACATCTTTATTGAAATAGCGCTTAGAAGCAGCTTGTACACCTAAAGTGTTTTGTCCTAAGTTGATGGTGTTCATATAATTTTCTAAAATTAAATCCTTATCCATCTGTTTTTCGATTTCTAAGGCTAAGTATTGTTCCTGAATTTTACGTTCAAGACTTTCGAAAAAACTATCTTCATTCATAAAATCAGGAAAGACAGTATTTTTAATTAACTGTTGCGTAATTGTACTGGCACCTTCAGAAAAATTCCCACTGGTTACTCCAACAATTCCTGCACGAACAATTCCTTTTAAATCAATACCTTTATGCTGATAAAAACGAGAATCTTCGATGGCAATAAATGCATGACGAAGATGAACTGGAATTTCATCGAAAGTTTTGTATACACGGTTAGAACCAGAAGAAACAAATTTTTCTATTTCTTTTCCATTTTTATCAACAACAAATGTCGTATATCCAGTGGGTTTTACATTTGCTGGAGATATATTGGGTGCGTTGTCAATAGTTTTCTTTACAAAGAAACCAACACCAATTATACCGACAATTCCAATGAGTAGAATACAAAGTATAATGGATTTAAAAAGACGGGAAAAAATTCGTTTTTTCTGCATCTTTGCTTTTGAAGTAATTTCCCGTTGCTTTTTCGAAGCGTTCTTTTTTCCATAATTCATGAGTTTTGCCTCCTTTTACTATGATATTATATCAAATAACCAATTTTAAATAAAGCGAAAAATTAAAAGTTCATAAATAGTAGGAAAAACTTAAGAAAATCTTGTGAATAGCAAGAAATTCTTTTATAGTAATAGTAAATAAGTAAGAAAAAAGTAAGAAAAGGTGAAGTGAATATGTTATCAGAATATAAAACAGTATATGAAGGCGGAGAGGCAGAAATCATAGAAAAGAAGTCGAGATTTATCGCAACTGTGCAACCAATCAGAACAGAGGAAGAAGCATTAGAGTTTATTGAAAAAGTGAAAAAGCAACATTGGAGTGCAACACATAATTGTTTTGCGTATACAGCGGGAGAGCGTTTTGAAATACAGCGATGTAGTGACGATGGAGAACCTAGTGGAACAGCAGGCAAACCTATGTTGGATGTTCTTTTAGGAGAAAAGATTCATAATATAGTAGTTGTTGTTACAAGGTATTTTGGTGGTACGCTTTTGGGTACGGGGGGGCTTGTTCGAGCTTATTCGAAAGCCACACAGGAAGGAATTGCTGTTAGTAAGATTATAACCAAAATGCATGGATGTAAACTAAAAATCACTACAGATTATACAGGATTGGGGAAAATTCAATATATTTTAGGGCAAAGTGGGATAACTGTTTTGGAATCAATTTATACAGAAAAAGTTGTGTTGAATGTGTTAGTGCCAGAAGAAAAAGAAAAGGAACTTATAGAAGAAATTGTGGAAGGAACAAATGGACAGGCACTTATTGAAAAAGGAGAAGAATGCTATTTTTCTAAGATAGATGGAGAAATGGTTATTTTTCAGGACTAAGAAAATAAATAGGAAAAGAGCCTTCGTTGAAGGCTCTTTATCTTTGAAAGGGGTATTTATTGAAATTCTGGTTCAATTAGACCAAAGGAACCGTCTTTACGTTTGTAAACTACGTTTACCTGTTCTGTTTCTGCATTGCTGAATACAAAGAAATTATGTCCTAATAAATCCATTTGCATACAAGCATCTTCAGGAAACATAGGTTTGATTCCGAACCGTTTTGTACGAACAATTTTGATGTCGTCAGATTCAGAGGTGCTATCTTCCGATTCGAAAAATGCTTGGTTGAAATTGCCACCTGCTTGATGTCTTTCCACTAATTTGTTTTTATATTTACGAAGTTGTCTTTCGATAACCTCTTCAACCAAATCAATGGATACATACATATCATTGCTTACCTGCTCCGAACGAATAATGTCTTTTTTAACAGGAATAGTGACCTCAATTTTTTGACGATCTTTTTCTACACTAAGTGTTACAATAATTTCCGTGTCAGGAGTGAAGTATCTTTCTAATTTTCCGAGTTTGTGCTCGATGGTTTCTTTTAAACCTGGTGTTACCTCAATATTTTTTCCGCTAATAATAAAATTCATGCTGTCCAACTCCTTTTCGATATATTGTACAAAAGATAGTTTGTACTATGTACATATTATACATAAAATCAAAAGGAAATGCAATAAAAAGAAAGATAAAAATATTAAAAAAAAATAAAAGACTGACAATTGTGTGTCTGCAGTTTATTTGATAGACCGAATAACTTCAACACGGGAAATTTCGCCTTTATGCATCTTGGCAACACGAAGTCCTAGATTAGAAAAATAAGCACATGCACCAACACCAATATCCTCATGGTGTTTTTCAAGTTGGCGAATGATTACATCTCTTAGGGTATCTCCTTCTTCAAAAGGAATACTTACATGAATTAGACGATTGACAAGAAATACTTTTTGTGTTGCGCGAAAAAGTATTTTTTCGGATTCATCGAATTCGCAGAAAAGGAATTTTCTTGTTGCAAATAGAACGGCAATGGCGATTACACCAATAAGACTGTTTAGCGAAGAATTATGTTCTATAATAACCTGTCGTGCAATAGCGAAAAGTAGAACTTCAAAAACAGTTCCAGGTCTGTGGGTATACACCATTCGAATCAATTCAACCCCAATAATTAGATTAAAGCAGTTTTTCAATAAATCTTCGTAGTTTGGAGAAACTTCTAAATTAGGAATGTGAATTAAATCTAATGTAAGCCTTGCGGAGAGTAAAATAATACCAATGGCAAGGAGAAAAGCAATGAATAGTTCCAGTGCGTTCGCAAGTTTCTTTAAAATTGCAGATAAATATTTTGTCATAAAAAGCCCTCGCTTTCTTTTTCTTTTATTCTATCGAATTTCCACTTTTCTGTAAAGGATATTTCTGTATTTGGCTAAAGCAGTATGGATAGATAACAAGAATCCAAAGTACGAGAATAAAATATTCGACCATTTTCGCGAAAATGTTATTTCCTATGAAGTAGGAGAGGACTAATTTTATAAGAAAAGTAATGGAAAGTCCTACAATCACTTTTAAAAATTGTGTATAAATATGTTTAGTTTTGACATCAAATGCTAAATAAGTTTGCTCTATATACCAGCCAAATGCAAAACCGATACCTGCACCACAAGCTTTTAAGCAGTCTGAAGCATATTTTTGCGAAATTTTTCCAGATTGCAATAAAAGGAGTGCGTATATAGAAATAAGAATAGCAATGCTAGTTAGACAGAGGAAAATATATTTCTGATAGTCTTTTTTATCTAATAAAACAGAGGAAAAGTGGGTGATTAACCATGCAAAAAGTAAGGAAATTCCCATAGAAACCAATACGTCTTTTGGAGTATGTACGCCAAGATACATACGTGAAAATCCTACAAGTAAAAAGGCACATATGCAGCAGAAAGACATAATTCGTTTTTTAGTATGCAAGGCAAGTGGAGCGAAAAGGGAGGTAGCTCCTTGGGTATGTCCACTAGGAAATGAATATCCGGTGGCGGCTGGAACAGCACTTTTTACAGGATGAAAATTTGGATCAAGTATCCATGGTCTAGGTATGCGAAAAGTGATTTTTAAGGTTTGTACACAAAGTCCGGCAGTGAAATAAGTGAATCCTAATATATAAGCAAAGCGCTTATTTACACACCAGTAAAGTGTGCAAATAAACGCAATGATTAATAATTCTTGGCCAAAATAAGTGATAAATTGAAAGAAACCATTTAAAAGAGGAGAACGAATCCCCTCAAGAAATCTTAAAAAGTTCATTATTTTATTCCTCTTTTTCTCATTTTAGAATCTAGAATTTTTTTGCGAATACGCAATGTTTTTGGAGTTACTTCCAGTAATTCGTCTGTGTCAATAAAGTCTAGAGCTTCTTCTAAACTTAAAATACGAGGAGTTGTTAATTTTAAAGCATCATCAGAGCCTGAAGAACGAGTATTTGTTAGATGTTTTGTTTTACAAACATTTAATTCGATATCTTCAGCCTTTCCATTTTGCCCAATAACCATACCGGAATAAACTTTTTCGCCTGGTCCAATAAATAATGTTCCTCTTTCCTGGGCACTGAACAGTCCATATGTTACAGATTCACCTGTTTCAAAAGCGATAAGAGAACCCTGTTTACGATATTGAATATCTCCCTTATATGGGGCATACCCTTCAAAAGATGTATTTAAAATACCATTTCCCTTTGTATCTGTCATAAATTCGCCACGATATCCAATAAGTCCTCTAGCTGGAATTGAAAATTCTAAACGAGTATAACCGCCGTTTGATGCTCCCATGTTTTGAAGTTCACCTTTTCGTTGACTCAATTTATCAATAACTGTTCCTGTAAATTCATCAGGTACATCAATATAAGCAGTTTCAATAGGTTCTAATAATTTTCCATTTTCATCTTTTTTGTATAATACTTCTGCTTTACTAACAGCAAATTCATATCCTTCACGACGCATATTTTCAATTAATACGGATAAATGAAGTTCTCCACGTCCTGATACGCGGAAACTGTCAGCACTTTCAGATTCCTCCACACGAAGACTTACATCAGTATTTAACTCTTTGAAAAGACGTTCTCTTAAATGGCGAGAAGTTACATATTTTCCTTCTTGCCCAGCAAAAGGACTGTCGTTTACAATAAATTGCATAGCAATAGTTGGTTCGGAAATTTTCTGGAATGGAATGGCAACAGCATTATCTGGTGAACAAAGTGTATCTCCGATAGCAATATCAGAAATTCCGGAAATAGCAACAATTGAGCCAATACCAGCCTCTTTTACTTCAACTTTGTTTAAACCGTCAAATTCATATAATTTACTGATTTTAACTTTTTTCTGTTTATCAGGTTCGTGAGCATTCACAACAACCATATCTTGATTTACAGAAATTGTACCATTATCAACTTTTCCTACACCGATACGACCAACATATTCGTTATAATCAATTGTACTAATTAAAACTTGTGTATCTGCGTCTGGATCGCCTTCAGGAGCAGGAATATAGTCTAAAATTGTTTCAAATAAAGGAACCATATTTTTAGGGTTATCTGTCAAATCCAAGATGGCGTGTCCGGCTTTAGCGGAAGCGTAAATAAATGGGCAGTCTAATTGTTCGTCTGAGGCATCTAAGTCCATGAAGAGTTCTAAAATTTCATCAATAACTTCATCTGGACGAGCTTCTGGTCGGTCAATTTTATTAATACAAACGATAACAGGAAGTTGTAATTCTAATGCTTTGCGAAGAACGAATTTAGTTTGTGGCATAGCGCCTTCAAAAGCGTCTACAACAAGAATAACACCGTTTACCATTTTCAATACACGTTCTACTTCTCCACCAAAATCGGCATGTCCAGGTGTATCAATAATATTGATTTTTGTGTTTTTATAATATACGGCAGTATTTTTAGCAAGAATGGTAATACCACGTTCACGCTCAATGTCATTAGAATCCATAACGCGTTCTGCGACTTCTTGATTTTCGCGGAATACACCACTTTGCTTTAATAATTCGTCAACAAGAGTTGTTTTACCATGGTCTACATGGGCAATAATAGCAATATTTCTTATATCTTCTCTTTTGGTTTTCATTGTAAGTTACCTTCTTTCTTTTATCAAAAGCCAGTTGGTTGGCTTATTCCCAAATTACAACTTATACAGTTTATCACATTATCATTAGATTACAAGGGGTTTGAAAGAAAAAATACATATACATATTTAACTATTTTTGAATAAGGTAATGTGGAATTAGAAAAATGTCGAGAAAAGTTGTCGAGAAAAGGCATACGGTTTTCGGGGAAATTTGGTCTTAAAGAGAAAAGGAAAGAATAAGATAGTATAGACAAAAAAATACGACGAAGAGGAAGGGAGAATTACAAATTATGTCGGATAAGGTTATTGAAAACAATCAAGTTACAATTATGGGTGAGGTAGTATCTGAATTTATATTCAGCCATGAGGTGTTTGGAGAAGGATTTTATATGGTTGAAGTTTTGGTAAAAAGGCTTAGTAATTCAGATGACAGAATTCCATTAATGGTTTCAGAAAGACTTATTGATGTGACACAAGATTATCGCGGAGAATATATTATGGTTACAGGGCAATTTCGCTCGTATAACAGACATGAGGAGGATAGAAATAGACTTGTATTATCTGTATTTGCAAGGGAAATTTCTTTTGTTGAAGAAGAACTAGATGGAGCGAAAACAAATAATATTTTATTGGACGGATATATCTGTAAGACACCAGTTTATCGAAAAACACCACTTGGAAGAGAAATCGCAGATTTATTATTAGCAGTTAACAGACCATATGGAAAATCGGATTACATACCATGCATCTGTTGGGGGAGAAATGCGCGATATGCTTCTTCCTTTGAAGTTGGAGAACACGTTCAAGTTTTAGGGCGTATTCAGAGTAGAGAATATGTAAAAAAACTATCAGAAGTCGAAACGGAAAAAAGAGTTGCATATGAGGTGTCAGTTAGTAAATTAGAATGTGTTGGAGAATAGAAAATGGAATCTATTTTTGTCGGTTCAGGAGTTGCTTTAGTAACTCCTTTTTGTAAAGATGGAAGTATTAATGTGGAAATGCTAGAAGAACTTGTGGAATATCATTGTGCAAATCAGACAGATGGGATCATTGTTTGTGGAACGACAGGTGAATCTGCTACTTTGTCAAAAGAAGAACGATTGCTCTGTATAAAAAGAGTAGTGGAATTTGCCAAAGGGAAAGTACCGATTATAGCAGGGACAGGAACAAATTGTACTCGAACAACGGTGCAACTATCGAAGGAGGCAGAAAACTGTGGTGTGGATGGTGTGCTTATAGTTACTCCATATTATAATAAACCGACACAGGAAGGTCTTATAGCACATTATGAGAATGTTGCGAAAAACATAAAAATTCCAATGATTATATATAATGTAGGTAATCGAACTGGTTGTAATATCGAGCCAGAAACGATTTCTTTACTTGCAAGGGAAAATGAAAATATCGTAGGAGTTAAAGAAGCGTCAGGAAGTATTTCACAAGTAGCAAAAATAGTGGAACTTACAAAGGGGAAAATAGATGTTTATGCGGGAAATGATAATCAAATTGTACCAGTATTATCTCTTGGTGGGAAAGGTGTGATTTCCGTTTTGGCTAATATAGCACCAAGAGAGGTGCACAAAATTTGTAATGATTTTTTTATAGGAAATATAAAAGAAAGTTGTGCGTTACAATTAAAAGCATTACCACTTATACGACAGTTGTCTTGTGAGGTAAATCCCATTCCCATAAAAAAAGCATTATCGTTTATGGGTAAAGATGTGGGGAGTCTTAGAATGCCACTGCTGGACTTAGGAGAAGAAAAAGGAAAAACATTAGCTCGTATTATGTGTGAATATGGTATAAAATTATCGCAGAAGGTGAAGTATGGTTAATATAATTTTGCATGGATGTAATGGGAAAATGGGAAGATTTGTCACTGTGCTAGCGAAAGAGGATGAGGAAGTGGAGATAGTAGCAGGGATAGACCAGCGTGGTGGCGAAGAAAAAAATTATCCTATATTCAGAAGTTTAAAAGAATGCAAGGTGAAGGCGGATGTGGTAATTGACTTTTCAGATGCTTCAGGAGTAAATGAGCTAGTTGAATTTTGTGAAGAAAGCTCGATTCCATTAGTGTTATGTACAACTGGATTATCAGAAATACAGCAAAGAAAGGTAGAAAAGTTTGCGGAAAAAGTGCCTGTTTTACAATCGGCTAATATGTCGATAGGGATTACAGTGTTGTGTGAGTTACTAAAGGGATTGGGAGAAAAATCGATTTTTCAAGAATATGATGTAGAACTTATTGAAAAACATCATCGATATAAAAAAGATGCACCTAGTGGAACTGCACTTCTTTTGAAAAAAGCGATGGGAAAAGAAGAAATTCCTATAGTTTCAATTCGTGGTGGGACGATTGTGGGTGAGCATCAAGTGAGTTTTGCTGGACAAGATGAAGTGATCGAAATTAAACATACGGCTTATTCTAGAGCGGTGTTTGCTAGAGGTGCATTAAAAGCGGCAAAATTTTTGATGGAACAGAAAGCGGGATTATACACAATGAAAAATATGATTGTATAAAATGGAAAAACTTTCCAAAGTCAAAATGTGTATAGAAAAAGCAGAATTGTAAATAGTACTGATAAGAAGAAATTCTTAATGAATCACAATACACAGAAAAGGAGAGTTGAGATGAAACAGGTAAAAAAGATAGTTGTAGTATTGTTGTGCATATGTACGCTTTTCACAATTGGTTGTGGAACAAAAGAAAATGCAAATGATAATGGAAATATAACTACAAATACGGATAAGAAAAATACGGACGGCGATGGGGTTATGGAAGATGTTGGAGAAGGAATAGATAATGGAGTTCGAGATGCTATAGATGGGGTTGAGGACACTGTAGATGATGTTGCTGGAAAGAAGCAAAATCACACAAAAAGTAATGGAAATACTACAATGACAAAGTGAGTTGAAACGGAAAGAGTGGGGCAATAAGCAACACTCTTTTTTGTGTGTTTCTCATAAAGACATTTGTAAGAGAAAATGGTTGAATTGACGTATATATAGTGATAAAATGGAACATAGTTGGACTTCGGGAAAGAAGACCGAAGATTCTTGAATTTTCAAACAAGGAGAAAGATATGGGCTTATTAGAAAAAATTTTTGGTACACACAGCGAACATGAATTGAAGCGTATTTATCCAATTGTCGATAAGATTGAAGCATTAGAGCCAGATATGCAGAAATTATCAGACGAGGAATTAAGAGGTAAGACAAAAGAGTTTAAAGAAAGATTGGAAAAAGGAAAAACGCTTGATGATATTTTACCGGAAGCATTTGCTACAGTAAGAGAAGCTGCTGTCCGTACATTACATATGAGACATTATAGAGTACAGTTAATCGGTGGAATTATCTTACATCAAGGACGTATTTCTGAGATGAGAACAGGTGAGGGGAAAACTCTAGTTTCTACATTACCTGCTTATTTGAATGCATTAGAAGGAAAAGGAACACATATTGTTACAGTTAATGATTACTTAGCTAAGCGTGATGCTGAGTGGATGGGACAGGTACATGAATTTCTTGGACTTACAGTTGGTGTTGTATTAAATTCGATGGATAATGATGAACGTCGCGAAGCATATAACTGTGATATTACTTACGTAACGAATAATGAACTTGGATTTGATTACTTAAGAGATAACATGGTTATTTATAAAGAACAGTTAGTACAAAGAGGACTTCATTTTGCAGTAATTGATGAGGTCGATTCTGTACTGATTGATGAGGCAAGAACACCGCTTATTATTTCAGGACAAAGTGGAAAATCTACAAAATTATATGAAGCTTGTGATATTTTAGCAAGACAGATGGAACGTGGAGAAGCTAGTGGAGAATTCTCTAAAATGAATGCCATTATGGGAGAAGATATTGAAGAAACTGGGGACTTTATCGTTAATGAGAAAGAAAAGAATGTAAGTCTTACAGAAGATGGTGTAAAGAAAGTAGAGAAGTTCTTCCATTTGGAAAATTTAGCAGATCCTGAGAACTTAGAAATTCAACACAATGTTATTTTAGCACTTCGCGCACATAATTTAATGTTCAAGGATCAAGATTATGTTGTTACTCCTGAGGGAGAAGTTGTAATTGTTGATGAATTTACAGGTCGTATTATGCCAGGACGTCGCTATTCTGATGGACTTCATCAAGCTATTGAAGCAAAAGAGCATGTAAAAGTGAAAAGAGAAAGTAAGACACTTGCTACAATTACTTTCCAAAATTTATTTAACAAATACAAAAAGAAAAGTGGTATGACAGGTACTGCATTGACAGAAGAAAAAGAATTTAGAGATATTTATGGAATGGATGTTGTTGAAATTCCAACAAATCTTCCTGTACAAAGAAGAGATTTAGATGATGCAGTTTATAAGACAAAAGAAGAGAAATTTAGAGCAGTTGTGGATGCAGTTATAGAGGCACACGCAAAAGGACAGCCAGTTCTTGTTGGTACAATTACGATTGAAACATCTGAATTATTAAGTAGAATGTTGAAAAAAGAAGGTATTCCGCACAATGTATTGAATGCAAAATTTCATGAAATGGAAGCAGAAATTGTAGCGCAAGCAGGTGTACACTCAGCAGTAACAATTGCTACTAATATGGCAGGTCGTGGTACGGACATTAAATTGGATGAAGATGCGAAGAATGCAGGTGGACTTAAGATTATTGGTACAGAACGTCATGAATCAAGACGTATTGATAACCAGTTACGTGGACGTTCGGGACGACAGGGAGATCCAGGAGAATCAAGATTCTACATTTCGTTGGAAGATGATTTGATGCGATTATTTGGTTCAGAAAAACTTATGGGTATATTCAATACACTTGGAGTTGAAGATGGTGAACAGATTGAGCATAAGATGCTTTCAAATGCAATTGAAAAAGCACAGAAGAAAATTGAAAGCAATAACTTTGGTATTCGTAAAAATCTTTTAGAATATGATCAAGTAATGAACGAGCAAAGAGAAATCATTTACGAAGAAAGACGTCGTGTATTAGATGGGGAAAGTATGAGGGATTCTATCTATCATATGATTACAGAATATGTGGAAAATCTTGTAGATGCTTGTGTGTCACCAGATTTAGAATCAGATGAGTGGAATTTATCAGAATTGGAAAGAAGTCTTCTTGCTACAATTCCGATGAAATTTGTTACTCCTGATGAGGTGAAAAATATGCGTCAGAAAGAGTTAAAACACGTATTGAAAGAAAGAGCTGTAAAAGCATATGAAGCAAAAGAAGCTGAATTTCCTGAAATTGAACATTTAAGAGAAGTAGAGCGTGTTATTTTATTGAAAGTTATCGATGCAAAATGGATGGATCACATCGATGATATGGATCAGTTACGTCAAGGTATTGGACTTCAAGCATATGCACAGAAAGATCCGTTAGTAGAATACAAAATGCTTGGGTATGATATGTTTGGAGCAATGACAAATGCTATTGCAGAGGATACAGTGCGTTTATTATTCCATGTGAGAATTGAACAAAAAGTGGAAAGAGAACAGGTTGCTCAAGTAACAGGTACAAATAAAGATGATACATCTGTAAGAGAACCTAAAAAAAGAGAAGAAAAGAAAGTCTATCCAAATGATCCATGCCCATGCGGAAGTGGAAAAAAATATAAACAGTGTTGTGGAAGAAAATAATTAAAAAGAGGTGAAAAAATGGTTGAATTAGACCAATTTAAAAGTGTCATAAATTCATATGAGGAGCCATTAAATGAATTGAGGGATTCACTTTGACTTGGAAGGTAAACAGGCTAGGGTGGAAGAATTACAAAAGAAAATAGAAGAGCCTAGTTTTTGGGAGGATACGGAACACTCCCAAAAGGTCATGCGTGAGTTAAAAGGACTCCAGAGTTTTTTGGAAACAGCAGAAAATCTCTTTATAAATTATGAAGATATTGGTGTGCTAATGGAAATGGCATACGAAGATAATGATGAAAGTATGATTGGTGAAATCCGTAAAGAAATTCGTCAGTTTGAAAATAATTTTGAGGAAATTCGTATTAATACTTTACTTTCTGGTCCGTACGATAAGGATAATGCAATTGTAACTCTCCATGCAGGAGCTGGAGGAACGGAGTCGTGCGACTGGGCAAGTATGCTTTACCGAATGTATAGTAGATGGGCTGAGAAAAAAGGATTTTCTATTTCGGTGTTAGATTATTTAGACGGAGATATAACGGGGATTAAAACAGTTACATTTGAGGTGAATGGGGAAAATGCATATGGTTATTTACAGTCAGAAAAAGGCGTTCACAGACTAGTGCGTATTTCTCCGTTTAATTCGGCTGGAAAAAGACAAACTTCGTTTGCATCGTGTGATGTCATACCAGACATAGAAGATGATATTGATATTGAAATCAATGAAGATGATTTGAAAGTTGATACATACAGAGCGAGTGGAGCTGGAGGACAGCATGTAAACAAAACGTCTTCCGCAATTCGTATTACGCATTTGCCTACAGGAATTGTTGTGCAGTGTCAAAATGAGAGGTCACAACATTCTAATCGTGAAAAAGCTATGCAGATGTTGAAAGCAAAATTATATTTGATTAAACAACAGGAACAGGCGGATAAAGTTTCAGATATACGTGGAGAGGTAAAAGAAATCGGATTTGGTAATCAGATACGTTCTTATGTTATGCAACCATATACATTAGTAAAAGACCATAGAACAAATGTTGAAAATGGAAATGTAACTGCAGTATTAGACGGAGATATAGAGTCATTTATTAACGCATATTTAAAGAAAAGAAACGAAGATGAGTAATGAAGGCGAAAGGAAGGTGCGACATGGATTCAAATTACTATGTCATTAAGAAAAAAGCAGTTCCTGAGGTACTTCTTAAAGTTGTGGAGGTAAAAAGATTACTTGCAGCTGAGCGATTTATGACAATACAGGAAGCGACAGAAAAGATAGGGCTTAGCCGAAGTTCTTTTTATAAATATAAAGATGATATTTTTCCTTTTCATGAGAATGAAAAGGGCCAGACGATTACTTTAGCAATTCAAATGGATGATATACCGGGGCTTCTTGCCGAAATCTTGCAGGAGATTGCGGAGTATAAAGCAAATATTCTTACTATCCATCAGAGCATCCCGTTGAACAGGGTAGCCACACTGACAATCAGTGTGGAAATTCTGTCTACAACGGGAAATATTGCTGATATGGTAAATGAAATAGAAAATAATGAAGGTGTACATTATTTGAAGATTGTAGGCAGGGAGTGATACAGATGATAAAAGTAGCAGTATTAGGGTACGGAACAGTTGGTTCAGGTGTTGTGGAAGTATTGGAAAAAAACAGAGAACTCATTGCAGAGCGTGCTGGACATACAATTGAAGTAAAGTATGTTTTGGATAAAAAAGATTTTTCCGGTAAACCAATAGAAAATAAAATTACTAATGATTTTGAGCGAATTGTTCAAGATAAAGAAATTGACGTGGTTGTGGAAGTGCTTGGTGGAATTGAACCTTCATACACATTTGTAAAACGTTCATTAGAGGCGAAAAAAAATGTAGTTACTTCTAATAAAGAATTAGTGGCACAATGTGGGGCGGAACTTCTTGCAATTGCTGAAGAAAACAAAGTAAACTTTTTATATGAAGCGAGTGTTGGTGGTGGAATTCCGATTATTCGCTCCCTTCATCAAGCGCTGACTGGAGATAAAATTGAAAAAATCACAGGTATTTTAAATGGAACAACAAACTATATGATGACCAAAATGTTTAATGAAGGTGCGGAATATGAAGAAGTGTTAAAAGAGGCTCAACAAAAAGGCTATGCAGAAAGAAATCCAGAAGCAGATGTGGAAGGATATGATGCATGTAGAAAGATTGCTATTTTATCTTCTGTCATATCTGGACAATCTGTAGATTATAAAGAAATTTATACAGAGGGAATCACAAAAATTACAGCTATAGATATGAAATATGCCCGAAAATTAAAGAAAACAATTAAACTTCTTGCTTCGGCAAAGAGAGATGGAAATAAAATAAGTGCAATGGTTTCGCCATGTTTATTAGGTGGTGAACATCCTCTTTATCATGTAGACGGAGTATTTAATGCTGTGTTTGTAAGAGGAAATATGCTGGGAGATGCCATGTTCTACGGTAGTGGCGCAGGAAAACTTCCTACAGCTAGTGCGGTTGTTGGAGATATAGTAGATGCGGTCAAAAATAAAGGAAGAATTGTAATGCCAGTCTGGGCAGAAGAAAAAGTTTTATTGATAGATAAGGCAAACACAGAAAAAAAATTCTTTGTTAGACTAAAAGGAACAATGGAAGAATACGCAAGTAAGATAGAGGAAGTATTCGGAGAAACAAAAAAAGTGCTTTTGGAAGATGTCCCAGGCGAATTTGGGTTTATGACAGAGGAAATGAAAGAAAGTGTTTATGAGGAGAAAGCGTCACACTTTTCCAATATTCTGCATATGATGCGTGTGGAAGAATAAAATGACTGTAATGAGAGATAACCATCAGGGCAGGAGGAATTTATGTTAATTGTAAAAAAATTTGGGGGAAGTTCCGTAGCAAATAAAGAAAGAATTTTTAATGTTGCGAAACGTTGTATAGAAGATTGGCAAAAGGGAAATGACGTTGTCGTGGTACTTTCAGCAATGGGAGATACTACAGATGAATTACTTGCGAAAGCAACAGATATCAATCCGAGAGCAACTAAGAGAGAAATGGATATGCTATTAACAACAGGAGAACAAGTTTCTGTGTCTCTTATGGCAATGGCAATGCAGTCGATGGGGGTTCCGGCGATTTCGTTAAATGCATTTCAAATTTCCATGCAGTCTACTTCAAAATACGGAAATGCAAGATTTAAGCGGATTGACACAGAACGTATTACACATGAATTGGAAAACAGAAAAATTGTTATTGTAACTGGTTTTCAAGGAATAAATAAATACGAAGATTATACAACTCTTGGAAGAGGTGGTTCAGATACAACAGCGGTTGCTTTAGCAGCAGTACTTCACGCAGATGTATGTGAGATTTTTACAGATGTAGATGGAGTCTATACTGCAGATCCAAGAGTTGTTAAAAATGCAAAAAAATTAGAAGTAGTCACCTATGATGAAATGTTGGAACTTGCTACTTTAGGAGCACGGGTTCTTCATAATCGTTCTGTAGAAATGGCGAAAAAATATGGCGTGACACTGATTGTACGTTCAAGTTTAAATAACGAAGAAGGAACGATAGTGAAGGAGGCAGTGAAAAAAATGGAAAAAATGCTAATCACAGGTGTAGCGGGAGATAAAAATGCGGCAAGAATATCTGCAATCGGAGTGAAAGATGAGCCAGGAATTGCGTTTAGTTTATTTCATACGCTTGCAAGAAATAATATCAACGTAGAAATTATTTTGCAATCAGTTGGAAGAGATGGAAGAAAAGATATTTCTTTTACTGTATCGCAAGATGATTTACAAACAACAATTGAATTGTTGGAAGATAAAAAAGAAGTTCTTACTATTCAGGAAGTTGAGTATGATGAGAATGTAGCAAAAATTTCTATTGTAGGTGCGGGAATGATGAGTAATCCAGGTGTGGCGTCTAGAATGTTTGAAGCACTTTACAATTCGAGAGTCAATATTAAAATGATTTCCACATCAGAAATTCGAATCACGGTGTTGATTGATGAAAAGGATGTAGATAGAGCATTAAATGCTGTTCATGAAGAGTTTAAACTTGGAGAATAAAAAAGTGTACCGACCCCCCCAAAAAAAAGTTAGACCTAAAATCTAACGATTGGGAGGTCGGTATTTTTATGGCTAAATATAGCTTTGCTTTTAAGAGAAAAGTCGTGCAGGAATATTTAAATGGAGAGGGTGGTTATGAGTATCTTGCTGAAAAATTTAATATTCCATCTAGTACACGTATTAAAGAATGGGTAAAGACTTTTAGAAATTTTGGTGATGAAGGATTATTGCGCTCACGTCAAAATAAAAAATATACTTTTGAAAAGAAACTTCATGTGGTAGAGTTATACTTATCAACAGAAGTCTCCTATCAGGAATTAGCTATTAGGGAAGGAATAACAACTCCAGCAATGATTGCTAACTGGGTTCAACGTTTTCGTATAGCTGGTCCGGATAGTCTGAGGCCTCGTAAGAAAGGTCGTAAGAAAACTTTGGATAAATCTAAGAAAAATATAACATCTCAACACAAAGATGAAGCTGTAGTAGATAAAACATCAATAGATACAAGTGCAGAATACGTAAAGGAATTAGAAGATGAGCTTCTTAAATTAAGAATAGAGAACGCATTTTTAAAAGAATTAAGGAGGCTGCGTTTAGAGGACGAAGCCAAAATGAGAGAACGACAAAAATCATCAGCAGCCTCCGAGGACAGTTTAAATTAAAAGATCTTCTCTCATACACTGGCATGCCTAAAGCAACTTATATGTACTGGCAAAAACGATTGGATCGTGAAAATCCTGATAAAGAGCTTGAAGAAAAAATACTTGAAATCAGAAAAGATAATAAAGATTACGGATATCGTCGTATGCAAGCAGAACTTCGTAACCAGGGTCATATCGTTAATAAAAAGAAAGTTCAAAGAATTATGCAAAAACTAGGGCTTCAGGTTACATCATTTACACGTAAAAGCAGAAAATACAGTTCATACAAAGGAAAAATTGGTACGGTTGCACCCAACAGAATCCGAAGGTGCTTTCATACTCATATACCCCACCAGAAAATCACAACAGATACTACAGAGTTTAAATACTATGAAGTAGATTTGAAAGGGCATATGTCCATGCAGAAACTCTATCTTGATCCATTTATGGATATGTGTAATGGAGAAATAATAAGCTTTGCTATTTCTAAAAGACCTACTGCTCAAAACATAATGCTTGCTTTAAAGCAAACAAATGAGAAGAGAATTAAAAAGAAACTGGGATGGATGAGTCCGGTACAATATAGACTCAACCTTCTGGCTACATAAAAATAGCAAGACAGCTATCAAGCTACCTTGCTAATAAAGTCTAACTTTTAGGGGGCACCTCATCTAGCGAAGCGGGCCTTTTTGACTTAGTGAACTATTCTGATATTCACAAGAAAATGTTACATCCTTGCCAAACCAATCTGGAGGAATAAATGTATTGGCAGAATCTTCATCAGGAAATTCTACTTCTACTAAAATAAGAGGGGAGAAATCTCCTAAAAAATAGTCGAGTTCTATTGTGAGATGATTGTCATAAGGTATGTTATATCTTTCTTTTGTGATCAGATATCCATCAATTTTAGATTTTAGATGTTCGTAGGCCGAAAGTGTAAGAGGGAGTGTGTGTTCTTCTCGAATCATTAACCCTTTTGATTTGTAAGTCAATTCGTATTTTTCCCCATCTTTTCGTATGCGAATAACTGGTTCTGTGGAAAGATACCCTTGTTCAATTATCCGGTGTGGATAAGAAGAAAGATTCTTTGGAAGATGTTTGATTAAATATTTTCTTTCGATTTCCATATGTTTTCGCCTTTCTTTGTGTATGAAAAATAACTCTTTTGACAAATATCATAATATAGAGCAGAACAAATGTAAATATTTGCTTTTTTTGCGGTTGTCTGCTAAAATGCAAGGGAATCTGTAAAAAGGAGGGAAAAGATATGGAGAAAAAAGTATGTGTGTTTCTTGCCGATGGATTTGAAGAAGTGGAAGGATTGACTGTGGTAGACATATTAAGAAGAGCTGACATTAAAGTTGAAACAGTATCTGTTACAGGTGATAGAGAAATACATGGAGCACATGAGATAAACGTACAGGCGGATACGTTATTTGAAGAGGCAAACTTTGAAAATGCGGAAATGCTTATACTTCCGGGGGGAATGCCTGGAACACTTCATTTACAGGAGCATAAAGGTCTAGAAGCATTGTTGAGAAAATTTTATGGAAATAAAAAATATGTGGCCGCAATCTGTGCTGCCCCGACTATTTTCGGAAAATTAGGATTTTTGGAGGGAAGAAAGGCTACCTGCTATCCAGAGATGGAGGAAGGTTTAAGTGGTGCGAATGTAATAAAAGATATGGTTGCTGTAGACGGGCATGTTATTACGAGCAGAGGAATGGGGACAGCAATTCCATTTGCACTTTGCCTTATAGAATTGCTCATAGGAAAAGAAAAATCAGAAGAAATCAGAGCATCTATTATTTATGAATAAGGAGAAAAGCATGAAACGATTAAAACAAGGAGTAATTCTTCTCTTATGCTGTAGTCTTATGTTTGCTATGACAGCTTGTGGAAAATTTGATGCAAAAGGTTATGTACAAGCATTATTAGATCACAGATTTCAAGGGGATACAGAAAAGTTACTTAAGTTTGACAAAGATATTGAAAAGAAAAAATTAAAAGACGATTATGAACAGTATATTCGTACATTTTCTCAAGGCTTAACAGAAGGATTGAATGCTAGCGAGGAAATGGAAGAAAAATTTTATGTAGTATGTAAAGAAATTTTCCGTTCTATGAAATACAATGTGGTCAAAGAGGAAAAAATCAGCAGTGATGAATATAAAGTAACTGTAGAAATACAACCAACAGAGGTATTGGTAAAATGGAAAGCTATGTTGAAAGAAAGTATGGCAGAAATTCAACGAAAATCAGAACGTGGAGAATATAAGGGAACGAAAGAAGAAATTCTTCAAGCGATGCTTTTGGATATTACGGCCCAGTCCTATGAATTATTAGAAACGGCGTATGAAGATACAACTTACGGAGAGAAAGAATCCGTTACACTTACAATTAAAAAAGGTGAAAATAAGGAATTTGCTCCAAAAGAGGAAGAAATATCTAGTTTAATCGCGAAAATACTACGTTTAGATGCAATTCAAGACTAGAAATTTATAAGAGATTATGATATACTACGCTAATGAGTGTGAAAGAAGAAAGCCACAAGGCGTTTTTCATATAAGGAGGAAAAGGTAAATGAGTTTACAAGTAGAAAAATTAGAGCACAATATGGCAAAACTTACAGTAGAAGTTTCAGCAGAAGAATTTGAAAAAGCACTTAATGGTGCATATATGAAACAAAAAGGAAAAATCAGCGTTCCAGGATTTCGTAAAGGAAAAGTACCTCGTCAAATGGTAGAAAAAATGTATGGCGTAGAAATCTTTTATGATGATGCGGCAAATGCAATTATTCCAGGAGCATATGCAAAAGCATATGATGAAGCTGATTTAGAAATCGTTTCTCAGCCAAAAATCGAAGTAGTACAGATTGAAAAAGGAAAAGCATTTATCTTCACAGCAGAAGTTGCTTTAAAACCAGAAGTAACTTTAGGCGAATACAAAGGATTGAAAGTTGACAAATATTCTAACAGAGTAACTCAGAAAGAAGTAGAAGAAAGACTTGTAAAAGAACAGGAAAAGAATGCTAGAACAATTACTGTAGAAGGACGCCCTGTACAAGACAAAGATGAAGTTGTATTAGATTTTGAAGGATTTGTTGACGGCGTTGCATTCGAAGGTGGAAAGGGAGAAAATTATCCATTAACAATTGGTTCTGGAGCATTTATTCCTGGATTTGAAGAACAGTTAATTGGTGCTGAAGCAGGAAAAGAAGTAGAAGTAAACGTGACATTCCCACAGGAATATCACGCACCTGAATTAGCAGGAAAAGCAGCAACATTCAAATGCACAGTACATGAAATCAAAGCAAAAGAACTTCCAGAATTAGATGATGAGTTTGCAGCAGAAGTTTCTGAATTTGATACATTAGATGAATTAAAAGCAGATATTAAAGCAAAAATTAAAGAACAGAAAAATGCTGACGGAATGAGACAGAAAGAAGATCAGGCTATGGAACAAGTTGTAGAAAATGCAACTATGGATATCCCAGAAGCAATGATTGAAACACAGGTACGTCAGATGGCTGATGATTTCGCACAGAGAATGCAGCAACAAGGATTAAACATGGAACAGTACTTCCAGTTTACAGGAATGACAGCTGAAAAAATGTTCGAAGAATTAAGACCACAGGCTGTAAAACGTATTCAGACAAGATTAGTGTTAGAAGCAATCGTTAAAGCAGAAAATATTGAAATTACAGATGAAAAAATTGATGAAGAATTAGCAAAAATGGCTGAAGCATACAAGATGGAAGTAGAAAAATTAAAAGAATTCATGGGTGAAAATGAAAAAACTCAGATGAAAATGGATCTTGCAGTGCAGGAAGCAGTAACTTTAGTAGTGGACAACACAGTAGAAAAATAATTAATAGTATTTTAAATAAGGAGGCAGCATGATGAGTTTAGTACCTTATGTTATTGAACAGACAAGTCGCGGTGAACGTTCTTATGATATTTATTCAAGACTTCTAAAAGATAGAATTATCTTTCTTGGAGAAGAAGTAACAGATGTATCGGCAAGTATTATTGTGGCACAGTTATTGCATCTTGAAGCGGAAGACCCTGAAAAAGATATTCAGTTATATATCAATAGTCCGGGTGGTTCGGTAAGTGCAGGGCTGGCAATCTATGATACAATGCAGTACATTAAATGTGATGTATCTACAACCTGTATCGGAATGGCTGCGAGCATGGGTGCATTTTTGTTGGCAGGAGGAGCAAAAGGAAAACGTTTCGCACTTCCAAATGCTGAGATTATGATTCACCAACCATTAGGTGGAGCACAGGGGCAAGCAACGGAAATTCAAATCGCTGCAGAACATATTTTAAAAACACGTCAGAAATTAAATGAAATTTTGGCTGAAAGAACAGGAAAAAGTTTTGAACAAATTTCTGCGGATACAGAAAGAGATAATTTTATGTCTGCTAAAGAAGCAGAAGAATATGGCTTAATTGATAAAGTGGTTGTAAGCCGTTAATAAGAACAAAGGGGGTGTCTAAAAGACATCTCCTTTGCGTGTGTAAAAAAGAGGTGAAAGTATGGCAAAAGTGGACGAAGCAATCAGATGTTCATTTTGTAACAAATCACAGGCGCAGGTACGCAAATTAATTGCTGGACCAAACGGTGTCTTTATTTGTGACGAATGTATTGACGTTTGTTCAGAGATTATAGAAGAAGAATTGGAATATGAAGAAGATAATGAATTTAGTGAAATTAATCTGATAAAACCAGAAGAAATGAAAGCATTTCTTGATGATTATGTAATTGGTCAAGATGAGGCAAAAAAAGTTTTGTCAGTAGCTGTATACAATCATTATAAAAGAATTATGGCGGAAAAAGATTTGGGCGTGGAATTGCACAAAAGTAATATTTTGATGTTAGGTCCTACTGGATGTGGAAAGACACTTCTTGCTCAAACTCTGGCAAAAGTTCTAAACGTACCGTTTGCAATTGCAGATGCTACTGCATTGACGGAAGCGGGATATGTTGGAGAAGATGTGGAGAATATTTTATTGAAAATTATTCAGGCTGCAGATGGAGACATAAGCAGAGCAGAATATGGAATTATATATCTTGATGAAATCGATAAAATCACAAGAAAATCAGAGAATCCGTCTATTACTCGTGATGTATCTGGAGAAGGAGTGCAACAAGCACTTTTAAAAATTATTGAAGGTACAGTTGCCTCTGTTCCGCCTCAAGGTGGAAGGAAACATCCACATCAGGAATTAATTCAGATTGATACAACTAATATTTTATTTATTTGTGGCGGGGCATTTGAAGGTATTGATAAAATTATTGAGACTCGTATTGATAAAAAGTCAATTGGATTTAATGCTGAAATTGCAGAGAAACATGAATATGATATCGACAAATTGCTTGGACAGGTATTGCCTCAGGATTTAGTGAAATTTGGTCTTATTCCTGAGCTTGTTGGACGAGTTCCGGTAACAGTTTCTTTGGAAATGTTAGATGAGGAAGCATTAATTCGTATTTTGACAGAACCAAAGAGTGCCATTGTAAAGCAATACCAGAAATTATTGGAGTTAGATGGTGTTGAATTGGTGTTTGATCAAGATGCACTTGTAGAAATCGCAAAAACTTCTTTAGCAAGAAAAACGGGAGCAAGAGGACTTCGTGCAATTATGGAAAAAATTATGATGGATACAATGTATCATGTTCCATCAGATGATAGTATTAAATTTTGTAGAATTACAAAGGAAGTTGTACAAGGAATTGGAAAGCCGGTTTATGAGACAGAGAATAAAGAAGTGGTCAGTGCGTAAACTTGAAAAGAGATTAAGACGGCGTTGATGGGTAACCAGAGACCCGTCTTTTTGAATAGAGGAAAAACAGATGAATGAAGAGATAAGAAGATTGCCTATGGTAGCGCTTAGAGGAATGACAATTATGCCAAAAGAAGTTGTCCATTTTGATGTGAGTAGAGAAATCTCACTAGAAGCTATTCAAAAAGCAATGTCAGAAGAACAGCAGATTTTTCTGTTGACACAAAAATGCATTGAAGCGGAAAACATAACACAAGATGATTTGTATGAAATGGGAGTTATTGCTTCCATCAAACAAATCGTAAAAATGCCCAAAAAGATTTTGCGCGTACTTGTAGAAGGAGAAAGACGAGCGAAACTCAATGAACTTGTGCAAACAGAACCATATTTAGAGGCGGATATCACTGTGTTGGAAGAATATCCGTATGTAGAAGAAGAACCTATTAGACAAGAAGCTATGTGTAGAACATTGCAGGAATTGTTTTTACAGTATGCAGTAAAAAATGCAAAGTTGACAAAAGAAATTGTAGAACAAATTGCTAAAATTGACGATTTAAAAAGGCTTATAGATGAAGTGTGTGCCAATGTACCATTTCGGTATGAAGAGACTCAAGAACTTCTTGAAGAGACTGATCCAATAAAATGTTATTCTCTTTTAACAGAAAAATTGGAAAAAGAAATACGAGTGTTTCAAATCAAAGAGCAATTAGAAGAAAAAGTAAAGGCGAGAATAGATAAACATCAAAAAGAGTATTTGCTTCGGGAAGAATTAAAAGTAATTCAAGAAGAGTTAGGAGATGATTCTACAATTTCAGATGCGGATGAGTTTGCGAAGGCGGTAAAGAAATTAAATGCCTCTGAAGAAGTAAAAGAAAAACTTCGTAAGGAAATAAGAAGATTCCGTAATACAGCAAATGGTCCAGCAGAAAATGCAGTGACAAGAACATATATTGAAACGATGTTGGAAATGCCATGGAATAAAACGGGTGAGGACAATTTAGATATTCATTATGCAAAAGAAATTTTAGAAGAAGAACATTACGGATTAGAGCAAGTAAAAGAAAGAATATTGGAATTTTTGGCTGTCCGTGCCTTGACATCGAAGGGAACTAGTCCTATTTTGTGCCTTGTTGGACCTCCAGGAACAGGAAAGACATCTATTGCCAGGTCATTGGCAAAAGCTTTACATAAAAAATATGTTCGCATTTCTCTTGGAGGAGTAAGAGATGAAGCAGAAATTCGTGGACATCGTAAAACTTATGTGGGGGCAATGCCAGGGCGTATTGCAAATGGGTTAAAAATGGCTGGCGTTAGAAATCCACTTATGTTGTTAGATGAGATTGATAAAGTCAGTACAGATTACAAGGGAGATACGTTTTCAGCATTACTAGAAGTGTTAGATAGTGAACAAAATGTAAAATTTAGAGATCATTATTTAGAAGTTCCGTTAGATTTATCTGAAGTACTATTTGTAACAACGGCAAATTCTTTGCAAACTATCCCAAGACCTTTGTTAGATAGAATGGAGATTATTGAGGTAACTAGTTATACAGATAATGAAAAATTTCATATCGCAGAGAAACATCTTATTCCAAAACAATTAAAAAAACACGGATTAGAAAAAGATATGCTTACAATAAGCAAAGGAGCAATTTGGAAAATTTCCAATAATTATACAAGAGAAGCTGGTGTTCGCCAATTGGAAAGGCGAATTGGTGATATTTGTAGAAAAGCTGCAAGAGAAATATTGGAAAAGAATAAGAGAAAAATTAGAGTGACTGAGAGTAATTTGGAAAAATATCTTGGAAAAGAAAAGTATACCTATCAGAAAGTGAATGAAAAAGATGAGGTAGGAATTGTTCGCGGATTAGCATGGACAAGCGTGGGTGGAGATACACTTCAAATAGAAGTGAATGCAATGCTTGGAAAAGGAGAATTGCTGCTGACAGGACAAATGGGTGATGTGATGAAGGAATCTGCAAAGACAGGTATTAGTTATATAAGGTCTATTGCGGAAGAATTTAACATTCCAAAAGAATATTTTGAAGAACATGACATTCATATTCATATACCAGAGGGAGCTGTACCAAAAGATGGTCCATCGGCAGGAATATCTATGGCAACTGCTAATTTTTCGGCGATTACAAATAAAAAAGTTCGGGCAGATGTGGCGATGACAGGTGAAATTACATTGCGTGGTCGCGTACTTGCAATTGGCGGACTAAAAGAAAAATTACTTGCGGCAAAAGTTGCAGGGATTAAAACGGTGATTATTCCTTTTGAAAACAAAAAAGATGTAGAAGAACTTTCTTCTGAAATTACAAAAGGATTAGAAATTATTCCAGTAAATCATATGAGAGAAGTTTTAGAAATTGCACTTGTAAAGGAATAGGAGGGCATATGGTAATTAAAAATGTAGAATTAGAAATTGTGTGCGGGATTACAAGCAAACTTCCAGAGACAGAGTTAATGGAAATTGCATTTGCAGGAAAATCAAATGTAGGCAAGTCTTCTTTGATTAATGCCTTGTTAAACAGAAAATCTTTGGCAAGAACATCGGCTACACCAGGAAAAACACAGACAATTAATTTTTATAATGTAAATAAAGAATTATATTTAGTGGATCTTCCGGGATATGGGTATGCAAAAGTATCTCCGAAAGAAAAAGAGCAGTGGGGAAAATTGATAGAGAGATATTTGAATACATCTAAGAAACTAAAAGCAGTTTTTCTTTTAATTGATATCCGACATGAACCAACTGCTAACGATAAAATGATGTATGATTGGATTGTATATCATGGATATAATCCGATTATTATTGCGACTAAATTAGATAAATTAAAACGAAGTCAAATTCAAAAACATATAAAAATGGTAAAACAGGGATTAGATTTAATTCCAGGTACAAAAGTAATTCCATTTTCATCTGTAACAAAACAAGGAAGAGAAGAAATTTGGGATTTAGTGAAGACGATGGAAGATGAAGAAGATGACAGAGCAGAATAGAAAATATTTAGAAGAAAGGCTCACTTTTTGGAATCAGATTACAAAAGAAGAGCAGGAAATATTGATACAAAATACTGCTGTAGTAAAATACACCCAAGGGCAAAATATTTACGATGCTCAGCAAGAGTGTATAGGGGTATTGCTTATTAAAAGCGGAGAGTTGAGAACGTATATTCTTTCTGAAGAGGGAAAAGAAGTGACGTTGTATCGTTTGAGCGATGATGATGTGTGTATTTTATCAGCTTCTTGTATTTTGAAAAATATTACATTCGATGTTCATGTAGATGCAGAAAAGGATACTGAAATACTATTAATTAACTCATCAGTATTTTCAGCATTAAGTCAGAAAAATATTTATGTAGAGGCGTTTAGTCTTCGATTGACCGCAGATCGATTTTCTGATGTTATGTGGGCTATGGAACAGATTTTGTTTATGAGTTTCGATAGAAGGTTGGCAATTTTTTTACTTGACGAAATGGCAAAAATGGGAATGGATACGCTTCCGTTTACCCATGAACAAATTGCAAAGTATGTGGGAAGTGCAAGAGAAGTTGTATCAAGAATGTTGAAATACTTCGCTAAGGAAGGTATGGTTGAACTTTCACGAGGAAGTATAAAGATTATAGATAGACAAAAGTTGAAAAAATTATTATAAAATAAGAAGCAAGGTGTACAATATATGCACCTTGCTTCTTCTCTTTACCCAATTAATTCTAAAATTTCTTCTTTTGACTTAGCGCCAACTTCACGTTTTGCAACCGCTCCATTTTTCACAACTATAAGAGTTGGAATACTTAATACGCGGAATTTTTTTGCTAATTCAGGTTGCTCATCAACATTTATTTTGCAAATTTTTGTGTCAGTTACTTCTTCTGCAAGTTCTTTAATAATTGGAAGTACCATTTGGCATGGTCCACACCATGGTGCCCAAAAATCAATTAATACAGGTTTGTCTGACTGCATAACTTCTGTTTCAAAATTATCTATTGTGATATTTAATGCTTCCATAATCAAATCTCCTTTTCGTTTGTTTGGTTGATAGTGTTATTATAGTTGGTATACCCTGTTTTATCTGTGACTATGTCACAAAAAATGAAAACTTTTCAAAAGGTGTTGTTTTTGATAGAATAAAAGATAGAAATGGAGGAATGAATATGGAAATAACTACGTCAAAGAATTTGATGACAGAAGGGTCAATATGGAAAAAGATTACATTTTTTGCCATGCCGATTTTTTTAGGAAATCTGTTTCAACAAATGTATAATACAGCCGATTCGCTGATTGTTGGGAATTTTCTGGGGAGTAATGCATTGGCGGCAGTTAGTTCTTCTGGAAATCTTATTTTTTTGATGATTGGATTTTTCAGTGGGATTTCTATTGGTGCCGGAGTTGTTATTGCAAGATATTTTGGAGCACGAAATAAAGAAAAAGTAGAGAGAGCAGTACATACAACAGTTGCGTTTGGCTTGGTTGCAAGCGTGATTTTAACAATTTTAGGTGTATTTTTTGCTCCGCAAATCTTAATTTGGATGGATACGCCGAAAAATGTATTACCTGAGTCAATTGCCTATTTTCGAATTTATTTTATGGGTTCTCTTGGATTTGTTATGTATAATATTTTTGTGGGAATTTTACAGTCTGTAGGGGATAGTAAACATCCATTATATTATTTGATTATTTCCTCGATTATAAATATTGTACTAGATCTTGTATTTATTGCAGGATTTCATTATGGAGTAGGAGCAGCAGCTTTGGCAACAACAATTTCTCAATTTGTGAGTGCATTTTTGTGTATGGGGCAGTTGATGCGAACAAAAGAAGAATATCGCTTGTGTTTGAGAAAAATTCGGTTCGATAGAGAAATGTTGGGACAAATCATTCGCATCGGTTTACCATCGGGTATTCAGAATTCTATTATTGCCATTGCAAATGTTGTTGTGCAATCTAACATCAACGCTTTTGGAGAAACAGCAATGGCAGGATGTGGTGCATATTCTAAAATAGAAGGTTTTGGTTTTTTACCAATTACAAGTTTTACCATGGCATTAACGACTTTTGTAGGACAGAATTTAGGAGCAAAGCAAGAGGAGAGAACGAAAAAAGGAGCAAAATTTGGAATTTTAACAACGGTTGTTCTTGCAGAACTCATTGGAGTATTGATATTTATTTTTGCATCTCCACTTACAAGGGCATTTGATAGTAATCCTGAAGTAATAATGTATGGTGTTGCGAGAGCAAGAACAGCAGCGTTATTCTTTTGTTTGCTAGCATATTCCCATGCAATTTCAGCGGTACTTAGAGGTGCAGGAAAATCTATGGTTCCGATGATTGTTATGCTCATATGTTGGTGTGTTATCCGAGTGACAATCTTAGTTGTTTTTGGTAAATTAGTAGGTAAAATTGACATTATATATTGGGTATATCCAATCACATGGGGGTTAAGTTCAATTATCTTTTTCATTTATTATAAAAAAGCGAATTGGATGAATGCGTTTGATATGTAAGAAGGAAGAGAACAGAGTAGTGAGCATAAATCTATTGACAAGCGATAGTTAACATGGAAATTATATATGTAAAAATAATGGCAATAGATGCTCCTTCTCTATTGCCATTATTCTTTTTTATGCATTACCTCGGTTTATTAAATTTCAGCAACTGATTAATTAAAGCCTTTATTTCATCATCATTTACTGTTACATCGACAAAAATAACAATATTGTAGTAATCTTTATTTCTAAAATTTTTTAATCCACCAAGTTCGTTACAAATATAACAATCATTAAAAGAAATCTCGTCAGCTATTGTTCTATTATGGTCAATTCCAAATTTCAATATATCTATTGCTCTATGTTTATACTTATCCAAGTGTTTCAACGCATATCGTAAACAGTTATTGATTATCGGATTGATAGAAAGATATGTAATAGAATCAACCCCTGTTTCTTTTCTGTCAATATTTCCCAAATTAAGTTCATAAGATTTTATTTCAAATGTTGAATGAAACAGGTCATCATTATCTAGTAATATTTCAAAATATTCATCTTGACAAAATATACATGTTTCTGTAGCATAGTGGCCATTTGTAAAAAACATATTGTAGGAATCATAAATATCGTTGAATAGTTCTACATCATTCATACTTGCAACAAGACGAGCAAATGCAATAGGGTTTGCAAAAGGGATCCGTATCATATCGTTATTTTTCTGAATTGAAAATAGGTTATGATACCATTTCAGTTTTATTCCATATTCCTCATGAAGATATCTCACACCACTAACTGAACGATATTCAACTATATAATCAAGGAAAGTTTTACCAAATTCATCTGTTTGAGTAAGGATAGAGCTCCCATCATTTGCAAGCAACAAATCGAATTCATCTTTATATAATTTCGGTTCATCTAAATAAGCATAATATCTGAATCCTTTATTGAATGGTACATTTTGCTTTTCAACAGGTAATTTGTATGCATCTTCATATAGCAACCGAGCCAATGAAATACCAAATATTTTTTCCAGAGGGATAATAAAGTCATATTTAAGTGGTCGTTTACCTTTTAGCATTTTTGAAAAGTTGGATTTTTCTTTATCGACAAATGCATATGCTTTTTGACCTTTAATGCCTAATTCATGAGCAATATCAATGAGTAAATGGCTATATGTCCTAATTCCTTTTAATTTCATATAATGGTCTATATTGATCTTTAAGTTTTCCATATTTGAACCTCCGAATTTATTGAAGTTATTGTATCACGAGTTTCACCGCTTTTGTAGTTATTTACAACAACTTTTGTGGTCTGTTTTTCCATTTAATAAAATTTCATGTAAAAAGCACATAGTCAAAATTGACAACTAATTTGTCATAGTACTTAAAATGGAAAGGGGTTCAATGTTACTCTTTTTTATTTTTAACTTAAGTCGAAAGTAATTTTTTCCGTTGATATAAATAGTATGGGAAGAGAAGTAACAATGTGGCTGCCCATGCCATAGGATAACTAAACAGAAGGGTAGAAACTTCGTTTCTCAAAGGAGTAACAAATACAACCCAAGGAATGCGGACAAAGCAAACTCCACCGAGTGTAATTAAAGTTGGAATAAATACATCTCCTATACCTCGAAGTGCGCCTGAATAAATTTCTACAAATACATAAATGATATAACTTGGTGTAATCAATTTTAACATATATACACCAAGGTCAATTACATCGGCATCTGTAGTAAAAATATGATATAGAGGCCGACAAGCAATCATAAGAAAAGCAATTAATACTGAAGATACACTTAATGCCATTATAAGACTCACACGTATACTCTTCTTTACACGTTTGTAACATTTCGCTCCGTAATTTTGTCCAGAAAAAGTTGTGATAGCGATTCCAAATGAACCACAGATTGTCCAAAAAATTGCATCGAGTTTTCCGTAAGCCGCCCATGCGGCAGCAGTATCCGTTCCGAAATTATTTACGGAAGCCTGAATAATGATATTTGTTAAACTATACATACAAGATTGCAAACCGCTTGGAAGCCCGATTTTAAATTCTGCCTTTAACATTGAAAAATCAATACGTATTTCTTTTAAATTTAGTTTTAAAATATCATAAGAAGTCATCAAGGCGTATGTAACTAAAAGAGCACTGACTGCCTGTGCAATCAGTGTGGCAATGGCAGCACCAGCAATACCCATATGGAAATAAACAACAAATAAAATATCCAATCCAATATTGATAAAACAACAGATAATTAAATAATATAGCGGGCGTTTAGAATCACCAATTGCACGTAGAATACTAGAGCCCATGTTGTAAATGAGCATAAAAATAAGCCCAGCAAAATAAATTCTAAGATAAAGAACAGAATCTGCAAACACATCAATTGGTGTTTTCGTAATACGTAATAGCCATGGGGTAAGAATGAACCCGACTATAGAAGTAATAATTCCAAATAAAATCGAGAATGCATAGGCAGTATGCAGACCTTTTTGCATATTTTCACGGTCATTTGCTCCACAGAATTGTGAAATAATTACACTTGCTCCAGCAGAAAGTCCAGTGAAAAATCCGATGACAAAGTTAGCAAGAACAGCAGAAGATCCACCTACACTAGCAAGAGCTTCTTTCCCGACAAAGCGACCAACAATAATTGCATCTACAGTATTATATAATTGTTGAAATAATGTTCCGACAACTATTGGAAAGAAAAAAATTAATAATTGTTTCCAGATAACACCTTCCGTAATGGGATTTGTTATCTTATTTTTTTGCATAAAATCCCTCCTTTTAAAAATCTCATTCCAATAGGCATCATATCATAGAATTTGTCGAAAAATCAATTACATTTATTGGCTCATTTTGGTATAATAAAAGATAGTTATATCAAAAGAAAAGAGGTAGGCGAGTGAATTTAATAGATAAAATCCCACCAGAATTTTATAAACTTTTTTCAAGTAAATACAGAATATATTATCAAAAATTTCTGTTGGCGATTTATGGAGAAACAAGCAAATCATATTCGCTTCTAGGGTTGACAGAAGAAGAGTGTAAAAATATTATGAATGAAAATATAGCAGACATGGTGCTAGAGTGGAGCGAAGAGCAGGTTGATGAAGAAGGGGAATTTCTAACAAGAGCAAACATGGCATCAGTTTGTTTGAAAAATTTGGAAAACTGGGGATGGCTTCGACAAGATTATGATGAGACTTTGAATAGATATGTGGTATCTTTTCCGGAATATAGTAGATTGTATGTAGAATTATTTGAGAAATTGTTTAGCGAAGAAGGAAATCGAGAAAGAGAAAGTGTACTTGCTGTATATAGTTATTTATATACATATAGTTCAGATCAAGAGAAAAATAATGACATTTTAAAAAGTGCGTGGAACACCTCTCGTACTCTGGTACAGATGCTTGCTAATATGCAAGAGGGGATGAGAGGATATTTTGATGAATTATCTAAGCAAAAAAGTTTTATCGGTATTCAAGAAGTTCTTGTGAAAGAATTGAATAATAGCGATAGCAAGAAATATGCGATTTTAACAACAACAGATAGTTTTTATCGCTATAAAGAGGCGGTAAAAGAACTGATTGAGAAAAATTTGTGGGAAAATGAAATGCGAAAGCAATCTTTTATGGGAAAAAGAAAACAATTGGAAAAAGATAGTCCTCAGTATGTGCGAAATGAAAGAGGAATCGTATTATGCGAAGAGGCGATGGATATTATTTATGGAATTGAGCGTGAATTTGATACAATTGAAAGAAGATATAATAAATTGATTGAGCAGAAGACAATTTTTGCCAACCGTGCTGCAGCAAGAATCCGTTATCTTTTCATGGAAGGAAGACCTGAAGAAGACGGAACAGTTCAATTTGTAAATCTATTAAATCAAAGTAATAAGCAGGAAGAAATTTTAGGAAAATTAGCTGAGAGTATGCATTTAACAGAACGATACAAAGAAGTAACAGATCGAAGTATGTATCAGCAAAAAAATACAGAAAAAGAAAAATTTGATCCGATCATCATAAAGGAAGAGACTCTTTTTGATGAAGAGATGGAAGAATTTATTTTAAAACCTCTCTATACACAGAAAGAAATTCGAGATTTTCGTAGGAAAAATGAAAAAGATGGGGAATTTAAAGTAACGGAAAGTACAGTGCAATCAATTGAAGATTTAGAAAAATTATTCTTTGTATGGCAGGATGCAACTGAGCGAGCAGAGAGCGACCTACTTGTAGAAATAGAAAAAGAAATACAGACAAAAGGTTTTCAATTTTCAAAACTTAGAATAAAGGAGAAATAAATGTTTAAATATATGGAAGAATTATCCGTGACGGAGGCGGAAAATTTAAGGAAAACAATATCAAATCTATTCAGACAGACTTGTATTTTGCAGGTTAAATATGATCCGGTAACTTTGGTTCCAAGAGATAATATTTATTATGAAATGTGTGTGAGACATAAAAGATTTATTGAAGACTATTTGATGGTACTTGGGTGTGAGTTGACACATGATCCACAGGAACATATTTTTAGATTGGGTGGAGAAGGTGTAGAGACAGAAAGATTTAGTTTGACAACAACAGTGATTATTTTACTTGTTAAAATGATTTATAGAGATAAGATTTTGGGAGAAGGTTTAGAAGCTACTGTAACTACGTTGGAAGAGATTCGAGAGTATGGGAAAAATACAAATCTTTTAAACAGAAAATTAAAGGTGTCAGAATGGCAGGATGCACTTTATTTGTTGAGCAAACATCAGATGATTGAACTTCCAGGAGCAGTGCGAGATGTGGAAGATACTACACCGATTTATCTTTATAGTACGATTAATCTATATTGCAGCGCATTAAATATAAATGCATTGTTGAAAGAATACGGAGAGGAGATTGCAAATCATGAAACAATCGAAGAAAATTTTTACGAAAATGTTACTGAATAATTGGGGCGGAATTAGTCATAAAGAATTAATATTTCATGAATATGTCAATCTATTTAGTGGGAAAAGCGGATCGGGAAAATCCACAGTTATGGATGCAATACAAGTTATTTTATATGGAAGTGTAGCAGCTTCCTTTTTAAATAAAGCTGCTGATGATGCAAAAAATAGAAGAAGTGTTTTAAGCTATCTTAGAGGAGAACAGAAAGATGGAACAGCAAATCGTGAGGGAATGGATTTTTGTTCTCAAATTGTGTTAGAAGTAGAGGATACAACAACGCATATTGTGAATTGTATTGGAGTTTCTTTTGAAGTAGGGAAAAAAGATTTGGAGTTGAAACGCTATAGCTTTTTTAGTCATTCTGGAAGGGTATCTGAAGATGGATATATTGGAGAAAATGGAAGCCCATATACTCTTGCACGTTTGAAGAAATTTATTGAAAAGAGGAAAGAGTCTGAAGACAATCGGGGAAGAGGAGAAATAAATCGATTGTATCCTTCAAAAGAAGCGTATTTGAATACGCTTTATGATGTGATTTTGGGATATATTGAACCAGGACGTTTTATGACAATGGAAAAAAGTGCAATTGCACTTCGTATGACAAACGGAACAGGTCAGTTTATTCGAGATTATATGTTTCCTAAAAGTAAAGAGGGAACAGTTGCTATCATTAGTGAACAGTTGGGAGCATATCGTGAAATCAAAGAGCGTGTGGAAGATTTGGAAAATCGTATAAAGATGCTTGAAATAATTAGAGAACATAATCTCAAATACATTCAATTTAAAAGTGATGTTATTCGCACCAAAGCAATTTTGAAAATCATTTCGATTGAAGGGTTGAAAATACAACTGCAGTCTAAGAAAGAAACTTTGCAAACTGTTAGTCAGGCAGTAGAAAAAATAGGGGAATTCTGTGTGGCTCTAGAAGAAAAAGAAAAGCAATGTCTTGAGGAGAAGATAGAAGTTGAAACGCAAATTCGAGCAAGCGATTATGGTCAGAAAGAAAAAGAGTTGGAGGAAGTGTGTCATACAATAGAAATTTTGGCAGGCAACTCGTCACAATGGAGAAAAATTTTACAAGAATTGAGAATGTGGGAAGAAAATGAGGATATTAGTGCATATATATCGAATCCAGTGTTACATACAATAGAAGAGGTAGCAGATGGAAATATAAAAGAAGAAATTCTTGAAAAATTGAAAAAGCATTTAGAGGATACGCTAGAGAATATTGAAGAAGAATTGCAAGACTTACAGGACAATATTCGTAAAACAAGAAAAGTTTTAAATGAGAAAAAAGAAATTATTGAAGATTTAAAAAATGATAGAAAACCGTATAAGAAAGAATTGAAGAAGGCAAAAAGTAGATTGCAGAGTGCATTAAGTGATTTGTATGGAAGAACTATTCATGTGGAAATTTTTGCAGATTTGTTTGATATTACAGATGAAAAATGGAAAAATGCCATAGAGGGCAGACTTGGACGTATAAAATATAGTTTAGTTACCGCACCTGAATATGCTATAGATGCGGCTAAAATCTTTAGAAAAATGAAAGAAAAGGAATTTGCAGATTTCAATTTGATTAATACAGCTGCAATCAAGAGAGATGAACCAAAGGCCAAAGAAAATACACTATATGAGGCGGTAACGACAAGTGAGCCATATGTTGATTTATGTTTAAAGCAATATTTGGGGAGAATTGTCAAGTGTGAAACGATAGAAGAATTGCATAAAGTTAGAGAAGGGGTTACGTCAGACTGTTATTCGTATAGTAACTATATTTTCCGTCATTTGAAAGAGAAAGATTACGGAGATTATGCATGTATCGGAACAAAAGTATCGAAAGCAAAATTAATTGAACTAGAAGATGAAGTATATCATTTAGAGGAACATTTACTGGCAGATATGCATATGCATAGTAGTTTGAAACAAGCAAGAACTTTTGAACGATTAAGTAGTTACAGTACAAAGCAGTTAATTCAAATGTCGAACGCATCCGAAGACTTAAAAAAATATTATAAAAAAGAGGAAAAACTACGCCGAGAGTTACAAGAATTAAATGAAGGAACACTTCTTCCTCAATTGAAGGAAAAGAAAAAACAGTTGGAAGAAAAGATAACAGTTCTTCGTGATGATTTGCAGAAAAGAAATAAAGAACGTTTGGAACGAATTAAGATTCAAGCAAATGTGGAAACAGAATTGAAAAATTTAGAAGATAGATTCCAACAAGAATGTCAAGGATATGTTCCGAATGAAGAACTTGAACAGAACGTTTTGCAAAAATTGGAAATGAAAACAGAATCGGTTTACAGAAGAGAAAAGTTACAAGAATTGGAAAAATTGGAGAAATGTATTGAAATAGAAGCGGAAGAGCGTTTCATTGCTAGAAATAAATTTAATCAAACGTATGCTACATACGGATTTACAGGAAGTGAACATGAAAATGATGTTTATGATAAAGTGCTTGAGCAGTGTCAAAAGGATTTTGAGCCGAAATATAAGGCGGAATTCGAACAACAATACAAACTTGTATATAATACTTTGCGAGAAAACGTGATTGCAACTATCCATGGGGAAATTAAAGCAGCATTTCGTCATAAGCGTGAAATCAATCGGATGCTTGGGAAAATTAGATTCTCGGACAGTATTTATCAAATTGATATTCTTCCTGCAGAGAATGAAAACAGACAATTTTATGAGATGCTTATGGCACCAGAATTAGATAGCAAAGTGCTTGATAATGCTGGATATGATGGCCAGTTAAGCTTAGGGGAAGATGAATTCTATCAAAAATATGAAACACAAATTTTAAGACTTACTGAGAAGTTTATGCCACCGAGGGACGAAGATAGTGGAAAACGTGCACTTTATAAGGAGCAGATGGAATTTTATGCGGATTATCGTAATTATCTTAACTTTAGTATGTATGAACAAGTTGAAGATGAAGATGGAAATATAAGAAAAAATGCAGTCGACGATATGGCAGGAAGAGACTCTGGTGGAGAAGGGCAAAATCCAAAATATGTAGCGCTTCTTGCAGGATTTGCAATGCTTTATATGAATCAGAGCAATAGAGATTCAAAAATTCGTCTTGTTCTTTTAGATGAAGCTTTTTCAAAAATGGATAAAGAGAGAAGCGAAGTATGCCTTCATTATGCAAGAGAGTTGGAATTACAGTTGATTGTTTGTGTGCCTGATGAACGTTTACAATCGTTAATTAGAAATGTGGATAGTGTATATGGATTTCGTAGACATCAAAATCAAATTTCCATGATGCATATTGATAAAGGGAATTATTTGAAAATGATTGAAGGTGAGGAAAGTGAAGAAAGAACTGACACTTAGTGAGTGGATTATTGCCAAAACAAATGTGGATTCATATCGTGCTGGACGGTTGAAAGGAGAAAAACATCCTTGTATAGATCAGTTGCTTTTAAATCAACTAGGTGGTATGGGAAATTTGCTAGAAGAAGCAAGAAAAATGGAAAAAGATGTTGCGTTGAGTAAATATATTCGATTTGATTGGCGTGATATGGGAAAAGATATTACAAAAATTCATTATTCTATAGAAATTCTTCCACTTCTTTGTAAAAAAGAGAATGTGGAAGAACCACTAGAAAAACAAAGAAAATATATAGAAAAAATGAAAATTCTACTTCAGAATGTTTCCGAAGTAGAATGGTTATACACTTATTATCATTCTCTTTTAGAAAAACTTGAGCAAGGGAAAGTTGTAAAAGAAATGGAAGACGAAAATTTATTTGTGTGTCTGAAAGGAGTGGCAGATATACAAAAACCTGTTTGGAAACGAATTTTTAGTGCGAATGTACTCAAAAATTCTAAAAAATTTGAACAGGAATATGAAACTAAAATTGTTGGGATTTTAAGGAACTATTCTAATTTACCAGATAGAGAAGAGCTGACAGATGAAGAGGTTCTAAAAAGTTGTGGAATCCTTTCTTATGCGCAAGTTTTAGAATGGAAGGGCGCAGTTGTATATAAATTGGATACAGGAACAATAATTGATACAAGTGATTTTTCTTATGGAACAATTATAAATTCGCAGACGTTGGAACATTCAAAACCAATAGCACTCCCCCATATACGAAAAATTATGATAATAGAAAATAAGGCAAATTATGAAAATATGATATATGAAAAGAATACATTATATATTTATTGTCATAGTTTTTTCTCTCCAAAAGAAGTTAAATATTTACAGGAATTAGAACAATTATCTGATGAAAAAGTAGAGTTTTTCCATTGGGGAGATATGGATTTTGGTGGTATTCGTATTTTTTTGTTTAATAAAGAGAATATTTTCCCTAAATTAAAGCCATATAAAATGGATAAAGAAAGTTTTATGGAGGGAGTTAATAGAAATATTGGAATTTGTCTAGGCAAAGAAAAAAGACAAAAACTAGAGCAGATGAATGTGGGGGAGTTAGAAGAGGTGAAAAACTGTATTTTAGAATACGGAATGGAAATAGAGCAAGAAAGCTTGCTCTATGGTTGTTGAAAAATTCCCAAAGATGGCGGTGTAAATGAGAAAATAGCAAAAGCGATAATAAAAAGTATTAGTGTAAAAACTGCAAGCATCTCTGAATAAACAGAACAAGATTGAGGAGAGGTGTATAGGTGATGATAGGAATAAAGATACGACACAATAACTCCGAGTAAGAAGGTTAAAATGTCCAATGGAAAATAATTTCTTCCAAGTATTCCCGTATAGGTGTAAAAGGCGGTAACAATAGTCAACATTCCAAGGAGAACTGAACAAACTTTTACAGAAAAAAAGCATGTGTTTTTTTTGCCGTATAGAAAGTATTCAACGATTGCAAAAGTAATGAAAGGGAAAAATAGAAGTTTCAGATGTTCCCATGTGCTTTCATTGACAGCGCTGAAAATGGCTGTTAGATTACTTTGACCAGACCATTCCCACACAAAGTGAAGAATAGTTCCGGCAATTATGGTAAATATTGCTCCGATTATGTGAACAGACTTTAAAGATTGCATAATTACCTCCCTACATAAATAAGTATATATATATCTTTATGCATTGAGGCGTGAAATTATGTGAAAAATAAAAATATTACATAATATTAGTTTCACTAGGTTTGAGATACATCTTATAGGTTATAAGAGAAACGATGGAATCAAAAGTAAATTCAATTCTTTTTATAAAATCTTTTAGAAAAATCTTCTTGGATAATCCTTTATAAATTATATTTATTTTTTTCGGCATAGTCATAAG
>JAHHTN010000020.1 GCA_020024645.1 Faecalimonas sp.
CTTGTCTATAATATCATTCTATTCTACATATGTCAACATCTTTTTTCATTTTTTTTACTTTTTTATTCTATAACCATAAACCAGTATCTCATTAACTTTAAATCTTTGCATTTTTATTCTATTTTCTATCCCAACGTCATTTTCTATATTAATAAAAGTGAAAATCATGATCATCCGCTATGCTCAACATACTAAAGTCCATAATCACAAAAGAACACTAAAACTTTTACCTTTTAGTGTTCTCTTGTATTTTAATGAGGTTTAAATCCTTCCCCTCTTACTTCATTCGATTCCATTGTAATTAAGAACGCATCTTCATCTACCTCTTTAACAGCTTTTTGTACCATGTGCATTTCCTTATTACTGCAAGCGCACATAACAACTAATTTCTCTTCTCCGGAATAACTTCCCACACCTCGCAAAAAAGTAGACCCACGTTGTGTAAGTTCATCGATTCGTTTTGCAACTTCATGTCCATGATCTGTAACAACTAATGTCATTTTCCCTGCATCAATACCATACATCACTTTATCTACAACAACCGAAAGAATATAAGTTAATATCAATCCATAAATAATGCTGTCCACATCTCCGAAAAGAACTCCACCCAATCCTACGATAATGACATCTGTAAGAAATGTAATTTTTCCGATTGACAAATGTGGTTTCAATGCACGAACAGACATAATAATAAAATCCGCTCCTCCTGTAGATGTATTTCTCATATAAATCATAGCATACCCCAAACCAGAAAATACTCCTACACAAATGGCTGATAACATTCTATCTCCAGAATATACTGGAAGCATCGGTGCAACATAATCCATAAGCGGCCATGCAATGATCATTGTTTTAAGGGAACGAAGAAGAAAACCCTTTCCCAATAGTTTGTAACACATGATAATAATCGGAATATTTAATATAATTGTCATAGTACCAATTGGCAAGCCAAATAAATGATAAAAAATCATGGCAATTCCAGAAATTCCAGCAACCGGAAACTTAGCATTTGCCGCAAAATTATATACACCAATAGCAATCAAAAGATTTCCTACAATGTCTACCAAAATATCAATCGCAAATTCTTTTACTTTGTTCTTTTCCATATTCTCTTCCTTTCGCATTTTCTTTTCCTATAAAACTTAAAAAGAGCAAAGCAAATTAGTATAATTCGCAATCACTCTTTCCAAAGTATAGTATATTCATCATAGAATTAAATGTCAATATCTTTCTTGAAATACAAAATCATTTCATTTGTAAGACTTATATTTTTATCGACTATCGGAATATCTTCACGCTCAAACCATTCTGCTAAAGCTAGTTCTTCTGTATCCAATGTAATCTCATCTTCCCCATCTAAATCTACAAAAAATCCAAATAAAAGAGTATCTGTAAAAGACCATGGCTGACTTTTATAGAATCGAATATTTTTTACTTTCAATCCTACTTCTTCCATAACTTCACGCTTCACTGTTTCCTCGATTGTTTCTCCAATTTCTGCATACCCTGCAATCAAAGCATATTTTTTATACTCTCTGTCTGCATATTTTGACAGCAAAAGCTGGTTCCCGTTCGTCACTCCAACAATGACTGCAGGAGAAATTTTCGGATATTCCATCTGACCACATTCCTCACACTTGAGCATTCTTTCTCTATCATCTTGTATCATTTTCTTTCCACATCTCCCACAAAATCTATGAGATTGATACCATTTATACAATTGGTAACCAGTAATTCCTGCAAAAGCAAGATATTGTGGTTTTAATCTTCGAAATACTTCTGTACCCTTCCAGCAATATCCCTCTATGTGATTTTTCAAATCTTCCCCCAAATAAAATGACTGTTGATCAATTGTAAAAAGGTATGTAATTCTTTCCACAAAGTCAACATTATATTTTTCTAATTCTTCAATAGTCGGAAAAACAATTTCTTCAGAGTCCTTTAACAGCACTTCTTTCCCACAATATATGCAGACAAAATTTCTTTTCTCTGGTTTTCTCGGTGTGTATTGATTTTTATAAATATGTGGATATATATCTTGTATCATTTTATCATCTCCAATAGACTTTTTTTCTTTTTCAAGTTAAAATTATTTTATAACAAATTAGAAAGGATTGAAAGAATGAAAATAATATTTTTAGATGCAAAAACACTTGGTGATGATGTCGATTTATCTAACTTTGAACAATTTGGCGAAGTTGTTCGATATGATTACTCCTCACCCACCAAAATCCCAGACAGAGTCAAGGACGCAGATGTTATTATTGTAAATAAAGTTTCTATTACTGAATCTACCATTCATACTGCTAACAAATTAAAACTTGTATGTGTTACTGCAACTGGCACAGACAATTTGGATAAAAAATATCTCGAAGCAAATAATATCACATGGCGCAATGTTGCAGGCTACTCAACAAATTCTGTTGCACAACATACATTTGCTTTACTCTTTTATTTATTAGAAAAGTTAGATTATTATGATACCTATGTCAAAAATGGAGACTATAGCAATAATAAAATTTTCACTCATCTAGAAGAAAAATTTGCTGAGATTGAAGGAAAAACATGGGGAATTATTGGACTTGGTAATATCGGCCGCCGCGTTGCTCAAATTGCAGACTGTTTTGGTGCAAAAATAATTTATTATTCTCCTTCAACAAATCCAACTCAAGAAAAATACACAAAAGTAGATTTCGATACTCTTTTAACTCAATCAGATATTATTTCTGTGCATGCACCTCTTACAGAAGAAACAAGAAATTTAATAGATAAGTCAGCCTTTTCCAAAATGAAACCTTCTTCTATTTTTCTAAATTTAGGACGTGGAGCAATCGTTGTAGAGAAAGATCTGGCATATGCACTTGAAAACAATTTAATCTCAGCTGCTGGATTAGATGTGCTTTGTACTGAACCAATAGAAGATAGCAACCCTTTACTAAAAATAAAAGACAGTCGCAAACTATTTATCACCCCACATATCGCTTGGGCAAGTATAGAAGCACGCACAAAACTTATGAATATCGTCTTAGAGCAAATCAAGGAGTTTTTCCGACAATAAAGGGAGATGCACCACATCTCCCTTTACTTTTTCATGTAGGATAAAACGACTCCTATCACTCCAGCAAAAATAGAAAAATCTCCTATATTAAATGTAATGTTTTCAAACTTTTTCCACTTCGACTGAAACCCAATATAATCTACAACATATTTTCTTTTTATTCTATCATACAAATTACTTATCGCTCCACCAATCAGAAAACTTAAACTAATTTTTTCTAAACCGTTTTTCTTTCTTCCAAAAAGATAGCACATATATATGGTAACAATAAGCGATAGCCATTTTACAACATTGGGATATTTATCCCCTAAATTCAACGCCATTCCTTCGTTATGCACATGGCGAACAAAAATTCTGCCTTGTTGAATTGGAAATTCTTCTCCATACTTTATCTTCTTTTCTACTCGACTTTTCATCCACAAGTCGAAAACCGATACTACAATGATGATCAAAAAACAAACTACCAGCATAGTTAGTCCTCAACAATACTCTGTATTTCTGCTTCACACACTTTTATTTCCTCGTCTCTCTCAGAAATATTTTCACACAAATCAAAAAATTCACCTTCTTGTATTTCTCCGTTTTGATAACGCTCATAAATCATACGCCCCAAATCTCTAAAATCTCTTCTGTTATTTCTCTCTAGAGTACGAATTTTTCCTTTAATCTTTTGTACTTCTACAACTTCTCCAGCTTTTTTCCCAACCGTCTCTGCTGTTTCTCCAATTTTATCCACAATATTTTCAAACAAGTCTTTCATCTGTTCCTTTTTCCTTTCTTAAAATGACCTCAATTCGTCAAAAGTTTTGTACAAATCTAAAGTTCCATACCCCCATTCTCTATTAGGATATTCTTCTACATCTATACGATTCGTTCCCAAAATCAATAGATTTTTAATTTGCACCGTATCTACATTCCGCCTGCCCAACTGGTAATAAAGCCATTCCATAAGTAGCGCAGATGCGCCTGCTGTAATCGCCGTAGAAATACTTGATCCACTTCTTCTTACAAACTGATTTCTGCTTGACATTCCTAGTACTTCTACTCCAGGTGCTGCAAAATCTGGTTTTAAACTTCCATTTCTAGTATATCCTCTTCCAGAATCAATAGCAATACTATTGTTATTTCCATTATAGTTTGCTGCTGTCATCGCATTCCGCACGCATCCTGGTTCTGTAATTGTTACGTCTGGATTGGAACGCAAAAAATAAACTTCTCCTTTTAAAAATTCTGTTACCGGAAGCCATATATGAAAAACACCATCGGAAATTTGTAGTGCTTCTACTTCTATCTTCCATATTCCCTCTACCGCATTTTCAAACCGAACAAATGCTAATTCCGAATTCGTTCTTTCCACAAGCAAACGATAATCTACATATACTTTCGTCCGTTCAAAAACAAAACTATGGACAGAAGTACTTTCACTTTGTTTTACAGTTGGAAAAGGAATCCTTTCCCCAGCAGGAGAAGTGATCGTTACCATAAAAATATTTGGTATGTCCGTCCACATTTCCAAAGTAAATCCCGTCCCCGTTTTTTCTACACGTATTTCAGCCGAATCTTTTCCACGTCTTTCTTCTACTCTCCCATAATAATGATGGCGCTGATTCGCCTCATTTCCTCCCCCTAATACAACAGCCATATTATGCACATTCGAATAATAAGAAAGTAAATTTCCCAAAGGCGATGTACCATTATGATCACCCAAATTTGTTCCAAGAGGTATACAAAGAATAAGTGGTAACTGATTTTTCTTTGCTAGCATCTCCAAGTATCTTATTCCTAGCATAATATCATTTTCTTGATAACATTTTGATTCTTCGTCTATAAAATAAAATTGTTTCAAATATTTTTTCGCTGTCTTTAATTTCACAATACCCAATGTAGCCATTGGTGCTGCTCCTAGGAAATCTTCATTTATATTTTCTCCTCCTGCAGCTATGCTAGCCACAAATGTACCATGTCCTTCATCGTCCATCGTCGGAACAATTTCTTTAGGGTTACTACTTCGTAGTGCTTCATTAATTTCTTCTCTCACATATTCACTTCCATATAAAAATCCTTCTGGCTCTTTCCCGGTCTGAATTGTTTGATCCCAAATACCTACAATTCTTGTACTTCCGTCTTCATTTCTAAAAAGAGGGTTTTCATAATCAATTCCTGTGTCAACAATTCCAATCATCACCCCATTTCCTCTTAATTGTAATGTAGGATAATTTTGCACTCTAGAAATCCCCGCTTGATTTAACGTCTCTGTATCTAACAGTGTATAGCATTTTGGAATACTCCCATAACTAAATCTTTCCAATGTTATCGGATCTCCCAAAATTTTATTTACATAAACCGTATGATAATAAAATCCCATTTCTTGATCACACACTCTAACTTTAGAAATCATCTCTAAAAAAGACGGATTTTCTCTTTAATAAATAAAATCTCTAAAATCTTCCGATAAAATTTGTTCTTTACATACAAGTGAATCTTCCAACATATTTTCCTTTTTATTTTCATTATATGAAAAGGGTTCCGCATAATTGCGAAACCCTTTATATTTATTTCCAAACTCCTTTTTCTTCACGCATTCCACGAACACTTTCATCATATTCTGCAAATTTGTTACTTCCTGCATAATCTGATGGTTGTTCATTTGACGGTGTTGATTTGAATACAATTTTCAATAAAATTGGTGTAATAATTGTAGTAATAACAACCACAATGATTATTGGTCCTAAAAAGTTAGATCCTAAAAGTCCTAATGCTTCTCCTTTACTAGCTACTATCAATGCAACCTCACCACGAGAAATCATTCCGACACCAATTCGTTTGCATTGATAATTTTCATATCCACAAACTTTCGCTCCTAGACCACAACCTACAATTTTTGTTAAAATAGCTATGATACATAATACTACTGAGAATATCACAACAGCAACTGACATTTTCGGCAATACAACTTTTAACCCGATACTCGCAAAAAAGATTGGTGATAATAACATATATGATAATGTATCAAACTTTGATGCTACAAAAGCCGAACGTGATGTATTAGAAATAATCAAACCCGCAATAAATGCACCTGTAATATCAGCAACTCCAAATCCCACTTCCGCAATAAATGCCATTAATAAACAAAATACAAAAGCAATGATTGCATGTCTTCTAAGTGCTTTATTAGATGTTTCACTCCACTTTTTATATAGTTTGTAAAACAAGATACCGATGACTCCTGAAAAAACGAAAAATCCTGCAATTTTCAATAATACAACTGCAATACTTACAGAAGAATCCGCCATACTTGTTACGATTGTCAATGCTACGATACCTAAAATATCATCAATAATAGCAGCTCCTAAAATGGCATTTCCTGAACGAGTCTTTAGTTTTCCAAGTTCTTTTAGCGTTTCTACAGTAATACTTACAGATGTAGCTGTCAAAATAATTCCAATAAAGATATTTTGTAAAAAGATATTACAACTTGCATCTGAAGAAATCAATTCTGGTTTGTTAAAGAAATAAGCAACAGCAAATCCTCCAATCAGAGGAACTATAACCCCAAAAAGCGCAATAATAAATGATGCTTTCCCACTCTCTTTTAATTCCTTAACATCTGTCTCCATACCTGCACAAAACATTAAAACAATAACACCGATTTCTGCAACTTCATGGATAAAACTTGTTTCCGTTAATATGCCAAGCATTGCTGGTCCTAGCACTAACCCCGCTAATAATGCTCCTACTACTTGTGGCATTTGTACTCTTCGTGTTGCAAGCCCTAATGCTTTTGTACTCAAAAGAATAATTGCAACGTCTAACAAATAACGATACCCTTCCATGTCTATATCTCCTTGTCTTTTCTCTTCTCTTAAAAACCTTATTCAGATTACACCCATTGAAGAGGTTTTGCAACCGTCATTTTTTACAATTTTTTCATTTTTTTCATTTTATTTTCATCACTTTTCTTCAATGGCAGATTGTCCACGAAGAAGAATAACCGGCCCTCCCGTTCCTTCTATGTATTCCTTGGTAATTGTTACTTGACCAATATTGTCATCCTTTGGAATTTCATACATAATATCAAGCATAAATTCTTCAATAATTGCTCGTAATCCTCTCGCACCTGTATTTTTCTTCATTGCTTTTTCTGCAATTGCCCCTAATGCATTCTCATCAAATTCTAATTTCACCTCATCTAAAGCAAGTAGTTTTTGGTACTGTTTTAAAATTGCATTTTTTGGCTCTTTTAAAATTCTTACCAATTTTTCCTTATCCAATCCTTGCAAAGTGAAAATCACAGGAAGACGCCCAATAAACTCAGGAATCATACCAAAATTTCTAATATCTTCCACTTCTACTTTTTCTAAAAGATTCTTATCATTATCGTATTTATCTTTTAAGTCAGCCATAAATCCTACCGATGCCTGCTTATTTAAGCGTTCTTTAATGATTTCTTCTAAATCAGGAAATGCTCCACCACAAATAAATAGAATATTTTTTGTATTGACAGTTGTAAGCGGAACCATTGCATTTTTGCTATTTGCTCCAACAGGAACTTCCACATCGCTTCCTTCTAACAGCTTTAACATTCCCTGCTGAACAGATTCACCACTTACATCTCTTTGGCTTGTGTTTTTTTTCTTTGCAATTTTGTCAATTTCATCAATGAAGATAATTCCCTGCTCTGCCCTTTCCACATCATTATCTGCTGCCGCCAATAATTTAGAAACAACACTTTCAATATCATCTCCTATGTATCCAGCTTCCGTCAACGAAGTTGCATCCGTAATAGCTAAAGGTACATCTAGAAGACGTGCCAGTGTTTTTACAAGATATGTTTTTCCACATCCTGTAGGTCCAATCATCAACATATTTGATTTTTCAATCTCAATATCATTCATTGTATTGGTAGCAACTCTTTTATAATGATTATAAACAGCAACTGCCATTGCCTTTTTCGCATGTTCTTGTCCTACAATATATTCATCTAAACTTGCTTTAATTTTATGTGGAGCCGGTATATTTTTTATATCTAATGCCGGTTTTACCTCTTCTTTCGGCTTTTTCTTCTTTACTTTTTGTTGTTTTGGAATCATATTATTCAAATCTTCCACATTCATTACCTGTATTCCTGGGATATTCATTAATTTACTGTAATCAATCTGCCCATTATTCATTGCATCGAAACTTTTTTGCATACAATCCGAGCATACATGTATATGGTTAGGTAGTTCAATCATTTTACCCGCAATACTTTCGGGACGTCTACACATAAAACAAAACTTTTCATACTCATCTTCTTTTTTATCAATTGTTTCTTGTAAGTCAGTATCTTTTACATTATTTTCGTTCTCTAACATATTATTCCTCTCTTAACATTTCCAAAAATTCTTCTTCCGAAATAATCGGTATCCCCAATTCCCTCGCCTTTTTATTTTTGGAAGAAGTTGATGTTGTATCATTATTAATCAAATAATTCGTTTTAGAAGTAACACTTCCTGTCACTTTCCCACCTTTACTCTCAATCGTTTCCTTTACTGCATTACGATTTGCAAAATGATTTACACTTCCTGTAATAACAAATTGAACCCCATCAAAAATCGGTTTATCTTTTTCTACACTATCTTTTGAAATAGTAACTTCCAATAGAAGATTTTCAAATTCTTTGCGATGTTTTTCTATAGAAAAATATTCCACAAATGTTCCTGCAATTATTTCTCCAACACCATCAATTTGATTCAATCTATCAGTGGTAGCATTTATAATGTCTTCTATATTATTATTAAACTCTTTGCATATCATTTTTGCATTTGCTAGACCAATATTAGCAATACCCAAACTATAAATAACTTTCGGCAAAGTCGTCTTTCTCGCTTTTTGAATACTTGCTTGTAATTTATTATAAGACTTTTCCCCAAATCCTTCCATTGATTTTATTTTTTCTTCATAACGATTTAAATGAAAAATATCTGCATATTCTTTGATAAAACCTTCTAACACAAATTTTTCCAAAGTCGCCTCTGACATACCATCAATATTTAATGCATCTCTACTAACAAAAAGTGCGAATGATTTTATCCGTTTTGCTTGACATTCAGGATTTGTACAATAAAGTGATTTTGCATTATTCACCTTTCTAATCTCTGTTTTTTCTTTACATACTGGACAAGTTTTAGGAATATCTTTCACTCCACTTCTCGTCAAATTTTCTGCAATCTGCGGAATAATCATATTTGCTTTATAAACTTGTATCCAATCTCCAATACCTAATTCTAATTCTTCCATAATACTAATATTATGAACACTGGCACGACTTACCGTAGTTCCTTCTAATTCCACCGAATCAAATATAGCTACCGGATTAATAAGACCTGTTCTTGATGGACTCCACTCTATTTCTCGAAGAGTTGTTTCTCGAATCTCGTCTGCCCATTTAAAAGCAAAAGAATCTCTTGGGAATTTTGCTGTTGCCCCAAGCGATTGCCCGTAAGCAATATCATCATACACCAAAACAAGTCCATCTGATGGGAAGTCATTCAATTCTATTTTATTTGCAAATTTTTCTACTTTTTCTTCAATATCAGAACTTGTTACTTCTTCATGCTCTACCACATCAAATCCTTGTTCCAAGAGCCATCTAAATTGTTCGTTCCTTGAGTTCTTAAAATCTATGCCTTCTGCCTTCACAAGTGAAAACGCAAAAAACTTTACGTTTCTTTTCGCTGTAACTTCATTATTTAATTGACGTACCGAACCACTACACAAGTTTCTCGGATTTTTATACTTAGCATCTACATCTTCAATTTCTTCATTGATTCTCTCAAAATCTTTATACCCTATAACAGCTTCCCCGCGAAGTACTAATTCTCCTGTATAAGAAATATGAAGTGGAATATTCTTAAACACTTTTGCATTATTTGTTATAACTTCTCCTACTTCACCATTTCCACGTGTTACTGCTTTTTGCAATTCACCATCTCGATATGTTAATACAATTGTTAAACCGTCTAATTTCCATGAAATAATTGCTTTTTGATTACCCAAAAACTCTTTCAAACCACTAATTTCCTTTGTTTTATCCAAAGATAACATTGGTTTTTCATGTCGTTCTTTTGGCAATTCACTTAAAACTTCATACCCTACATTTACTGTAGGACTATTAGAAAGAGTAACATTTAATTCTTCTTCTAACGCAACTAACTCATCATATAATTTATCATATTGAAAATTACTCATAATCTCCGTCGCATCTTGATAATAGGCTTTTCCTGCTTCATTTAAGCATTTAATCAATTCCTGCATACGTTTCTTCTTATCTATCATTTCTCACTCCTATTTTTGTTCTATAACAGTCTCATTTGATGAATCTTTAATCACCTCATAAAGCTCATTTATTTCAGCCTCTGTTACTTTTCTATATTCCCCTGGTTTCAATTTCCCAAGTGTAATATTCATCACACGTACTCTTTCTAGTCTTGTCACTTTGTAGCCAAAAAATTCACACATCCTGCGAATTTGCCGATTTAATCCTTGTGTTAATATAATATTAAATTTGTATTTCCCAATGGCCTTTATTTCACATGGTCTTGTTACTGTGTTTAAAATCGGAACCCCCTGTCCCATTTTATCAAGAAATTCCTGGGTGATTGGCTTGTTTACCGTTACCTTATACTCTTTCTCATGACGGTTTCCTGCTCGCATCATTTTATTAATAATATCTCCATTGTTAGTCATCAGCAAAAGCCCTTCAGAATCTTTATCCAAACGTCCAATATATGTTATTCTCGTCGGATAATTCAAAAAACGTATAATATTATTCTTTTCTTTCTTTTCTTCTGTACAAACTATCCCTACAGGCTTATTTACTGCTAAAAGCACCATTTCTTTTCCTGTAGTAACAACTTTTTTTCCTACTTTTACTTCTTGCTCAACCGAAACCTTCATTCCTGTCTCTGCACGTCTACCATCTACAAAGACCTTTCCAGCCTCAATCAATCTATCTGCTTCTCGTCTTGAACATACACCAGCTTCACTTAAAAATTTATTTAAACGAATTAATTTTTCTTTCATTTTCATTCTCCCTGCTATCTAAACGCATAGGTTTATGATACTGTTTTACTTTCAAAAAGTCAATGTTTCTGCTATAATATAGCCCATAGCAAATCTCTATTCTATTATTTCCTTAATATACTCATATCACAAAGATACATATACATACCATTAAAAATTAGACTACGGAGGTAATTATGGTTTTATTATCAATTTCTGAAGTAAAGGAGTTTATGTCTAAACTTCTTCTCTCTGAAACATTTGATTCTTTTCTCTTTATTGAAGGAGAGATTGTTACTTTTAACACATTTTCAATAAGTGGTCGTTTACAAAAAGATTTTTTTGATAAAGATATGCTTCTTGAACGCAACTATTCCTTATGGACCGATTTAAGAGAATATTGCTTTTCCTTAATTAAAGGAAAACGCACCCCTCTACGATTTAAATTTATCTTTGGATTATCAGAATCGAATATCAAAAAACTTTTAGAACAACAAGTATTATCATTCACCCCTCAAGATGTGCAAGGATTATATCTAAACATCTCTTATGACGGAACTTCTCTCAAATGCATAACAGGGACTTCCATGAATCTTTTCACACTAGATAAATCTTTAGAAGAAGCTTGGGATAAAATGATACAAAAATTTTTCACTCAGAAAAAAATCGAATTTGAAATTATGTAAAGACAAAGGGGGCATCCATCGATGTCCCCTCAATTTTTTAATATAGAATATCATAATATGTAATCGGAATATTTTTTAGTTTCCATTCTTTTCCTTCTTTTACATAAGTAATCATTCCTCTTTTTTCTTTTTCTGATGTTTGCACTTCTTCTGCCCAGATTTTTTTGCAATTTGATTTTACATTCATTTTAACCTCAAGCATCATTTCATTTTTACGTCCATAATAATCACGCAATGTTATTTTAATGTTAGATAAGTCAAACGAATGAATAACAGTTCCTTCTTGATCTGTTATCTTATAAAGACCTTCATATGATGATTTAATATACGAACGCTTTTGAGCATCTTCCGAAAATAAATCTTTCACTGCATTAAAATCTTTTTTAGCAATAGCTGCATTCAAAAGTGATTCTATATCGTCACCTAACTGTTTTACCAATTTTTCCTTTTCTTTTTCTTCTGGAAAAAGTTCAACTCTCTTTTCGCTCATCATCGAATCAATTTCTAACATATCCTTATATGTTTTCATTCCATCTTCAGATACTTCTAGTTGATATGTTCCCTTAAACATATCCCCGATATCAATTTCTTTCATTCCATTTCTGTCTAATTTTTCTTTCCCTTTTATCTTTTCACCATTTAATTTTACAGTTGCTTTTTCAGGGACCGTTATTTTGCATTTTTCTGCAACCTCATCTTCTGGAGCAACGTGCCACTCATTCCAAAACAAAAATTTTCGTTCTCCTTTAATAAGTGATACTTCTGCATATTTTTTCCCAACATTTTTAGGCGTAGTATATGCTATTACATAATAAGCAGAATCTTTTTCTTCTTTCTTCATATGTTTTTCCACTTGGGCTGATTGAAATTCCACTTGCTTATCATCCATATGTGCATTTACATACATCTGTCTATTTAAGCCTTCTTCTTTTGGGAATGAATAAAAATCATACACTCTATTCCATTCACCATTCGCTTTTGCTTTCCAATATTCTAAAGCCGTTGTTTCAGCTGAATACTTTTTATCTAGTGAAAAATAAATTCCAATGAATAACACTGCCATAATAATTACTTCTCCTATTAGAAGTAATTGCATCTTAGAGATTTTTATTTCCTTTTTAGGAATTTCTGCTGCTTTTTCTGGCAATACTGTATTCTGCTCCTCCTCTTCTCTATATTCTGCTAAAGAACTCCCGCATTCTCCACAAAATAAATCTTTATCATCACACTTTGTTCCACAATTCGGACAAAACATCGTCTCACCCCCTATGACCATCCTTTAGTTTTTGAATATGCCTGTAACTTTTCTAGATTACTCTTCTCTATCTCCGAAAATTCTGCACTCACTTTATTCATATCCGTTTGTTTAGCTATATTTTTATACCAATCAAATTGATTAAAGTGATTGATATCTTCTTCTAATGTAAATTGATATCCATGACGGGCATATATCTCGTTAATTGCTAATTTAATCGTTTTTTGATCTTTTACTTTTTCGTTCATTTGCTCATCTGTAAGCAACTTTTTATCACTCTCTGGAAAAACAAGTTCAGCCTGTGGTTCAACCGATGCTTTTCCTGTATGAATACTTTTCCCATCATATGTAATCTGTTTGTCTATTTTATACTCTTTTGTTTGATCTACTTCATTATATCTCACTGCATTTGGTTTAAAATCAGAGTCCACGTTAGGTTTAACCTTCTCCCCTTCTACTCTGCCAACAAAAAATGTAACTACAAAAACCATAATAAGTAGTAAATCCACAACACCAAGTAAAATAGCAATTGGTTTTTTCTTTTTTTTCATCTGCTATCTCCTATTTTAAATTCTTATTAAATCTGTCCTAAAATTTTAACAAACCGCCTAATAATGTTCCCATAACACTTGTTAACATTTCTTTTCCGAAAAGGTACACTACAATACATATAATAACCGCCATAATTACTTCGGCAATAAAATATGCGTAGATTTTACGATCTTCATCTGCCTGTACAAGTACGCGATACCCAGCAAATTCGATAACCGGTACAATGATTTTTCCAAGTCCATATATAATACATCCAAAATTAAATGATATAAAACACAAAACACCTGACACAATAAAAATTAGTGTTTCATATAACGCTCTTGCTCCCACTACTGTAAACATTGCACTTTGCTCTGTCACACCATTTAACACACCCGAAAATATCTTCAACATAAGAGCCTCTAAACAATCTGCCCCAATCGTTAAAAGAAGTACCATAATAATCACTGTTGCTTTTGGTATATCAATATATCCGCCTAATGCAGAATCCATTTTTATAAGCAAAATAACTGAAAAAATAACTGCTACTAACGTTTTCAATCCAATAAACTCAATTCCAAGTATACTTGATTTCCCATTTGCAATATTTTGGGTTTCAGTAACTGGATGTTTTAACAACGGAATGATTTTAGAAAATATATTTTTTGTTTCATTCACAACAATAGTACTTTTTGCACTAATCCATTCTGCCTCTTTCGTCTTTTCCCCCGTTTGGCTAATTGTTGGCTGTCCCCCATTCCAACTTTCTGCCTGTGATTCATTATTGCTTTCTACCTGCTGTGTACAAGTACAAACTTCTCCTTCTTCAAGTTTTTTACCACATTTTGTACAAAATTTTGCCATACTTCTTCCTCCTCATAAGTATATTTTTCTTAATTATACTCTTTTTCTATAATTAATGTCAATTTAAAACTTTATTTTTTCTTTTTTCCAAAAATTCAACACACAAAGAAAAGACGTCGAAATAATTTATACAAATCATTTCAACGCCTCTGAGTCAAAATTTATTCTATTATTTTGCTAATAACATCATAATCTCATTACTTCTGCTAATAAAAGCAGTCATTTCTTCTGGATTCAACGGCTTATTGCTTAGCATAGCTAAATCATATAATTGCTGGCAGAACATTTGCGTATGTTCTCCCTCTTTATTTTCTAATACATATTGTACTAGTGGATGATTAGCATTCAACACAAGTGTTATATCTGTTCCAAACATAGATGGATCCATACCGTACATGTTATACATCTTCATCATTTCCTGCATACGTCTAGATTCCTCTGACAATGTAACCATAGATGCCACATTTTCATGTTTTAATTTTTCTACTTTTACTTCTAACTTATCATTTGATAGTGCTTTTCTAAACACTTCTGTTAATGTTGTTTTCTTCTCTTCTAATGCCTTTGCATCTTCTTCAGAAACATCTTCTTTCAGACTTTCTGTTAAATCTGCATCAATTCGCTGGAATTTCACATTTTGATTTCTTTGTTCCAATTGAGAAATAAATGCAGAATCAATGTTATGAGTAAGAAGCACCGCATTCATACTTTCTTTTTTGAACATATTAATATACTGGCTTTGCTGTTGCTCATCAGTTACATAATAAATTGTTGTCTTTTCTTTTTCCTCAGCTTTTTCTTCTATTTTTTCTTCTGGAACAAGATCTTTTAATGTCATATATGTATGTTCTAAGTTTTTAAATAAGATGTAATCACTCATTTTATCACAGAATTTTTCATCTTTTAAACAACCAAATTTAATAAATGGACTAATGTCATCCCAATATTTTTCATATGATTCTCGATCTGTTTTGCACATGCCTGACAGCTTGTCAGCTACTTTTTTAGAAATATAATCCGCAATTTTATTCACAAATCCATCATTCTGTAATGCACTTCTTGATACATTTAATGGTAAATCTGGACAATCAATTACACCTTTCAATAACATAAGGAACTCAGGAATAACTTCTTTAATATTATCTGCAATAAATACCTGATTATTATAAAGTTTAATGGTTCCTTCTATAGACTCATATTCTGTATTAATTTTAGGGAAATATAAAATTCCTTTTAGATTAAATGGATAATCCATATTTAAATGAATCCAGAATAATGGCTCTTTATAATCCATGAATACTTTTCTATAAAAATCAATATACTCTTCTTTTGTACATTCATTTGGATGTTTGCTCCAAAGAGGTGTTGTATCACTTAAAGAAATTGGGCGTTTATTAATTTTGACCTTATCAACCGCTGGTGATACTTCTACCATTTCTTTTTCGCCATTTTCATTTTCTTTTTCTTCCATTTTAGCTTCTTCATGAATATGTTCAACAACCACATCATCTTCACGAAGTTCATCTTCTAGAATTGTTTCATACTCTTGCTCTGCATTTTCTTTAGATAAGAAAATTTCAACTGGCATAAATGAACAATATTTTTCAATAACTTCTCTTACTCGATATTCATTAGAAAACGCAAGGCTATCTTCATTTAAGAAAAGGGTAATTTCTGTCCCCACTGTATCCTTTGTTCCTTCTTCCATATCATATTCTGTTCCACCATCGCAAGTCCAATGCACTGGCACAGCTCCTTCTTTGTAAGAAAGTGTATCAATATGTACTTCATCAGCAACCATAAATGCAGAATAGAAACCTAATCCAAAATGTCCTATCATATCATCTTCTGTTGTTTTGTCTTTATATTTTTCAAGAAATTCTGTTGCACCTGAAAAAGCAATCTGTGTAATGTATTCTTCTACCTCATCTGCCGTCATACCGATACCAGTATCGATAAATTTCAATGTTTTCTCTTCAGGATTCACAATTACTTCTATTTTCGCTTTATAGTCTTCTGGAATACTATATTCGCCCATCACATCTAATTTTTTTAACTTTGTAATCGCGTCACAACCATTAGAAATTAATTCACGCACAAAAATATCGTGATCTGAATACATCCATTTTTTAATAATTGGAAAAATATTCTCACTGTTAATTGAAAGACTTCCGTGTTTTGCTCCCATTTATAACAACTCCTTTTTCTTTTATTACTTAACCAATATATTAATACCCTTATTTTTAAATGTCAATAGAAAATTAGCACTCATCGTAAATGAGTGCTAATAAAATTATAAAAAATATAAAGTTTTTCTAAATTATGTTATTCTACACTTTTTAAAGATTCAACCATATTGATTTTTCTCAACTTATAATACATTACCCAATTTACAAAAACAGAAAAACCAAATGTGAATAACAAAGCAATCACATAACTTACAAAATCGATGTTTCTTCCAAACATTACATCATCAATTTCTACTGTAACAATAACAAATCGGTGAAGTAAATATCCCATACCACAACCTGCAATCGAACCTATTAAAGTCAACAAAATATTTTCTCTATATACATACGCTGCGACTTCTCCATTGTAAAACCCTAAAACTTTAATAGTTGCTAGTTCCCTCTTCCTTTCTGTAATATTAATATTATTCAAATTATACAAAACAACAAATGCGAGCATTCCTGCTGCCACAATCAAAACAATAATAACACTATTCAAGGTCTTCAACATGTCATCAATACGGGTACGAAGACTATCCGTATATTGCATATTGATTACCGCTTTCGTCCTTAACATATCTTCTCCAATTTGCAATGTTGTCTTCTCATCCACATTTTTTAACTTATAGAGTTCGCTATTGAAAGAAGGTTTTTTATTATATAACTTTTCATACATTCCTTTTGTAAGATACAAATAATGCCCCATATAGTTTTCACAAACAGCTCTAATCGTAACCTCTTTTTTCTCTCCAGATTCACTCCTAATAAAAATACGATCTCCTACATCTACCTTTAATGTTTTCGCCATTTTTTCAGTTAAAACTGCTCCATCTTCTGTAAGAGTATACCGTTCATCTGTCCTTCGGTCTTTCAAGTGAACAAAATCATCAAATTTCTGTTTATCCTCAGGAATATATAAATACACTTCTTTTTCCACATTTCCCTTTTCTATTTGCACATTTTTCATATGAATTTGTAAAGAGTCTTGAATTTCATTTTGTTCCTTCTTATACGTTTCTAATGCTTGCTTTTCCTTTTCTGATGCTTCTTCATTTAACAACGCTTGTAAATGATACTGTTGTATCTCCCCATATTGAATAACACTCACACTAAAAATAGAGTCTTTCAAACCAAAGCCAACTAAAATAAGAGCCATACAACCACCAATTCCAAATATTGTCATAAAAAATCTTTTTTTATAACGGACTAAATTACGAATTGTTGATTTCCAAATAAAACTAAATTTTTTCCATATAAACGGAATTCTCTCTAAAAACACTCTTTTTCCTTGTTTTGGCGATGGTGGACGCATAAGTACAGCTGGCTGTTCTACCATTTCTTTATAGCAAGAAATTATCGTTGCAAACATTGTGCAAACAACAGCTGCCACAGTTGCCATAATTGCATACTTTGCATTATATGGAATAACTATATTCGGCATATGCACATACATAATCTGGTACGAGAACACAATTACATACGGATATAATTTTTCTCCAATCAAAACGCCAACAACACTTCCTCCTGCTGTAGCAAAAAGTGCATAATTTATATATTTTTTTGCAATTTCAAAACGATTGTATCCCAAAGCCTTCATTGTTCCAATCTGCGTTCTTTGTTCCTCAACCATACGTGTCATTGTCGTTAAACTGATTAAAGTTGCTACAAGAAAAAAAATGAGTGGAAACACTCTACCAATTGCTTTAATTCTTTCAGCATTATCTCCATAACCTCTATACTCTGGAAATATTTCTCTATTATTTACATACCATTTCGGATTTGCAATGATTTCTATTTCCTTTCTCGCATCTTGAATTTTCTTCTCTCCAGCAGAAATTTCTGCGTCCATTTTCTTTTTTGCTAAAAGATATTCCTCTTTTCCTTTATTTAACTCTTTCTCTTTTTTCTCAAGAGTCACTTCAGCTTGTTTTAACTCTTTTTCTTTTCCTGCCAATTCTGTTTTTCCCTGCCGAAGTTGTTTTTCCCCAGAAGTAATTTGTATTCCTACTTTTTTCAATCTTTCTTCATTGTGTATAATCTCTTTTTTCGCTTGTCTTATGGAACTTTGCCCTGCGGAAAGTTTAGTTTCTACCTCCTGTAGTTGTCCTTGCAAGACAGATAGCTGCGATTCCATTTTCTTTATAGCACTTGTAAGTATTTCTAATTGTTGTTTCAGCGCCTCTATCCTTTCCTTTTCTTCAGGAATAGATAGATTCAGACCCTCTAACTCCTTTTGAATAGAACTATATTGTTTCCTCTGTCCTAATAAATTCTTCTCCAGTGTCTGTATAGCCTCTCGCAATGTTTTTATCCCTTGCTGTGCCTCTGCATATTGTTTTTGAAATTCTTTTTCTTTCTCCGCTAACGTTTTCTTTCCTTGCTGTAACTGATTTATCCCTATTTTATACTGTTTCTTTGCTCTTAAAAATTCTGTTTCTTTTTTAGACAAAATTTTTCTCGCCTCAGTAATACTTGCCTTTCCATCTGTAAGTTGTTTTTTCCCATTTACTAGTTGCTTTTCTCCATCAGAAATCTTTTTTTGCACCAAAGTCAATTTCCCCAGTGCCGTTTCTTTCTCTTTTTTTAATTCTTTTTCCGCTTGCAAAACTTTATCTTCTGCTTCCGTTACAATTTCTTTTTTTCTTTGCCGACACTGAACATCTGCTGTTTTCTCCACTTTCTTCACTACTTTTTTTACTTTAGAATCATATTCTTCTGTAAAAGCAACTTCTTCTTTTGCCCCTTCCACTTCAACAAAACATTCCGTATACACTTTCGCGGAAAATGCTTGTGGCAATACTACTATAAACCCACTGACTTCGCCAGTTCCTATCATACTACTTCCTCTTTCAAAAGAAATATAGCACGGACTACTTCCAGCTCCAACGATTTTATAAGACGATTCTTTCAATGTTTCATTTAAATTCTTTTCCGTCCCCGACTCTAGTTTTATAATATCCCCTATCTTATAGCCAGTCTGCTTCATAAAATCAATGTCCATAAAACATTCATTTTCTTCCTTTGGCATTCTTCCTTCCAACACATCCACTTGATTCATCGCAGGAAGACTAGACATAATATGTACAACTTTTTCACTATCTTTCAATCGACTGATCGCGTCCGTGCTATATCCGCACTCGACATTTTTCACCCCATCAAGCTTTCGAATAGCTTCTATATCTTTTTTCGTCAGTCCAAAAGTACTTATTACTTTCATATCTGCCAAATGGTGCGTATCAAAATATTCATCTGCAGAAAATCTCATATCTGGCTCTGCCGCTCGTATTCCCGAAAAAAAGGAAACTCCCAAGGCCACAATAAAAAAAATCGATAAAAAACGACCTAAACTCCGTTTTATTTCCATATAAAATTCTTTTCTTAACGCTTTTTTCTTCATCTACATCTACCACTCAATCTCCTCTATTGAAATTGGATTTTCATTTTCCTCTATGCTAGAAACTTTCCCACTTTTTATGTGAATCACTCTATCTGCCATTGGTGCTATTGCAGAATTATGCGTAATCAAAATAACTGTCATCCCTTTTTTTCTACATGTATCTTGCAACAAAGTCAGTATAGCTTTACCAGTCGTATAGTCTAATGCACCGGTAGGCTCATCACATAATAACAATTTCGGATTTTTCGCCAACGCTCTTGCAATAGATACTCTTTGTTGTTCTCCTCCTGATAGCTGTGCCGGAAAGTTATTAAGTCTTTCTCCTAATCCAACCTCATTTAATACTCTCTCTGCATCAAGAGGATCTTTACAAATCTGTGCTGCCAATTCTACATTCTCCAATGCAGTTAAATTCGGAATCAGGTTATAAAATTGAAAAACAAATCCAATATCATCTCTTCTATACGCCGTTAGTTTCTTCTCACTATATTGAGCTATATCATTCCCATCTACAGAAACGACTCCACTAGTTGCCGTATCCATTCCACCAAGAATATTTAAAACCGTTGTTTTCCCAGCTCCGCTTGCTCCAACAATAACTGCAAATTCACCTCTCTTAATTTCAAAGTCAATTCCCGCCACGGCATGAATTTCCACTTCGCCCATTTTATATACTTTTTTCACACCCCTCAGTTCTACAAATGCATTCATTGCCAAGCCTCCTTTTTGTCGAAAACTCTTGTTTCTTTTTTTCTATCCTATTATAATAATACCATTGTCTTAACAGACATAACAAGAAAATTTTCTACAATTTATGAAGGAGACCTACAAATGAAGAACTTACGAATTATTCCTGTAGTAAACGAAGAACTTGTCTATTCTTTATGTGCAATAACAGAAGAACTTTTAGACACTCCTTTTCTTCCAGAAAAGATTTGTACAGATATTGAAAATGACTTTGAATACTTTCTATTATCTTATGACTATACTTTTGCTGGATTTTCAAAAATATTTGCATCTGCTAATCACTTACGAGTTGATACAATTCACATTCATGAAGATTTTAGAAGAAAAGGAATTTTTGCTTCTTTACTAAAAAATTATATTGAACTTTGCCATTTACGAAATTTAAATAAAATCGTTTTAACTTGCGATAGAAGCAATCAAAACGCAATAAATTGTTTCCAGCATTTAGGCTTCCAGGAAATACACAAAGAAGTATCTATATCCCCAACAATTCTTATGGAACTATCCGTTTAAAAAAGTCTAAAACAATCCACTCAGTTTCTGTGGATTGTTTTAGACTTTTTATCCTCCTAGCGTTATATCTTGCTTAGCATACCATTGTATCGCCAAATCAAATTCTTCATCCGCATAATCAGGCCACAAAGTTTCCACAACATAAAAATCTGCATATACAGACTGTATAGGTAGCATTCCTGATAACCTTCTCATATTTCCCCAACGTATTACTAAATCTATCTTTGAAATTTCTCTAGAATATACACCTTTCCCATTTACAATACCGGATAAATCCCAATTCCAACCATAATTCACCAAAAAATTTACCTTGATTTCTGGTTTTCCAATTTCTTTTCTTGTTGTATATTCCTTTAATTCCTTTGGAAAATTTTCAGATTCTCTATTTCCCAAAACAAGAATAGAAACGTTTCCTTCCTCTTTAATAAATCGCAATGCATCCACACATGCTTTCTTAAAAGCATCTTTTTGCTCCCTTGGTCTTTTGCAATTATCCATTGTAAAACCATAATAAGTAATCTCCGAAACACCATATTCTTTCGCTTTTCTTAGCACTTGTACACCGGGTAGCAATCCGTTCTGATATCCATCTTTTTTCTCTTTTTTATGCTGTATCGCCCACCTTCTATTCCCATCCGGTATAATCGCGATATGTTTAGGAATTCTCATGTTTATCACCGCCTTATCTACAAATAAGTATTTCCACGAGCAATAAACTTATACAACATTTTATTGCAAAAAAATAAGTTCTCAGATAAAATAACACCTTTATCCTAGATATTATCTTATCCAAAAACTTATTTTCACCAGTCGAAGTGACGTGATTCGAACACGCGACCTCTACGTCCCGAACGTAGCGCTCTACCAAACTGAGCCACACTTCGAGAATAAAAAACTACGGAAAAGGGATTCGAACCCCTACAAACAGAGTCAGAGTCTGTTGTGCTACCATTACACCATTCCGCATTATTTGTTGTGAAGTTATTGCACCACACAACAAACAATTATAACAGGTTTTTTTGAAAAATCAACCATTTTTTCGATTTTTTTATTTTTTATCCTTCTTCAAATTCTAAATTTTCGCATTTTCCAAACTGCTGTATAAAATCAATAATATATGAAGAAATTGTTACTGTGATAATCGAAAACACAATTCTACGAAACGGAATATAACTCAAGGATAAAATCAGTACAGTGAAGTCTGTAAACATATATGCTTTAGACAAACGACAATGTGTTACCTTTGAAATAGCAAGCGCTAATGCATCATCTCCACCACTTGAACCTCCCTGCTTTACAATAAGTCCAACTCCAACTCCAACAAAAATTCCTCCAAGAATTGCAGATGCAAATGGATAGGCTGACAAATCTGGTAAAATCGGCGGAAACTGTTCCCAAATTTTAAAGAAAAACGAAACGCTAAAAGTAGAAACAATAGATATTTTTAAAAAGCGTCCTCCCAAATATTTATAAGCAAAAGCATAACAACTTATATCTAATATCGGTGTAAGAATAGACGGCTGAAAACCAAGCCAGTGATGAATAAGAAGCATTGTACCAATAACACCACCTTCAGTCACCCTCGTCTGTTGATGTATATTATAAATTCCAAAAGAATAGATAATTGCACCAAGTATAATATACATAATCTTTTTCTTCATTTTACTTCCTCCTTTGCAATTTATCATAAACCTTAGTATAATACTAAGGTCAACACCTTTTTAAGAGGAGAATACTTATGAAAAAATATTATCATATTGGTGAAATTTCTAAATTATATCATATAGGTGCAGATTCCTTACGTTATTATGAAACACTTGGTATTCTTTCGCCCACAAGAAGCGAAACAGGATATCGACTTTACAGTTTAAATGACCTTTGGCGACTAAATGTAATTCGAGATTTGCGTAGCCTAGGATTTTCCATGGAGCAAATAAAAACTTATTTAAATAACCGAACAATCCATTCCACAAAACAACTGCTTACGGATGAACTAGCTGTCATCACAGAAAAATTACAAGCACTCACTAATTTAAAAGAAAATGTAGAAGAACGTCTACGTACTGTACAAGAAGCAATTTTACAACCGATCGGCGAAATTCGAAAAATATATTACAAACGTAGATATTGTCATATCGTCCATTCCCCATATAAGACAGATGAAGAAATGGACATGCTAATCAAGCAACTTTTAAACAAAGACAACGATAGATTATATATTATAGGTAACAATAGAATTGGTTCTTCCATACCTATGGAAAGTATTTGCAAGAAACTTTTTTGCGACTATACAAATGTTTTTATAATAGATAGAAACGGAAAAGAATATATAGAAGAAGGGGATTATCTTACAATCTGCTACAAAGGTAAAAATAAGCAAAATGAAATTTATATTCCAAAACTTTTTCAATATGCAGAAGAGTATAATCTCATTCCTACAGGCCCTATTCTAGAATTGCTTTGGATTGACATTCACCAATCAAAAAACACAGATGAACATATTACAGAACTCCAAGTGCGTTGCCTACAAAGGTAACGCACTTATTCTCTCTAAAGCTTTCTTTGTGTCCTCTTCACTTCCAAATCCAGTCAACCTAAAATACCCTTCTCCTGCTGCTCCAAATCCACTCCCAGAAGTTCCAACCACATTTGCATTTTCTAAAAGATATGTAAAAAAATCCCAAGATTTCATATGATATGGCGTTTTCACCCAAATATATGGCGAGTTTTCTCCTCCTACAACTGTATACCCCAATGTCGATAACGTAGTCGAAATTTTTTTTGCATTTCTCATATAATATTTGATTTGCTCTGCTATCTGTCTTCTTCCTTCTTTCGTATATGTCGCTTCACCCGCTTTTTGTACAATATAAGATGTCCCATTATACTTTGTTTCCTGTCGTCTTTTCCAAAGTGAATGTAATGTTACCCCTTTCCTTCTAATCTCTTTTGGAATGACAGTCGCTCCAAGTCGCAATCCAGTAAACCCTGCTTTTTTTGAAAAACTTCGCACTTCAATAGCACACATTTTTGCTCCCTCACACTCATAAATTGTATGCGGCACATTTTTTTCAGAAATATATCCTTCATAAGCACTATCAAAAAAAATAATTGCTCCAACTTGATTTGCATAATCAACCCATTCCTGCAACTCTTCTTTTTTCATTACTGCTCCTGTAGGATTATTAGGAAAGCAAAGATAAATCATATCTGGAACTCGTTTAGGTATTTCTGGGAGAAAATTTGTCTCTTTTGTACAGTCCATATAAATAATATTTCTCCATCTATTCACTCTAGGATCATACTGACCAGCTCTCCCTGCCATAATATTAATATCTGTGTAAACTGGATATACTGGATTACAAACCGCAACTTTATTTTCTACACTAAATATTTCCTGCAAATTACTTATATCACTTTTAGCCCCATCCGATATAAAAATCTCATCTGCACTTATATCACAGCCCCTTTTTCTATAATCACTTTCTGCTATTACATTTCGTAAAAATCCATACCCCTGACTCCCGCCATAACCTTTAAATGTTTCTTTTCTCCCCATTTCTTCCACTGCACTTTTCATTGCCTCAACAACAGCCGGAACAAGAGGCAAAGTCACATCACCTATACCTAGTTGTATCAATTCTATCTGTGGATAAGTCTTTTTATAATCCTCTACTTTCTGTCTTATTTCTGCAAACAAATAATTATGTGGTAACGATAAATAATTTTCGTTTATAGTAAACATATATCAAACTCCCCCTCAAATACCGTTTTAGCCTCTCCTGTCATAAAAACATGATCTCTTTCTTTTTCTATTAATAAATTTCCACCTGGCATATTCACCTTCACACAGTTATCCACATATTTTCTCATCATGCAAGCGATTGCTGCTGCACATGCTCCTGTTCCACATGCCATCGTTTCGCCACTTCCTTTTTCCTTTACACGCATATCTATTTCCCTTCTACTAATTACAGATACAAATTCCACATTAAACTGTGCATATGGATTCCAATCCTTTAAATCAATTTTTTCTACGCAATCCACGTAGACCACCAAATGCGCATTATCCAAAAACATACAATCTCCACTATACTCCATTTTCCCTATGATAATTCTTCTATTTGTCTCTCCCCTTTTCACTTTTCCTGAATCCGCCTTTATAATACATTTATCTCTACTTTGAAATATTTTAGTTTCTATTATCCTATTATAAGTTTCTATTTTAACTATTTTATTCTTTACAATTTCATTGTCATATACATACTTTGCTACACAACGAATTCCATTTCCACACAATTTTCCTTCCGTACCATCCGAATTATACATGCGCATTTTCACATCTGCCTTTTCGGAAAAGTCAATAAAAATAACCCCATCCCCTCCTATTCCAAAATGCCTGTCACTTAACTTTTTTGCCAAGTCAGAAGGATGTTTAACTTTTTCTTTCATCGCATTAATATAAATATAATCATTTCCTAATGCTTGCATTTTAGTAAACTTCATTTTTATTCCCCTCTACCTTTTATCATTAAATTATGTTTATAAGAATAAAAATATGTTTACATAAAAAGAGGAGTGTAACCACTCCTCTGCATACTATTTTCTAGAGATAGAATCAATCGCATCTAACTCTTCCTTCGTAAACGTTGTATTTTCTACTATTTTTGCATTTTCACGAATCTGCTCCGGAGAAGATGCACCAATCAATACACTTGTCACATCTCCATCACGAAGAATCCATGATAACGCCATCTGCGCCAATGTTTGTCCTCGTTCACTTGCTATTTTATTTAACGCATCAATTTGCTCAAGTCGTTCTTTTGTAATTGCACTTTCTTTCAAAAATCTTCCATCTTTTCTTATTCTACTATTTTCTGGAATACCGTGCAAATATTTATCTGTCAGAAGTCCCTGCGCTAATGGACTAAAAGCTATTAATCCACAACCATTTTCCGTTGCAAATGTTTTCAATCCATCTTCTTCAATCCACCGATCAAAAATAGAATATCTCACTTGGTTAATAATAAACGGACATTTCAATTCTTTCAAAATCTCCATTGCCTTTTTTGTTGTCTTTGCATCATAATTAGAAATCCCAGCATACAAAGCTTTTCCTTGTTTTACAGCTGTATCAAGAGCTAGCATACTCTCTTCAAGAGGTGTTGCTGGATCCATTCGATGATGATAAAAAATATCTACGTAATCTAATTTCATTCTACGTAAACTATCATCTAAACTAGACAACATATATTTTCTGCTTCCCCAATTTCCATATGGTCCGTTCCACATTTCATATCCAGCTTTCGTACTAATGACAATTTCATTTCTATACGGCTTTAATTCCCCATTGATAATCTTACCGAAATTTTCTTCTGCACTTCCATTTTCTGGTCCATAATTATTGGCTAAATCAAAATGAGTAATACCTGAATCAAAGGCTGTTTCACACATATTCACCATATTTTCAAAAGAATCATTCGTCCCAAAATTATGCCATAATCCAAGTGAAACTGCTGGTAATTTCAAACCACTATTACCACTACGAAAATATTTCATTTTTTCATATCTCTCTTCATCTGCAATATAGTTCATCTATATACCTCCTTACTATTTTCCTATATTATACCCCATTTCTTCTTTGAAAGATACTAAAAAACTTCTTCCACCATAATATGATGAAAGAAGCTCTCTAATTTCTTATAATCCTTTTGCTATTCTTACACAAGCTTTCATTGCCTCAATAACACTACTTCTAAATCCTTTTTCTTCTAATACACGAACCGCTTCGATGGTTGTTCCTCCTGGTGAGCAAACCATATCTTTTAACTCTCCTGGATGTTTTCCTGTTTCTAAAACCATTTTAGCACTTCCCATGACTGCTTGCGCAGCAAATTTATAAGCCTGCTGTCTTGGCATTCCATCTGCAACTGCTGCATCTGCCATTGCTTCAATAAACATAAATACATATGCTGGAGAACTTCCACTTACAGATACAACAACATCCATAAGTTTTTCACTCAACACTTCTGCTTTTCCAAATCCGCTTAAAATATTACATACTGTATCTAATTCTTCTTTTGTCACTAACTCATTATGGCAAACCCCTGTAATTCCTTCTCCTACTAACGCCGGTGTATTTGGCATAGTACGAACAATTTTCACCGGATGTCCAAACGCTTCTGCAAGATATTCTAATGTTTTACCTGGTGCAATTGTAACGATAATCTGATTTTCTGTAATACAATCTTTAATTTCGTTAATAACATCTGCATAAAACTGTGGTTTAACTGACAATACAACAATCTCTGCTTTTGTTGCCACTTCTTTATTATCTATTGTTACATGGATTCCTAAATCTGTTTTTGTCTGCTCTAATCCAGGAAAATACATATCTGAAGCAATTACTTCTTCAGCTGGCAAAATACCATTTTTTAAAATTCCACCCATCATTGCTTTCGCCATATTTCCAGCACCGATAAATCCTAATTTCATTTTCCGTTCTCCTTTTTCTTTAAAATGTATACATTTGTTTTTCTTGTATACAATATATCATTTTCTATTTTCTCTGTCAAGATTACCATCAAATTTCCTATAATAAAAATGGGGCTGTCGCTTTAACGATTAATAAATCGTGAAGCGGCAGCTTCC
>JAHHTN010000021.1 GCA_020024645.1 Faecalimonas sp.
GTGTTAAAAAGCTTTTTCTTGTAAATAAGTTGAAAAAACTATATAATGATACGGAAAGATAAAAAAGGACAAAAAGAAGTGAAGAATTTAATTATTATATGTAGTATTGTTTTTCTTCTAATTCTTTTGGAAATTATTCGAGAGATTAGCACGTTTAAAGTAACTCATTATGAAATTATTTCCAAGAAATTAAATAAGAATATGAAAGAGAAAAAAATTGTATTTATAAGTGATTTGCATAATTATTCTTATGGAAAAGAGAACAATAAATTAATTAGGGCGATAGAGCGAGAAAATCCAGATATAATACTTTCAGCAGGCGATTTGCTTGTGGGAAAGAAAAACAAATCATCAAAGCCGGCAGAAAAACTTATTGAATCTTTAGCGAAAAGGTTTCTGATATACTGTGGAAATGGGAATCATGAACAAAGAATGAAAGAGGAAACAAAGGTATATGGAAAAAAATACGCAGAATATCGAGAAAGTTTAATAAAATCAGGAGCAAATTTGTTGGAAAATGATTCTATTTTATGCGAATGGGAAGGGGAAAATGTGAGAATTAGTGGTCTTGAAATTCCTTTGTCATATTATCGAAAATTTTCTAGGGAAAAGTTGAGTTTTGAAGAAATAGAAAGTTGTTTGGGCAAAGCGAATAAGGATACATTTGAAATTTTGTTAGCTCATAATCCAGTCCACGCAGAAGTTTATGCCGAATGGGGAGCAGACTTAATTTTATCAGGTCATCTTCATGGAGGAATAGTGCGTATTCCTTTTTGTGGTGGAGTTATCACGCCGCAGATGCGTTTGTTTCCGAAATATTCAGGTGGATTGTATGAAATTGGAGAAAAAAGTATAGTTGTTAGTAAAGGCTTGGGAATTCATTCAATTCCTATACGATTATTTAATGAGGCAGAAGTTATTGTGCTTCATATAAAAGGAAAAGGATAAGGGAAAAATATGGGAATACCTGTAAAATTGGAAGCGTTTGAGGGTCCTTTGGATTTGCTTCTACATTTGATTGAAAAAAACAAAATAGATATTTATGACATTCCGATTGTGGAGATTACAAATCAATATATGGATTATATTCGTGAAATGGAAACAAAGGATCTAAATATAATGAGTGAATTTTTGTTAATGGCATCCACTTTATTGGATATAAAATGTAGAATGTTACTACCGAAAGAAGTGAATGAAGAAGGGGAGGAAGAAGATCCTAGGCAAGAATTAGTAGAACAGTTGTTACAATATAAAATGTATAAATATATGTCATATGAATTGCGTGATCGTCAAATTGAAGGAGAAAGGTTGATGTTTAGAGAGCCGGATATTCCAAAAGAAGTTTTGGCGTATTCTGAGCCGGTAGACTTAGATGTATTATTAGAGGGGACAACATTATCAAAATTAAAATTAGTATATAATGAGGTTTTAAGACGTCAGGAAAATAAAATTGATCCGATAAGAAGTAAATTTGGAAAAATAGAAAGAGAAGAAGTAGAATTGCCAGAAAAGATGTCATTTTTACATCAATATGCAAAAATGCATAAAAGATTTAGCTTTCGTCAACTTTTAGAAAAACAGAAATCTAAAATACATATTATTGTTACATTTTTAGCTGTGCTTGAAATGATGAAAACGGGAGAAATACAAGTTGTGCAAGAAGATACTTTTTCTGAAATTATGATTACATCAACTATATTCAGATAAAGGAAGGGAAACACATGGAAATAAAACAGGCAGAAGCAATTATCGAAGCAATTTTGTTTACGATGGGAGAATCTGTAGATTTAGATAAAATTGCAGAAGCGATAGAGTATGATGAAAAGACAACAAAAACAATCATACGAAATATGATGATGCATTACGAGGAAGAAGACAGAGGAATACGAATTATTGAATTAGAAAATGCGTATCAATTATGTACAAAACAGGAAATGTATGAGTATTTAATCCGAATAGTAAAGCAACCGAAACATCATACGCTTACAGATGTATTGCTGGAAACACTTTCGATTATCGCTTATAAACAACCAATAACTCGTTTGGAAATTGAAAAAATAAGAGGAGTTAAATCGGATCATGCGGTAAGTAAGTTGGTTGAATATAATTTGGTGAAAGAATTGGGGAGAATGGATGCTCCAGGAAAGCCTCTTCTTTTTGGAACGACTGAAGAATTCTTGAGGCGTTTTAATGTGAAGTCAATAGATGAACTTCCTGTTTTTGATGCTGAAAAAATGGAAGATTTTAAGTTAGAAGCAGAAAATGAAGTACATTTAAAAATGGATATTTAATTTAAGAATAATAAGAAAAAGTCATACATATAGTAAAATAGATGGATTGACAAAAGGTGTGTATGATTTTGAAGAAGATAATTGGCATAGTGTTAATTGGAGTTATCTTTTGCAATATAACAGTAAAGGCGGTTGAAAAACCTGAAGAATTATACGCCCAGTCAGCAGTTCTAATGGATGCGGACAGTGGGCGTATTTTATTTGAAAAAAATGGGAATGCACAACGTGCTATGGCGAGTACCACAAAAATCATGACGTGTATTCTTGCGTTAGAAAGAGGAAATTTAGAAAGTGAAGTTGAGGTTTCAGAAAATGCATCAAAACAACCGAAAGTTCGTTTGGGAGTTGAAAAAGGAGAAACTTTCCGGCTTAGAGATTTGTTGTACTCGCTTATGTTGGAATCGCATAATGATAGTGCAGTAATGATAGCAGAAAAAATTAGTGGAAGTGTGGGAAATTTTGCTAAGTTAATGAATGAAAAAGCGAAAAAAATTGGTTGTACAAATACATATTTTATTACACCAAATGGATTGGATGCGAAAGATGATAGAGGAAAACATTCGACAACGGCTGTAGATTTGGCAAAAATAATGAGTTATTGTATTACAAAATCACCTAAAAAAGAAGAGTTTTTAGCAATTACAGGTAGGAAAAGTTATCAATTTACTAATATGGATAAAACAAAAAAATATATATGTCATAACCATAATACCTTTTTGGAAATGATGGAAGGAGCATTATCTGGTAAAACAGGATTTACAGGTGAAGCTGGGTATTGTTATGTGGGAGCGTTACGAAAAAATGATAGAATTTTTGTTGTAGCTCTCCTTGGATGTGGTTGGCCAAATAATAAGACGTATAAATGGGCAGATACAAAAAAATTGATGAAATATGGAATAGATACTTTTAAATATAAAGATATAGAGCCGGAAGTTCATTTTGAAACTGTATCTGTTAAAAATAGCATTCCTGGACAGCGAGTTGGATTTGTTGTGAAGGGGAAAAGAAAAAATAGCGAGAGAGTTTTGATGAGTGATGAAGAGGAGGTAATAGTAAAAATAAATCTAAAAAAAGAGTGGAAAGCTCCAATAAAAAGAGGAGAAAAAGCAGGGAAAATTATTTACTATTTAAATGATAGTCCAATTTGTGAATATGAATTAATTACTGCAAACAAAGTGGAAAAACTTACATGGAAGTGGTGTTTAGAACAAATGGTAAAAAGATATCTAGAATTATAATAATAAAAAAACAGCCTGAATTCAGACTGTTTTTTTATGGAGCTTTAAATGAATAAAATTCTTATTCTTCACCTTCTGAAGTTAAAGAATTTAATGGTTTGATTAAGAAGAACATGATGATTGCACAAACGAATGAAATAATCATGAATGCTAACATGATATTGAAGTCACCCATTTTTTCAACAAGTTTCATAATTTCACCATTGATTGTTGAAGCGATGAAAGAAGCCATTGTCCAAATACCCATTAATAATGATAAGTATTTTTTAGGAGCAAATTTACTTACAAATGAGTTTCCGAGTGGAGAGAAGCAAATTTCACCACAAGTAATTAATACACCGAATAAAAGAATCCATGTAAAGTTGGCTTTTCCAGCACCTCTTGTCATATCCATAAGAGCTAATGCGCCATAAGATAATCCTAAGAATACAAAAGATAAAGTAACTTTTTGGAACATAGACATATCACCCTGAGGTCTGTTTGAAAGTTTTTCCCAAAGTTTAGCTGCTGCTAAACTCATGAAAATACATAATAAACCATTCCATGTTGTTGTTAAGTGAGCAGGTGAAAGTTCAAATCCACCAACTGTACGCATTACTTTATCACGAATATAGAATGTAAGGAAAATGTCTTGCTGATAGTATGCTAACCAGAATACAACAGAGAATAATGTAACTAATAAAATGGCTAACACATTTTTTTTCTGTAAACTTGTAAGTGAAGCAGTAGATTTTTCTTTCTTTTCTTGTTTTTCTTCACCAATAACATTTCCTTGAGTATCTGTAAGATATTTGAATGGTAATTTTCCTTGTCCTTGTAATAATCCATAGCAAGCGGTAAAGATAATGCCACCAATAAAAATAAGGATTGCACAAAGAAGGAATACCTGTCTAAATCCTAGAACATCGCCTTCTTTAAATGTTGACATGTACAGTGCTGCACAAACCATTGAACCAAAGAAAGCGCCAATATTAACGAATGAATATTGAATAGAAAAGGCAGTATCAAGGAGCTTTTCATCATCGAATAAACGTCCGATAATAGCGGCAAGATTACCTTTGAAAAATGCTGTACCAATTGCCACAACGATAATCATTGCCCAAATCATTCCAACACTGTGTGCTTGCCATCCAAGTAAATAGCCGACACCAATTAAAATACAACCAAGTGTTACTGCGTATCTAGCACCTAAGAAACGGTCGCAAATCCAACCACCAATGATTGGTGTAATGTAAGTAAATGATGTTAATGCTGCTGCAATAGGAGCTGCATCCACTTCGCTAAGACCAATACCACCTTCTGCAATCGAAGTTGCAAGAAAAAGAGCTAAAAGTGGTTTTGTACCATAGAAAGCGAAACGTTCAAAAGTGTAAGTAATACAACAAATCCAATATCCAATAGGAAATTTTGATTTTTTAGCTGTTGCGCCCATAAGTTTAAACCTCCAATAAAAATAAAATTTGTTTTCTCTTTTGTGAAAAAAGAGATTGTCATCAGAATTGTCGTACAAATGAAAAAAACAAATTCCATTTATGATATGTAAGGCTCCAGACTTACATAACTTAAAGTTATATGTTGTTTTCAAAGTGCACGATTCTAACACTCTGCCTGAGAAGACGAAATTGTCCACTACGGGATAGAAACAAAGTGTCAAGAATTTACTGATGTAATGATTTATCCCATGAAATTAATTATACCATAAAATACAATCGTGTGCAAATATAATTATTTTCTTTTTTTTAGAAAAACTTAAGAAAAATTTAATGTACTGACTATATCAAAATGCATATAAATAAGTAAAAGTATGTGAAAAAAATATCAAATCTTTCTTGAAAATCATTGCTATTTAGAATCGTGTATTATATAATATAATTGGCAGAGAATTTGGTTGAATTTTTAAAAACTTGTAAAAATTTAAAGAAAATGGAGGGCTTAAATATGAGCAACACAACATCAAACCTAGCAAGTATGAGAATTGCCACTTTACTTGATTCGGGAAGTTTTGTTGAAATCGGCGGAGCTGTCATGGCGAGAACAACTGATTTCAATATGCAGACAAAAGATACTCGTGCAGACGGTGTTATTACTGGATATGGAGTTATTGAGGGTAATCTTGTATATGTATATAGTCAGGATGCTACTGTATTAAATGGGGCAATTGGAGAAATGCATGCAAAAAAAATTGCCAATATTTATGATATGGCAATGAAAATGGGGGCACCGGTTATCGCCTTGATTGACTGTGCAGGATTAAGACTTCAAGAGGCAACGGATGCGTTACATGCTTTTGGAAGTTTATACTTAAAACAGACAATGGCTTCAGGGGTAATTCCACAGATCACAGCTATATTTGGCACTTGTGGTGGTGGACTAGCTATGGTTCCTGCTCTTACTGATTTTACTTTTATGGAAGAAAAACAGGGAAAATTATTTGTAAATTCACCAAATGCAATATTAGGAAATTCGGTAGAAAAATGTGATACATCATCAGCTAAATTCCAAAGCGAAGAAACAGGACTTGTAGATGCTATTGGAACGGAAGAAGATATTCTAAGTCAAATTCGCTCTCTTGTAACAATTCTTCCAGCAAATAATGAAGACGATCAATCTTATGATGAATGTATGGATGATTTAAATAGGGTCTGTGAAGGTATCGAAAATGCTTGTGGTGACGCAAGAATAACTTTAGCGATGATTTCAGATAATTATGAATTTTTTGAAACTAAAAAAGAATATGCAAAAGAAATGGTAACAGGATTTATTCGTCTAAATGGAATGACTGTTGGTGCAGTTGCAAATTGTTCAAAACGTTATGATGAAGAAGGAAAGTTACAAGAAGAATACGCGACGGACTTAACTGCAAACGGATGTAGAAAAGCGAAAGAGTTTGTTGATTTTTGCGATGCATTTAATATTCCTGTTCTTACTTTGACTAATGTAACAGGGTTTGAAGCGTCAAAATGTTCAGAAAAAAATATTGCAAGAGAAGTTGCGAAACTTACATATGCTTTTGCAGATGCAACAATTCCAAAGGTTAATGTGATTGTTGGAAAAGCATATGGAAGCGCATATGTGGCGATGAATAGCAAATCAATCGGAGCTGATATGGTATATGCTTGGCCAACAGCAGAAATAGGTATGATGGATGCAGAATTGGCTGCAAAAATCATGTATGCGGATGCAACAGCAGATGTTATTAAAGAAGAAGCAAAAAAATATAAAGAATTACAGTCAAGTCCACTTTCAGCAGCGAGAAGAGGCTATGTAGATACAATTATTAATCCAGTAGATACTAGAAAGTATGTAATTGGAGCGTTTGAAATGTTATTTACAAAGAGGGAAGATCGTCCATCTAAGAAACACGGAACAGTTTAGTGAGGTGAAGCGAAGTGAAAAAAAGAATTAGTTTATTACTATGTGCTTTCGTACTTGCATTTAGTTTTGTTGGATGTGGAAGTGAGAAAAAAACAATAGAATATGATAAAAAGATGCTAGAACAAAGTGCAGAAATCATTATTCAAAGTTTTTCGGAAATGGACGACAAAACTTTTGAACAGTATGAGGACGGATCAGCATTACAGGTAAATATGATGTTGCTTCAATCTGGGCTTCCAATTGAAAAGGAAGAATTTGTTTCTATGATTCATTCATGGCAAGCATCAATTGATGAGTGTGGAGAATACAAAAAACACGGAGAATATAAAGTTGAAGCGAAAGCAAAAGAAATTATTCTAAGTACAGAGGCAACATATGAGAAAAGAAAAGCGACTATTGAGTTTAAATTTGATGATAAATTAAACATGGAATCTATGGATGTTTCAGCGAAATACTCAACAGGAGAAATTCTTAAAAAAGCAGGACTGAATACTGTGTTAGGAATGGGAACAGTGTTTATTGTGTTGATTTTCTTAGCATTTATTATTTCTTTATTAAAATACATTCCGGCTATTATAGTGAAATTTGGAAAGAAAGAAGAATGTGAAAAAGTAGTTGAGACTAAAACGACAATAGTAGAAGAAACGGAAACGTCTTCTGTAGATGATTTAGAATTAGTAGCGGTTGTCACAGCTGCTATTGCAGCGGAAACAGGAACATCATCTGATGGATTTGTTGTGCGTTCGATAAAACGTAGAACATCTAATAATTGGAATTAGAATGAATTTAGGAGGAAATTATAATGAAAAATTATACAATCACAGTAAACGGAAATGTATATGATGTAACAGTAGAAGAAAAAGTTGGAGGAGCAATGCCAGCACAAAGAGCATCTGCACCAACAACACCTGTGGAAACACCAGTACAAAAACAAGCATCAGCAGGAAGTATTGAAGTAAAAGCTGGGGCAGCGGGTAAAGTTTTCAAAGTAGAAGCAAGTGTTGGACAGAAAGTATCAAAGGGAGATACAGTTATTGTTGTTGAAGCGATGAAAATGGAAATTCCAGTAGTAGCACCTGAAGACGGAACGGTTGCTAGTATTGATGTCGCAGTAGGTGATGCAGTGGAAGCAGGAGCAGTAATGGCTACATTAAATTAGGAATTACAAATATGAAAATAATTGTAAATTCCCAAATTTAACGTAAAGTGGGAGGTTAAAAAATGGAATATATTACAAGTACATTAGGAAACCTCATGGATCAGACGGCGTTTTTAAATTTGACATGGGGAAACTATGTTATGATTGCTGTTGCCTGCGGGTTCCTATATTTAGCAATAAAAAAAGGATTTGAACCACTTTTGTTAGTTCCGATTGCTTTTGGTATGCTATTAGTAAATATTTATCCGGATATTATGTTGTCGATTGAAGAGTCTTCAAATGGAGTTGGCGGATTGTTGCATTATTTTTATTTATTAGATGAATGGGCAATTCTTCCATCGTTAATTTTTATGGGTGTAGGTGCAATGACAGACTTTGGTCCATTGATTGCTAATCCTAAAAGTTTTTTACTAGGAGCAGCAGCTCAATTTGGTATTTTCGCAGCTTATTTAGGAGCGATGGCGATGGGATTTTCTGACAAAGCGGCAGCAGCTATCTCTATTATTGGTGGAGCTGATGGACCAACATCTATTTTCCTTGCTGGAAAATTACAACAGACTGCTATTTTAGGGCCGATTGCGGTTGCGGCATATTCATATATGTCACTAGTTCCGATTATTCAGCCGCCTATTATGAAATTGTTAACAACAGAAGAAGAGCGTAAAATTAAAATGGAACAATTAAGACCAGTTTCACAATTGGAAAAAATTTTGTTCCCAATTATCATTACAATTGTTGTATCTTTGATTCTACCTACAACTGCGCCACTTGTAGGTATGCTTATGTTAGGTAATTTATTTAAAGAGTGTGGTGTGGTAAGACAATTAACAGAAACAGCATCAAACGCATTGATGTATATTGTTGTTATCTTGCTTGGAACATCGGTAGGTGCGACAACAAGTGCGGAAGCATTTTTGAATATGGATACGCTTAAAATTGTAGCATTGGGGTTAGTAGCGTTTTCTTTTGGTACAGCAGCTGGTGTGTTATTTGGTAAGTTGATGTGCAAGATAACCGGTGGAAAGGTAAACCCTTTGATTGGTTCAGCAGGTGTATCGGCAGTGCCTATGGCAGCCAGGGTTTCTCAGAAAGTTGGTGCAGAGGCAGATCCGACAAACTTCTTATTAATGCATGCGATGGGACCAAACGTTGCGGGAGTTATTGGTACTGCTGTTGCGGCTGGGACATTTATGGCGATTTTTGGTGTTAAATAAAGATGGAGGACAATAGAATGGAAATCGAAAAAAAACCAATTAAAATTACAGAGACAATTTTGAGAGATGCACATCAGTCTTTGATTGCAACGAGAATGACTACGGAACAGATGCTTCCAATTGTTGATAAAATGGATAAAGTTGGTTATCATTCCGTAGAATGTTGGGGTGGGGCAACTTTTGATGCTTCTCTTCGTTTTTTAAAAGAGGATCCATGGGAAAGACTTCGCAAATTCCGTGATGGATTTAAAAATACAAAATTACAAATGTTATTTCGTGGTCAAAATATTTTAGGGTATCGTCCGTATGCAGATGACGTGGTAGAATATTTTGTTCAAAAATCGGTTGCAAATGGAATTGATATTATTCGTATTTTTGACTGTTTAAATGATATTCGCAACTTGAAAACAGCTGTTAAAGCAGCTGTTAAAGAAAAAGCAGATGCGCAAGTTGCGTTGTCGTATACTTTGGGCGATGCTTATACATTAGAATATTGGATGGACATTGCGAAGAAAATTGAAGATATGGGAGCAACTTCTATCTGCATTAAAGATATGGCAGGGTTGTTAGTTCCATACAAAGCAACAGAATTAATTACAGCAATGAAAGAAGCAACAAATCTTCCGATTCAGTTACATACACACTATACATCAGGTGTTGCCTCTATGACTTATTTAAAAGCAGTTGAGGCGGGCGTAGATGTAATTGATACAGCAATGTCACCGTTTGCTATGGGAACGTCGCAACCAGCGACAGAAGTTATGGTAGAGACATTCAAAGGAACTCCTTATGACACAGGTTTGGATCAGAATCTTCTTGCAGAAATTGCAGATTATTTCCGCCCGATTCGTGATGAAGCGTTAGAATCAGGATTATTAAATCCGAAGAACTTAGGTGTAAATATCAAAACATTATTATATCAGGTGCCAGGTGGTATGCTTTCTAATTTAACTTCACAGTTAAAAGAGCAGGGAGCAGAAGATAAATTTTATGAAGTGCTTGAAGAAGTTCCAAGAGTGCGAAAAGATTTGGGAGAACCACCACTTGTAACGCCATCTTCACAGATTGTCGGTACACAGGCTGTGTTTAATGTATTAATGGGTGAGCGCTATAAAATGGCGACCAAGGAAACAAAAGATGTTTTGAGTGGAAAATATGGAGCCACAGTAAAACCATTTAATAAAGAAGTACAGAAAAAATGTATTGGTGATTCAGAAGTAATTACTTGTCGTCCAGCTGATTTAATTCCAGATGAATTAGATACATTAAAAGATGAAATGAAACAATGGTCACAACAGGCTGAAGATGTATTGTCATATGCATTGTTCCCACAAGTTGCAACAGACTTCTTTAAATATAGAGAAGCACAGCAAACAAAAGTGGATCAAAAAGTTGCAGATACAGAAAATGGAAGTTATCCTGTATAGTAGAGCTGAAAGAGTTAGTATTTACTAACTCTTTTTGCATGTGTAAAAGAAAAATCAAAAGAAAGGGGTTTTCTTTATTTCTGTAGTTGTGTATAATTAAACTTTAGAAAACGAGAAGAAATACGGAGGCTGAGGATGAACAGCAATAATACAAATGAATTGTTGAGCAATATAACTGAGAAGTACGAAAAAATGAGTAAAGGTCAAAAATTGTTAGCGAAATATATCACTGAAAATTATGATAAAGCAGTATTCTTGACAGCGGCAAAACTTGGAAAAACAGTAGGGGTAAGTGAGTCTACTGTTGTTCGTTTTGCAACACAACTGGGATATGACGGATATCCAGGATTTCAGAAAGCACTGGAGGAACTTGTTAGAAATAAATTAAACTCCATACAGCGTATGGAAGTGGCATATGGACGCATTGCTCAGTCGGAGATATTGGAAACAGTTTTACAGTCTGATATAGAAAAAATAAAAATGACATTAGCAGGGATTGAACAAGAGGCTTTTGATTTGGCAGTAGAGACTATGTTACAAGCGAAACATATTTATATAGTAGGAATTAGAAGTTGTGCACCATTAGCGAATTTTCTCGGCTTTTATTTGAATTTGATTTTTGATAATGTAACTTTAGTTAATACAAATAGTGCAAGTGAAATATTTGAACAGTTAATACGTATAGGCGGGGAGGATGTTATTATTGGAATTAGTTTTCCACGTTATTCTATGCGAACTTTGAAAGCGTTAGAATTTGCGAGTAACCGGAAAGCAAAAGTAATTACACTTACAGATAGTGTACATTCACCGATGAATTTATATTCCTCTTGCAATCTTATTGCAAGAAGTGATATGGCATCTATTGTAGATTCTCTTGTTGCTCCTTTAAGTGTGATAAATGCACTTGTTGTTGCATTATGTATGAAAAAGCAGAAGGAAGTGATTTCTACATTAGGAACATTAGAAGAGATATGGAATGAATATCAAGTGTATAGTGGTGATGAGTTGAATCCTGTAAATGATAAAATGTCATTAAATAGAGTAGAAAGAAAAGAGGATGAATAGATGAGTAAAGTAGTTGTAATTGGTGGTGGCGCTGCTGGAATGTTTGCCGCTATATTTGCAGCGAGAAACGGAAATGAAGTGCATCTGTTTGAGAAAAATGAAAAATTAGGTAGGAAACTTTTTATCACAGGTAAAGGACGGTGTAATATTACAAATGCCGGAGATCTGGAAAGCCTATTTCAATCAGTGGTGTCTAATCCAAAGTTTTTGTATAGCAGTTTTTATGGATATACAAATGAGGATGTTATTTCATTTTTTGAGGAGATAGGAGTAAGAACGAAGGTGGAAAGAGGAAATCGAGTGTTCCCGTTATCAGATCATTCTTCAGATGTAATTAATGGATTACTGTCAGAAATGAAAAAACTTGGAGTGAAAGTTCATTTGAACACAAAGGTGAAAACCATAGAAGAAGATGGAAAAGCCTTTAAAAGAATAGTACTTTCAAATGGGCAAAGGATAGACGCTGATCATTGTATTGTGGCGACAGGAGGATGCTCGTATCCACTTACAGGATCTACAGGAGATGGGTATGGTATGGCAGAAAGTGTTGGACACACAGTTACTGAAGTTTATCCAGCGCTAGTTCCGTTAGAAGTGAATGAAGATTATGTTAGAGAATTACAGGGACTTTCGTTGAGAAACGTAGGTGTATCCATTTGTGATGGAAAAAAAGAAGTTTATCATAATTTTGGGGAAATGCTATTTACTCATTATGGAGTAAGTGGACCTCTTATATTAACAGCTAGTAGTTATATTACAAAGAAATTGCCTAATAGAGAAATGAAACTTATCATAGATTTAAAACCAGCTTTATCTGAGGAACAATTAAATCAAAGAGTGTTAAAAGATTTTGAAGCGAATAAAAATAAGCAATTTAGAAATGCAATAACAAAATTATTTCCAGCAAAATTGATACCAATTATGGTTATACTAAGTGGAATAGACGCAGAAAAGAAAGTGAATGAGATTTCTAAAGAAGAACGTATAGAGTTTGTACGCTTAATTAAACATTTTACATTGACTATTAAGGGAACGAGATCTTTTAAAGAAGCTATTATTACTCAAGGGGGAATAAAAACAAACGAGATAAATCCGGCTACGATGGAATCAAAACTGGTTCCTCATTTATATTTTGTAGGAGAGGTTCTTGATTTAGACGCATTAACAGGTGGGTTTAATTTGCAAATAGCATGGTCAACAGCGTATACGGCGGGAAGTAGTATTTGGTAGAAATAGAAAAGGAGAAGGAAAATGGGATATAATATAGCGATCGATGGTCCGGCAGGAGCAGGGAAAAGTACGATAGCAAAAAAAGTAGCAAAAGAATTAGGATATATTTATGTTGATACGGGTGCGTTGTATAGAGGAATGGCAGTTTATTTTTTGGAAAATGGTGTGTCTACAGAGCAAATAGATAAAGTGGGGCAAATGTGTAAGAATGCTGTAGTTACATTGGGGTATGAAGAAGGTGTTCAACAAGTATATTTGAATGGAGAGAATATTACTGGAAAGCTTCGAGAAGAAGAAGTTGGGAAGATGGCATCTGTTAGTTCGGCGGTAAAAGAAGTTAGAATGCAATTATTGGAGTTGCAGAGAGAGTTGGCAATAAAAGAAAATGTGGTTATGGATGGAAGAGATATTGGAACAAATGTACTTCCAAATGCGGAAACGAAAATTTATTTAACAGCCAGTGTAGAAACAAGAGCGCAGAGAAGATTTTTAGAATTACAAGAAAAAGGAATTCCGTGCGCACTTGAAAAAATTGCAAAAGACATTGAAGATCGAGATTATCGTGATATGAATAGAGAAGTGGCACCGTTAAAACGAGCAAAAGATGCAGTTTATATTGATTCTTCGGAAATGTCTATTGATGAAGTAGTTATGGAAATATTAAGGCATTGCAAATAGGGTGAGAAAATGGAAGTGAAATTAGCAAAGACAGCGGGGTTTTGTTTTGGAGTAAAAAGGGCTGTTGAAACAGTATATGAACAGGTAGAGAAAGAAAAAGGGAAGAAAATTTATACTTATGGTCCAATTATTCATAATGAAGAAGTTGTGAAAGATATGGAAAAAAAAGGTGTGACAGTTATTAAGACAGAAGAAGAACTGGAAGCATTAGAAAGTGGAGTAGTTATTATTCGTTCTCATGGTGTACCAAAAAGAATTTATGATAAGTTAGAAGAAAAAAATATCACCTGTGTGGATGCGACTTGTCCGTTTGTTAAGAAAATTCATAATATTGTGAAAAAAGAAAGCGAAGCAGGAAGTCAAATTGTGATTATTGGAAACGGTACACATCCTGAAGTGGAAGGTATAAAAGGGTGGTCCATATCTCCGGTGACGGTTATACAAACAATAGAAGATGTGAACAATTTTGAGTTCGATAAATCGAAGAAGGTGTGCGTTGTATCACAAACGACATTTAATTACAAGAAATTTGAAGAATTAGTTGAAATTATTTCTAAAAAGCGTTATGATATAAGTGTTTTAAATACGATTTGTAATGCTACTACTGAACGTCAGACTGAAGCTAGAAGCATTGCAGAGGGCGTAGATGCTATGATTGTTATCGGAGATAAGCATAGTTCTAATACCCAAAAATTATTTGAAATATGTGATAAGGTATGCAACAATACGTACTATATTCAGACACTTGACGATTTGGATTTGAATCAATTAGGGTCGGCAAAAACAGTAGGTATTACAGCAGGGGCGTCAACGCCTAATAATATAATTGAGGAGGTTCAAAATAATGTCAGAATTAACTTTTGAACAAATGTTAGAAGAGTCTTTAAAAACAATACGAAATGGAGAGGTCGTAGATGGTACTGTAATCGATGTAAAGCCAGATGAAATCATCTTGAATATAGGGTACAAAGCAGATGGTATTATTACAAGAAGCGAATACACAAATGAACCAAATGTTGATTTGACAACTTTAGTATCAGTTGGCGATACAATGTCTGTTAAAGTATTGAAAGTAAATGACGGAGAAGGTCAGGTGTTGTTAACATATAAGAGATTAGCAGCAGAAAAAGGAAATGAAAGATTAAAAGAAGCTTTTGAGAACAAAGAGGTATTAAAAGCAACAGTAAATCAGATTTTAGGTGGAGGATTGAGTGTTGTTGTTGATGAAGCAAGAGTATTCATTCCAGCAAGTTTAGTGTCTGATACATATGAAAAAGATTTAAGCAAATATCAGGGACAGGAAATTGAATTTGTTATTAGTGAATTCAATCCAAGAAGAAATCGTGTAATCGGTGATAGAAGACAACTTTTAGTTGCAGAAAAAGCAAAATTACAGGAAGAGTTATTTGCTAACCTTAAAGTAGGAGATGTTATCGAAGGGACTGTTAAAAATGTAACAGATTTTGGTGCATTTATTGATTTAGGTGGAGTTGATGGATTATTACACATTTCAGAAATGTCATGGGGAAGAGTTGAAAATCCAAAGAAAGTATTTAAAGTAGGAGAGACAGTTAAAGTTCTTGTAAAAGATATTAACGATACAAAAGTTGCTTTAAGTTTGAAATTCCCAGAAACAAATCCATGGGCAAATGCAGAAGAAAAATATGCTGTGGGAACAGAAGTTACAGGTAAAGTGGCAAGAATGACAGATTTTGGTGCATTTGTCGAATTAGCACCAGGTGTAGATGCATTACTTCATGTTTCACAGATTTCTAAAGCACACGTAGAAAAACCAGCAGATGTTTTGAGTGTGGGTCAAGAAATTGTGGCAAAAGTTGTAGATTTGAATGTAGCAGATAAGAAAATAAGTTTAAGCATGAAAGTGCTTGAAACAGAAGAAACAACAGAAGAAGTTGTTGAAGAATAAGATGGATCTGTAATAAATAAGAATGAAAAATAGGGACGAAAGTCTCTATTTTTTATGTGAAAAAATATGTTAAAAATTCATCAAAATGTATATTAAAATATACAATTATTTGTAGTAAATTACTAGAATTACATGAAAAGTTCTTGTATTATATATGTAAGAATTCATAATAGATGAAAGGGAGAGATGAAATGAAACTTTTAACATTTAAGGGAGGTATTCATCCTGATGATGGAAAGCAATTAGCAAAAGATAAGCCAATTGTAAGTATACTTCCAAAAGAAGAATTGGTTTATCCGCTTTCTCAGCATATTGGTGCACCAGCGAAGCCTATTGTAAATGTCGGTGATAGAATTTTAAAGGGACAGAAGATAGCGGAAGCAGGAGGATTTGTTTCTGCCCCGATATTTGCATCTGTATCAGGAGAAGTGAAAGGAATTCAAAAACGATTTAATTCTTCGGGAGGAAAAATAGACTCTATTATTGTAGAAAATGATTTTCAGTATGAAGAAGTTTCCTATCCACCAGTGAAATCTCTTGATCAAATGACAAAAGAAGAGATTGTTGAAAAAATTAAAGAAGCAGGGATTGTCGGAATGGGTGGTGCTGGTTTCCCCACTCATGTTAAATTATCTCCAAAAGAACCAGAAAAAATTGATTATGTTATAGCGAATTGTGCAGAATGTGAGCCGTATATTACAGCGGATTATAGAAGAATGTTGGAAAATCCAGAGGAATTAATTGGCGGGATGCGAGTGATATTGAGTATATTTCCACAAGCAAAAGGAATTTTTGGCATAGAAGATAATAAGCCAGATTGTATTGAAAAATTAAAAGCCTTGACGGTAAATGAGCCTAGAATGGAAGTGAAGGCATTAAAAACGAAATATCCTCAAGGAGCGGAAAGACAGTTGATTTTTGCTACAACAGGTAGAGCAATTAATTCTACTATGCTTCCAGCTGATGCAGGATGTGTTGTAGATAATGTAGAGACAATGATTGCTATTCATACAGCAGTAATAGAAGGAAAAGCAGTAACGGAACGAACTGTAACCTTAAGTGGTGATGCCATGAATGAGCCGGGAAACTTTAAGGTTTTATTTGGAACAAATTGCAAAGAGGTGATTGAAGCTGGAGGAGGATTTAAAAGTTTGCCGGAAAAAATTATTTCAGGTGGGCCTATGATGGGATTTGCTATGTTTACAATTGATACTCCGATTACGAAGACATCCTCATCAATTCTTGCTTTTACAAAAGATGAAGTAAAAGCTAATGAACCTACAGCATGCATTAACTGTGGACGTTGTGTGGAAGTCTGTCCAAGCCGGATTATTCCTTCAAAGCTTGCAGATTTAGCAGAACGACATGATGAAGAAGCATTTAAAAAGTTAGAAGGGCTTGAGTGTATAGAATGTGGTTCATGTAGTTATGTATGTCCAGCAAAAAGGCAATTAAAACAGTCTATTGGAACAATGAGAAAAATTGCGTTGGCAAATAGAAAAAAATAAAGGAAGAGGTGACAAAAAGTGAGTGGACAATTTAATGTATCATCTTCACCACATATACGTTCAAAGACAACGACAGCAAATCTTATGTTATGCGTAGTATTGGCGTTATTACCTACTACAGCATTTGGAGTGTATAATTTTGGAATACAGGCATTAGGAGTTATACTAATTACAGTGGGATCGGCAGTCTTTACAGAATATCTTTATCAGAAACTTATGCATAAAAAAGTAACCATTTGTGATTTTAGTGCAGTTGTAACAGGGCTACTATTGGCCTTGAATCTTCCTCCTACAGCACCATGGTGGATGTGCGTTCTTGGTAGTGTTTTTGCTATTTTAATAGTAAAACAACTTTTTGGGGGATTAGGACAGAATTTTATGAATCCTGCATTGGCAGCGAGATGTTTTCTTCTGATTTCCTTCACGGGAAGAATGACAACATTTGTCTATAATGATGCGGTAACAAGTCCAACACCGTTAGCAGCGTTAAAATCGGGTGAAAACATAAATCTTAAGAATATGTTTATTGGAAATATATCGGGAACGATAGGGGAAACTTCTGTAATTGCCATTTTAATTGGAGCAATCTTTCTTCTTACTATGGGTGTTATCCATATTCGTATCCCACTTACATATATTGTGACGTTCATTATTTTTCTTGTTTTATTTAGTGGACATGGGGTTGATGTAAATTATATTGCGGCGCATCTTTGTGGAGGAGGATTAATGCTTGGAGCATGGTTTATGGCAACAGATTACGTTACGGCACCTATCACTCCTAAAGGACAAATTTTATATGGGGTTTGTCTTGGTATGCTTACAGGGATAATTCGTTTGTTCTCTGGCTCTGCAGAAGGTGTTTCGTATGCAATTATTATTAGTAATCTGTTAGTTCCGTTAATTGAAAAGATTACAATTCCAAAACCTTTCGGAAAAGGAGGGGAAAGATAATGAAGAAAATTGTGAAAAATGCACTTATTTTAACAATAATTACGCTTGTATCGGGATTGTTGTTAGGTGGTGTATACGAGATAACAAAGGAACCTATACATGCATCGAAAGAAAAGGCAAAACAAGAAGCGTATAAATCGGTTATGCCTACTGCTAAAAGATTTGAAAAAGATCAAACATTCGATATGAAAAAAGCTGAAAAAATTTTAAAAGACAATAAAATACAAGGTTGTTATTTAAGTGAAGTTGCAATAGGAAAAGACAAAGAAGGAAAAGTAATTGGGTATGCTATTACTTCCACCTCAAAAGAGGGATATGGTGGAGAAATTCAAATTTCTGTTGGAATTTCTATGGATGGAACAGTGACGGGTATGGAAATCTTATCTATCAATGAAACGGCAGGACTTGGAATGCAAGCGGCGGAACCAACATTTAAAAAACAGTTTAAAGATGTGAAAACAGATAGATTTGTAGTTAAAAAAGATGATCCAAATGGAAATGTAGATGCTTTAAGTGGTGCGACAATTACAACGAGAGCGGTAACAAATGCAATGAATGCAGGACTTTCATATTTTCAAGATGTGTTAGGAGGGAGTGTAAATGAATAAATGTGTAGAACGATTATATAATGGTATAATTAAAGAAAATCCTACCTTTGTATTGATGCTTGGGATGTGTCCAACGTTGGCGGTTACAACGTCAGCCATAAATGGTGTGGGTATGGGACTTACAACAACGGTTGTATTAGTGATGTCCAACATGCTGATTTCTATGTTGAGAAAAATCATTCCGGATTCAGTAAGAATGCCGGCATTTATCGTAATTGTTGCATCTTTTGTAACGATTGTGCAATTTTTGTTAGAAGGATTTGTTCCTGTTTTGTATGATGCGTTAGGGTTATATATCCCTCTTATTGTAGTAAATTGTATTATTTTAGGAAGAGCAGAAAGTTATGCGTCAAAAAATCCAGTGCTTCCTTCTATTTTTGACGGTATTGGTATGGGACTTGGATTTACAATTGGTTTAACAAGTATCGGTATTGTTCGTGAAGTCATTGGTGCGGGAAAAATTTTTGGATTTCGTGTAATGCCAGTATCGTATGAACCAATAACTATTTTTATTCTAGCACCAGGGGCATTTTTAGTACTTGCAGGTCTTGTCGCTCTACAGAATAAGATAAAGTCTAATGCCAAGAAGGAAGGAAAAGAGGTTGTTGAATCGAATTGTGGTGAGGGGTGTGCTTCTTGTTCAAACCATAGTTGTCAAGGAAGAATATTTCCGGTAGAAAGCGATAAATAGGAGGGGACGAAATGAAAGAGTTATTGATTATTGCGGTTGGATCTGCGCTTGTAAATAACGTTATTTTAAGTCAATTTTTAGGAATTTGTCCATTTTTGGGTGTATCTAAGAAAGTTGAGACAGCGGCAGGTATGGGAGGAGCGGTTATGTTTGTCATTACGATTTCATCTTTCTGTACAGGGGTTCTTTATAAATTTATTCTGTCACCGTTACACTTTGAGTATTTACAGACAATAGTATTTATTCTCGTTATTGCTGCATTAGTACAATTTGTTGAAATGTTTTTGAAGAAGATGATGCCACCATTATATAAAGCGTTAGGCGTGTACCTTCCATTGATTACAACAAACTGTGCAGTGCTCGGCGTAGCACTAACAAATGTGCAAAAGGAATATGGAATTTTAGAAAGCGTAATAAATGGATTTGCGACTGCTTTAGGATTTACAATTGCTATTGTAATTATGGCAGGGATTCGTGAAAAAACAGAGTATAATGATATATCACCTTCGTTTCAAGGAACACCAATTGTGCTTGTAACAGCAAGTTTAATGGCAATAGCGTTTTTTGGATTTTCGGGATTGATTTAGGAGGCAGAAAAATGAGTATAACAGGAATAATAATTGCTGCCGTAATTGTCGGTGGTACGGGCTTGTTTATTGGTGCTTTTTTAGGATTAGCAGGTAAAAAATTTGCAGTAGAGATAGATGAAAGAGAAGAAGCAATTGTGAATGCACTCCCAGGAAATAACTGTGGAGGTTGTGGATATGCGGGATGTTCAGGTTTAGCTGCTGCAATCGTAAAAGGAGAGGCAGAGATTAATGGTTGTCCAGTGGGAGGAGCAGCTGTTGCAGAGGAAATTGGAAAAATCATGGGAGTTGAAGCAAAAGAGCAGAAAAGGATGATTGCTTTTGTTAAATGTGCAGGCACCTGTGAAAAAGCAAAAAGAGATTATATCTATACTGGTATTGAAGATTGTACGATGATGAAAACTATGCAGAATGGAGGACCAAAGTCATGTAATTATGGGTGTCATGGTTTTGGGACTTGTGTAAAGGCCTGTCCTTTTGATGCTATTCATATTGAAAATGGTGTTGCTGTAGTTGATAAAGAAGCTTGTAAAGCGTGTGGAAAATGTATATCTGTCTGTCCGCAAAACTTAATTGAATTTGTTCCTTATGAACAAAAGCACTTAGTACAATGTAATTCGAAAGATAAAGGCAAAGATGTTATGTCCGTATGCGAGGCGGGCTGTATAGGGTGTAAGATGTGCCAGAGAGTATGTGAATATGATGCAATTATTGTGGAAAATAATATCGCACATATCGATCCAGAAAAATGTACAAATTGTGGAGCGTGTGCAGAAAAGTGTCCCAAAAAGATTATTATATAAGAGGGAAAAATGGAGGCAAGCAGTTAAATTATTGTGGAATGACATACAAAAGTTGGAAGTGGCTTTTATTTTAATCTGTTTTTATTTTGCCTTTATGAAATTAGTTTTACATAGTGGTTGTCCGTTTGTAGTGTTGACTGGATTTCCGTGTGCAGCCTGTGGATTGACAAGGGCATTCGTTCACTTTCTAAAGGGAGAATGGGTAGAGGCGTGGAATATGCATCCGGCTATTTTCCCTATTATATTTTTGAGTATAATTTTTGTTGTGCAAAGATATTTTCGTAAAGGTTCATTAAAAGGATTGAAAAAATATGTGATTGTCCTTGTTATAGGAATGGTGACTTTGTATATTTATCGTTTTGCTACGCAGTTTCCAGGAACTCCGCCTATGTCTTATTATAAAGATAATTTGATAGCGTATATTGTGCAAAGATTGAAAATGTGATATCATAAAAAGCAGAATACTAAAGGAGTTAGAGTTATGGAAGAAAATTATAACAATGAACAAAACAGTCTTAATACTGTAGAAGAGAACGAGCAATACAACTATAGTTACAATAATACGGATTATGACTATGGTCAGCCACAGAATTACAATCAGCAAGAAAATGATAATGAAGTTATGTCTGTAGGTGAGTGGCTTTTAACAATTTTGGTTACAATTATTCCTTGTCTAGGACTTGTTTTATATTTAGTGTGGGCATTTGGAAAAAATGAGAATGTAAATCGTAGAAATTATTGTAAAGCATGGTTAATCTATTGGTTGATTCAGACGATTTTAATAATTATTATATTGATTGTTGTATTTGCAATTCTTATTCCGTCATCTTCACAATACTATTATTACTAAAGATAAAAATAAATGATACCCTCTTATTTTAAGATGGTATCATTTATTTTTTCCGAACAATGTAGTTGATAGTCATTTGTGATAAAGATAGCTTCTATATTGTTTAATTGATTGATTAACTCCATTCCCTTTTCTAAACCTAGAGTGTAACAAACAGTGCTGAGAGCATCACCGTCAGCAGAAGAATTGGATATAATCGTTACGCTCAATAAATTGTTTTCCTTTGGATAACCGGTAAATGGATCCAAAAGATGATGATAGATTTTATCGTTTTTCTTAAAGTAGCGTTCGTATATTCCAGAAGAAACAACGGACTGGTCGGCTACTGGAACGGAAGCTATTGTTTCGTTTTGATTAGCAAAAGGCTTCTGTATGCCAATGTGGAAAGGAGTACCATCTGGTTTTTTGCCGATTGTTAGTACATTTCCACCAAGATTGATCATAGCATGTTTTACTTGATTTTTAATAAGAAAATCTTTTAAACGATCAGCAATGTATCCCTTTGCAATCCCACCTAAATCTAGAGCAGAATGTGGGTCAAGAAGTGTAACAGTGTTTCCGTTAATTACTATATTTTTATAATTCACATGTTTTTTTGCATCTTCAATAGCGGTTTTTGAAGGAATGGTTCCAGTATTGTTTTTAAAATCCCAAAGATTACTCAGTGGTGCAATTGTAATGTCAAAAGCTCCGTCAGATAATTTGCTGTAATCCATACTTTTTTTAATCAATTTAATTGTCTCGTCTGAAACTTCTACTGGAGAACCACCACTTTGATTGATTTTAGAAATTTCACTATTAGGAACTGTGCGACTAAATTTGTTCTCATATTTAGCACATAATTCAAAGCAGTCGTCTAAAAGAGAGGAATCATTTGTTCCCCATATTTTTATTGAAATAAGAGTATCAAAAAAGATACCATTTTTACTAATGGATTCACTAACTGGAGAAGAGTTGCAGCCACTTAATAAAAGTAAGCAAAAAGTTAATATAATACTTATATGACGATATTTCATAGATGTCCTCATTTCTTTATTTATTATAAAACAGTATATACTAATTGATATGAAAAATGCAATCGAACATATGATTGCATAGTGTTGGTGAATATGATAAAATAGGCAAGGAGAGAAAATAGATGAAAAAAAATGATTTTAAATTGATGGTGATTATTATCGGAGTAGCGGTTCTTTTATTGCTATGGCGAAATTTGAAAGAAGATGGAAAAGGGCACGCAATTCAGGTGGAAGTGAATGGTGTTTTGCGTGGAACATATGCTCTTTTACAAGATAGAGAAATAGATATTAATGGGACGAATCATCTTGTTATTAAGAATGGAAAAGCAGATGTTATAGATGCAAGGTGTCCAGATAAGATATGTGTGCAGCAAAAACCCATTTCTAAAAAAGGAGAAAGTATTGTGTGTCTTCCAAATAAGGTTATTATTACTGTTGTAGAAGGTGAAGAAAATGAGTTGGATGCAGTAGTGAAATAGGAGGATACTATGAAAAATAGCAAGGCGTATTTCGGAATGTTGACGGCACTGGCATTGATTTTTAGTTATGTAGAGTTGATTATTCCTTTTCATATAGGTATACCTGGAGTAAAACTTGGATTAGCCAATCTAGTTATTGTTATCTCGATGTATAAAATGAAAAAACCCCAAGTATATCTATTGTCTATAACAAGAGTTATTTTAGCAGGATTTATGTTTGGAAATCTTTTCAGCATTATTTATAGTCTTGCAGGTTCATTACTCAGTTTATTTGTTATGTATATGCTAAAAGGAAATGGGAAATTCAGTATATTAGGGATTAGCATGGCCGGAGGAGTATTTCACAATATTGGGCAATTGATTATCGCTATAATTGTTTTACAAAGTTTGAATTTAATTTATTATGCATCGGTGCTATTGATTTCAGGAGTAATTACGGGAATTATCATTGGGATTATTTCTAGTGAGGTGATAAAACGGATTCAAAAAATTTGTTTATAGTTTATAGAAAGAGAGGAAAATATGATTTCTTATATAAAAGGTGAATTGGTAGCAATAGAAAAGGAAAAAGCGATTGTGGATGTAGGCGGTGTTGGATATGGTATTTTTATGCCGGAACAAGCTATGGGAAAGTTGCCACCGATACATAATGAAATAAAGTTACATACGTATTTACATATAAAAGAAGATGCTATGCAGTTATACGGTTTCTTGACAAGAGATGATTCGGAGGTATTTAAACTTGTTATTGGAGTAAGCGGTATAGGACCGAAAGGTGCACTTAATATTCTTTCGAATTTAAGTGCAGATGATTTGCGTTTTGCGGTGCTATCAAATGACGTTAAGGCAATTTCGGCTGCACAAGGTATTGGTAAAAAAACGGCAGAGAAATTGATTATAGAGTTAAAAGATAAAATGAGTATGGATGATATTCTTGAACATATAGCAACAAAAGATGATGTGGTATCAAGTGTGCAAAGTAATGGTGTGCAGACAGAAGCAATACAAGCACTTGTGGCACTTGGGTATGGAAATACAGAGGCACTTCAGGCGGTGCGACAAGTAGAAGTGACAGAAAACAGCAATGTAGAAACTATATTAAAGCAGGCATTGAGAATTATGGTGTAAAAGGCGGTAGAGTAAAATGGGTAAAAGAATTATTACGACTGAAAGTCTAGAAGAAGATTTAAAGATAGAAAATCATCTTCGACCTCAATTACTAGAAGATTATATTGGACAGAAAAAAGCCAAAGAAATGCTCCATATTTATATTCAAGCTGCAAAGGAGAGGAATGAAGCGCTTGATCATGTTCTTTTTTATGGTCCACCAGGTCTTGGAAAAACAACATTAGCTGGAATTATTGCAAATGAAATGGGAGTTAATTTAAAAATCACATCAGGACCCGCGATCGAAAAGCCGGGAGAAATGGCGGCCATTTTAAATAATTTGCAAGAAGGTGATGTGCTATTTGTTGATGAAATCCATCGTTTAAATAGGCAGGTAGAAGAAATTTTGTATCCGGCCATGGAAGATTATGCTATTGACATTATGATTGGGAAGGGAGCAACAGCCCGTTCTGTTCGGTTGGATTTGCCAAAGTTTACTTTGGTAGGAGCAACTACAAGAGCGGGAATGCTTACAGCCCCTCTTCGTGATAGATTTGGAGTTGTACAGCGTTTGGAATTTTATACAGAGAAAGAATTGCAGACAATTATAATTCGTTCCGCAGGAGTAATGGGCGTAGAAGTTGATGAAAAAGGTGCAATGGAAATGGCAAGAAGATCTAGAGGAACCCCACGATTGGCAAACCGTTTGTTAAAACGAGTTAGAGATTTTGCACAGATTAAGTATGATGGAGTAATTACGGAAGCGGCTGCGAATTATGCGCTGGATTTATTGGAGGTTGATAAATATGGTTTGGATCATATTGATAGAAATATTCTTTTGACAATGATTCAGAAATTTAAAGGCGGTCCGGTGGGATTGGATACTTTAGCGGCTTCTATTGGCGAAGATTCAGGAACGATAGAGGATGTATATGAGCCTTATCTTATTAAAAATGGATTTCTTCATCGTACGCCTCGTGGAAGAATGGTTACATCACTGGCATATCATCATTTAGGGATTTCAGAGGAAAACTATTAAAACAGTTGGATTTTTAATCCGAATGGTTTATAATAAATGAAATATAATTAGAAAGTAATAAGGAGGTGTCCTATGACATCGTCAAAGAATTATACAGAAGTTTTAATAGGTGGAAAGATATTTACACTGAGTGGAATTGAAAGTGAAGAATATTTACAGAAAGTGTCCACATATTTGAATAGAAAAATGGAAGAATGCAGTAATGTAGAAGGTTATAAAAAACAAAGTGCAGATACAAGAAGTATACTTCTTGCACTTAATATTGCAGATGACTATTTTAAGGTGAAAAATATAGCCACAACATCAGAAGCAGATATTGAACTAAAAGATAAAGAGATGTATGACTTAAAACATGAGTTGATTTCTGTACAGTTAGATTGTGAGAATGCTGAGAAAGAAATAGACAGATTGAAAGAAGAAAATACAGAATTACAAAAGCAAATTGTAAAATTAGAAACAGAGTTGAAAAATCGTGGACAATAAAAGGCTGTCAATAGACAGTCTTTTTTAAAGGAAACAGGTATGAAAAGAGAAGTAGAAATTTTAGCGCCAGCAGGATCGTATGAGAGTTTGAAAGCGGCGATTGCAGCAGGTGCAGATGCGGTTTATGTAGGTGGAAATCGATTTGGAGCTAGAGCATATGCCAATAATTTTTCTCAAGAAGAATTATTAGATGCAATAGATTATGTACATTTACATAAAAAGAAAATTTATTTAACAGTGAATACACTGTTGAAAGATAAGGAATTAGAAGAAGAATTATATGAATATCTTTTGCCTTATTACAAACAAGGCTTGGATGCTGTTATTGTACAAGATGTAGGTGTTTTACATTTTGTGCGAAAATATTTTCCGAGTCTTCCGATTCATGCAAGTACCCAAATGACGATTACTGGATTAGATGGTGCGAAGTTTATGGAAGAACAAGGAGTAGAGAGAGTTGTAACAGCAAGAGAGCTGAGTTTGAAAGAAATCAAGAAAATTTCAGAACAAACTTCTGTGGAAATAGAAAGTTTTGTTCACGGTGCATTGTGTTATTGCTATTCTGGACAATGTTTGTATAGTAGTCTTTTGGGAGGGCGAAGTGGAAATAGAGGACAGTGTGCACAGCCATGTAGACTACCATACAAGGTAAACAAAAAGACTTCTTATGTGATGAGTTTAAAAGATTTGTGTACTGTAGAATTTATTCCAGATTTAGTTGAGGCAGGTATCTATTCTTTTAAAATTGAAGGGAGAATGAAGAAGCCAGAGTATGTGGCCGCTGTCACATCGATTTATAGAAAATATGCTGATTTATATATTGAAAAAGGGCGAAAAGGATACTCTGTTTTACAAAAAGACAAAGAAAATTTAATGGACATATATAATAGAGGTGGTTTTTATACGGGATATTACCAGACAAGAAATGGGAAAGAAATGTTATCTTTAAACAGACCAAATCATGCAGGTGTAAGAGCTGTGAAAGTAGTTGGACAGCAGGGAAAAGAAATACATATGCAAGCAATAACAGAGTTGCATAAAGGAGATGTTTTGGAATTATCTGAGAAAGAAAATTATACATTAGGTAAGCACGTGAAAAAGGGCGAAAAATTTTCAATTGGATTACGTAAGGGACAGAAAATTGTAAAAGGAGAAATATTAAATCGTGTTAGAAATGAGAAACTACTTCAAGAGTTGAAAAAGAACTTTGTTGAAAAAAAAGTACAGGAAAAAATTAATGGGAAATTAATACTTTCTACAGAAAAAAATGCTATTATTACATTAAGCATGGATGATACGAAAGTGACTGTGTATGGTTCGAAAGCAGAGCAAGCACTTAATCAGCCAATGAGTGAAGAGAGAATTGAACAACAAATGAGAAAGACAGGGAATACTCCATTCGTGTTTGATTCACTTAAGATTCTTTTAGAAGATAGTCTTTTTATGCCCATGCAAAAACTAAATGAGTTAAGAAGAAATGCTTTGGAAAAGTTAGAGAAAGAAATTTGTATGAGATATAGACGTACAGATGAAAAAAAATTAGAAAGACAAGAGGAAAGCGTGAAAAAAGAAACACGGAATATAAACACATTGTTTGTTTATGTGGAGAAGGAAGAGCAGTTTTCAAAAGTAGTTTGTAAAGAGTCGGTTGAGAGAATCTATATTGATTGTACGATGATAGAACATGCGTGGAAGAATAAGTCATTGGAAGAAATTGTTTCTACGGCTAAAGTGAATAAAAAAGAAATATATTTTGCAATGCCGTATATTTTTAGAGAAGATACAAAAAGGAAGTATAAAGAAATGTTTGATGCATCTATATTTAATGGTGTGTTAATAAGGAATTATGAGAGTTTTTATTATATAAGAGAACAATTTCCACAAATTAATATTGTTTTAGATGCTAATATGTATCAGTTTAATCGAGAAGCGAAAATGTTTTGGGAAGAGCAAAAAATGCAAGATTTTACTGCACCATTGGAATTAAATTGTAGAGAGTTGGAAAACTTAGGGTGTGAAAAAAGCGAACTGATTATATATGGATATTTGCAGATGATGGTTTCTGCACAGTGTATTCATAAAACAATTGGAAAATGTACACATCAGAGTGGTTACACTCAAATAATTGATAGATATAATAAGCAATTTACAGCAAAAAATTGTTGTGATTACTGTTATAATG
>JAHHTN010000022.1 GCA_020024645.1 Faecalimonas sp.
ACCTATCGTTAAAAGCGTCTACCCTGCGGCTAACGCCGCAGGGGTGGCGCACATCTTTCGAGATGGCTGCTTCTGCAATGGAAGCAAAAAGACTTGGTCTTTGTCAGAAGTCACTTTTTGTAGTGCCAAACCATTTGACTTTACAATGGGCGAATGAATTTTTGAGACTGTATCCAAGTGCAAAACTTTTGGTGGCAAGCAAGAAAGATTTTGAAACAGCTAACCGTAAGAAGTTCTGTGCAAGAATTGCTACAGGCGATTATGATGCAGTTATTATCGGTCATTCTCAGTTTGAACGTATCCCTATTTCAGCAGAAAGACAGGAAAAACTTTTAAGGGAACAGATTGATGATATTGAAAATGCTCTGAATGAAATGAAGTATCAAAGAGGCGAAAACTTCTCTATCAAACAGATGGAGAAAACAAGAAAATCTTTACAGACAAGACTTGATAAACTCCTTGCAAGTGATAGAAAAGATGATGTCATTACCTTTGAACAGCTTGGTGTAGATCGTTTATTCGTAGATGAAAGTCATGGATTTAAGAACTTGTTCCTCTATACGAAAATGAGAAATGTTGCAGGACTTTCTACTTCGGAAGCTCAGAAATCTTCGGATATGTTTATGAAGTGCCGATATATGGACGAGCTGACAGGTGGAAAAGGAGTTATCTTTGCCACAGGAACTCCCGTAAGTAACTCAATGACAGAGCTTTATACGGTGATGAGATATTTGCAGTATGGCACTTTGCAGCAGAAGAATTTAACCCACTTCGACTGTTGGGCTTCCACATTTGGTGAAACAGCTACAGCCATAGAATTAGCTCCCGAAGGCACAGGGTATCGTGCGAGAACGAGATTTGCTAAGTTCTTTAATTTGCCTGAGCTGATGAATATGTTCAAGGAAGTGGCAGATATTAAAACATCTGATCAATTAAATCTTCCTGTACCGGAAGCAAAATTTGAAACGGTAGTTGTACAGCCATCAGAGATTCAAAAAGAAATGGTAGCTTCATTATCAGAAAGAGCTGCGGAAGTGCATAGTGGTTCGGTAGACCCATCGGTAGACAATATGCTAAAGATAACCTCAGATGGTAGAAAAATCGGTTTAGACCAAAGATTGATGAATCCTTTACTTCCAGATGATGAAAACAGCAAGCTTAATGCCTGTGTAAATAATGTTTATGATATATGGGACAAAGGAACGGATAAAAAGCTCACACAGCTCGTTTTTTGCGACTTATCGACGCCGAAAAAGGACAGTATTTTTAATGTCTACGATGATATTAAAACAAAGCTTATTACAAGAGGTGTTCCGGAAAATGAGATTGCTTTTATTCATGACGCAGATTCTGAAGCAAAGAAAAAAGAGCTTTTCTCAAAAGTTCGTACAGGACAAGTGAGAGTTCTTCTTGGAAGTACGCAGAAGATGGGTGCTGGAACCAATGTCCAAGACAAACTTGTTGCAGTTCATCACCTTGATGTAGGCTGGCGTCCGTCAGATATGACACAAAGAAACGGTCGTATCATTCGTCAAGGTAATCAAAATAAAGAAGTACAGGTATATCAGTATGTAACGGAAGGAACATTCGACGCATATTTATATCAGACTTTGGAGAATAAACAAAAGTTTATTTCTCAGATTATGACGAGTAAATCCCCTGTTCGTTCTTGTGATGATGTTGATGAGCAAGCACTCTCTTATGCAGAAATCAAAGCTTTATGTGCAGGTAACCCACTAATTAAAGAAAAGATGGATTTAGATATTGATGTGGCAAGGCTGAAAGTATTAAAAGCAGACCATCAAAGTAAAGTGTATCGCTTAGAAGACCAGCTTCTAAAATATTTTCCGGCTGAGATTGAAAAATATCAAAGTTTCATCAAAGGTTTTGAAAAAGATATTGAAGTCGTAGAACAACACCCACTTCCAAAAGAAGATTTTGTTGGTATCACAGTCGGTACAAAACACTTTACTGATAAGGAACTTGCCGGAGAAGCGATTCTTGCAACTTGTAAAAGTCTCAAAGGTACAGAACCGGTGAATATTGGTGAGTATCGAGGGTTCAAGATGGAGTTAGATTACGACAGCTTTAATCAAGAATATCAGCTTACACTCAAAGGTAATATGAGCCACAGGCTGACGCTTGGTACAGATCCACGAGGAAATCTTATCAGGATGGATAATGCACTTTCAGGTATTCCAAACCGATTAGAAAAATCAAAGACACAGCTTGATAATCTTTATAATCAACAGGAAGCTGCAAAAGTGGAAGTGAAAAAACCTTTCCCGTTAGAAAGCGAGCTTTCACAGAAAAGTGCGAGACTTGCTGAACTTGACGCAGCACTTAATATGGACGAGCAAAGTGAGGTTAAGCAAGAAAAAGAAAAACGTCCATCAGTGCTGGCAGAGCTGAAAAGACATTCTGATGGTATTCCACATGGAAAAAACAAATCGGATATGGAGGTGGCACTGTGATTGAAAAACGTGATAAGCAAATGAATGTGCTTGTATCAGAAAGTGAAATGAAGCGTATCCGTATGAAAATGGAAGAAGTTGAAATCACTTGCTTAAATGCATATATACGCAAAATGGCACTTGATGGTTATTGTGTAAAGCTTGATTTAAAAGATGTCAAAGAAATGGTTTCACTTCTTCGCAGATGTAGTAATAACTTAAATCAATACGCAAAACGAGCCAATGAAACAGGAAGTATCTACAAAGAAGATATTCAGGATTTACAGAACCGTTTAGAAGAAATTTGGGAAACTTCAAAAGAGATACTTGCAAGACTTTCTTCGATTTGAAGAAAAGGTACAGCCTTGTGCTGTACTTACATAAAAAATATATTTAAAGAAAAGGGATTAGAATATGAGAATTGATAATATTGATATTTATCACTTACCCAAATGGTTAGAAGGGATTTTTGAAGATATTGAGAGTTTATGTCATAAAACTTTAAAAAAAGAGTCAGAAGCCTATCGTAAGATTTTAAATCAAACAGATGATTTATTAGAAAAATATAGGGTTATTTCAACAATTGTTGATGGCGATAAAATAAACGAATCATTGGAATTAAGTGTTGAAGAAGCAGAAGCTTTGTCGAGATTCTGCCATTTAGAATCGGATCGTAAAGATATGGAAACTATTCAAATCTATTTAATGGGAGCGAAGCATATGTGGGAGTTGATGGAATTACTAAAACTTGCAAAATAAAAAATTGCATTTAAGATGTTGACATCCTTGTGAGTTACATACAGATACTTTAAAATGTAATTAGAAAAAGACAAGGAGGCATGAACGATGAAATTTATAAAATTACCATTTAAACTGATAGCATATTTATTGATTGCGATTGTATGTGTGATTACACTAATAGTAAAAGTGTTGGTAAACTTATCTACCTATGTACTCGGACCGTTTATGCTGTTCCTTATCGGTTGTTGTATTTTCGTGATTGCAAAAGGATTCTGGAGCCAGCTTTTGATACTTGTAACATTATTGATACTTTGTGTTTTATCATTGTTCTGTGCAGCGTGGATACTGATTTTCCTTGAATCAGCAAATGACAATCTTAAAGGATTTGTCAGAAGTTAAAAATAGAATAAATATGATTTTGAAGAAAGCTGTGATGAACGGCTTTTTTCTTTTGCCTAAAATGACGGAGGTGAAACGATGGCAGCTACAAAACTGATAGCACTACACATAAATAAAGGTAAGACACTCGCAAAGACTTTGGAAGATAGAATTGATTATGCACATAACCCTGAGAAAACTGAAAACGGAAATTATATCAGTAGTTATGAATGCGATCCCAAAACAGTTCTTGAAGAATTTCTTTTGACAAAAAGAGCGTATCAACAGTCTACGGGTAGACAACAAAAAAATGATGTGATTGCTTATATGATTCGCCAATCTTTTAAGCCGGGAGAAGTTACACCGGAAGAAGCAAATAGATTAGGTTATGAGCTTGGTATGCGATTTACAAAAGGTAAACACGCTTTTATCGTAGATACTCATACAGACAAGTCACATATCCATAATCACATTATTTTTAATTCCACTATGTTGGACGCTTCAAAAAAATTCAATAACTTTTGGTTCTCCGGTCTTGCAATTCAAAGACTTAGCGATTTGATTTGCTTGGAAAATGGATTATCTGTTATTGAGAGAAAATCAAAAAGTGAAAGACAACAGCAACCAAAGTATGAGAAAAAAGATACTTTCCGAGATGGTATCAGACTTGCGATTGATGAAGTTTTAGAAAAGAAGCCTAAAGATTTTAATCAGTTTCTTGTACTCATGGAAGATGTGGGATTTGAAGTAAAACGAGGAAAGCATATTGCTTTTCGTTCCAAAGGTCAGCAGAGATTTATTCGCTTGCGTTCACTTGGAGAGGGGTATTCCGAAGAAGAAATTCGTGATGTGATTGATGGAGTAAAAGCAAAAACAAAAGAAGTTCCAAAGAAACAAAAACTCAATTTGCTTATTGATATAGAGCGTAAAATTATTGGAAAAGGCAAAGGTTATGAGCGATGGGCAACGAATTTTAATTTAAAGTCCATGTCAAAGACTTTGCTGTTTTTGCGAGATAACAAAATTGAAAGTATGGAAGATTTGAAAATGAAATCTGACGAAGCAACAGAAAAATTCAATACTCTATCAGCAGGTATTAAAGAAAAAGAAAATCGTATGGCAGAATTATTTGCACTTAAAAAGCACATTTTCAATTACCACGATACAAGAGAAGTTTATATTCAATACAGGAAGTCCGGTTACAGTAAAGATTTTTTTGAGAAACACCGAGAGCAGATTTCACTTCATAAAGCAGCCAAGAAAGTTTTTGATGAATATGGACTTCAGAAGCTTCCGACAACAAAAGACTTAAACAAGGAATACTATGAGCTGATGAATGAGAAAAAGCAGATGTATTCACAGTATCACAATCTTAAAAATGAAATGCAAGAGCTTATGAAAGCAAAGAAAAATGTGGAAAGGTTCTTGTCAGACGAAGAAAAAACAGAAGAAAGAGAAAGAACTTCTCGATAAAAAATGGCGGGATTCATTAGTGTGAGTCCTGCCAAATTTCTTTTTGTAAAAAAGTAAAAGCGTTCAGAATGAATGCGTAGCCACCGACTGAAAGTTGGTGTTTTAAGGGGATTGGGGTATTCCCCAACAAGCAATTTTGAAAGTTTCTGCGAAAGCGGAAAATTGAAAAAATAGTAAACCACTATTGGTTTACACTGCTTGCCAGTTTGTGAAGATTTGTTATACCGTACAGTTTGTTAAGGAGTTCTGATATGCACAACACTTGAACGATTGCCTGCAATAGTATCGTTCAGTTAGTGATTATCAATTCATACAAAATCATATCAATTCATATATAGTTCATTGAAAATGAGTCTGAAATATGCTATAATGCAAAAAAATAATTGAACACATCAATGGAGGAGGTTCATATGCTTAATACTAATGAAGATAGATGGATTGGAATCGAAGAAGCATCTGAATACTTAGATGTAAATAAAGACACAATTCGAAATTGGATTAAAAAAGAAGAATCGGATATACCCGCACATAAAATAGGAAAACAATGGAAGTTTAAAAAATCTGAATTAGATATTTGGGTAAAAAGTGGAAAGAGTGCCATAGATTAATGAGGGATGGTTATTATGCGAACAATGCTTCTCAGCTTTAAAGCTGATGTATATAAAAAAATTATATCTGGAGAAAAAATATATGAACATAGAAAGATGTTCCCAAATGAACCTATTAGAGCATATCTATATGTAAGCAATCCGGTTAAAGCGATAACCGGTGTGATGTATCTTAATAACAGGACGGAGATAGAAAACTGGAAAGATATATACTTTTATGATAAAGAAGCTGTAGAAAGAATAGATGATTATCTAGAACATCATAAATATGCTATGCAAATTACTAAATTTGAAGAAACTAATGCTATTTCATTGAGCCAGCTAAGAATTGATGTTCCAGGATTTGTTGTACCTCAAATGTATTACTTTATTGATGATTCTCATTTGAAAGAATATTTAGAGAAAAATTTAGAGTTTACAGGAAAAGTTATATCTCATGATTTTTCAGATATTAAAAGCGAACAAATATGTAAATCATAAAGGAGTCTGTATGAAAGAAACAATTAGTAAAGAATTGTGGGATACATTACGTGTCACAAGTAGAAAAATTGAAACAGGAATGGATCCATTAGAAAGGAAAAGAACGGGCAGCTATTATACTGATCTTAAACTGACAGATGTAATGATGCAAGAACTTGTTTCTGCACTTAATTTGAACAAAAAAAGAATTTGCAATTATACATTTTTCGAGCCATGCGTTGGGGCAGGAAATTTCGTTTTTTCATATTTGAAGGCAGTAAAACCTTTTGTGAATCAAGATGAAGTATTAACATTATTAGGTAATATTTATGTATCGGATGTTAATGAAAGTGCTTTAGAAAAATACAAAAGTTCACTTCAAGTATTCGCATTAGAGTGTTGGAATATTATTTTAGATGATGAATACTTTAATGCACACATTGGTACGGGGCTACTTATAGATGTGACAGCAGAGAAGCTTGAATACATTCCATTGAATAGAGTTTTCGATGAAAAAATAGTTAAAAAAGGATTTGATATTGTTGCTACAAATCCGCCATATAAGAATTTAAAGGCAGAAAAAGGACATTACAGTAAAGAAGAGGATTATGAAATCGATAAGAAGAAGTATTCATCAATCTCTAAGATTGTGAGTAAAACTTTTAAATATGCTACGGTTGGGGTTCTTAATCTGTACAAACTGTTTGTTGAAGAAATTATTGATAGATATGCAAACGAAGATGCATTTGTTAGTTTATTGATTCCATCATCAATTTTATCTGATAAAACATGTGAAAGGCTGAGGACACATATTTTATGTGATAGTTCGTTATTATCTGTAAAGGTGATTTCTGAGGGAAGTGGATATATTGATGCACAGCAAGCGTTATGCACCATGCTGATTTCTAAAGGAAACCAAATTGATACAGTTCGAATCACAAAAGATTATTGTAAGAACCCAAATGAAATTGCATGTGTTCAACTTAAAGATATACTGAATGAAAATACAGGTAATTCTATAATTGCAGTATCCGAGAGTGAATATGAAACGCTAAGAAAGTTGAGAACATTCCCTGTAGTTAAGGATTTACCCTTTATAATTAATTCAAGAGGTGAACTCGATTTAACTGCAGGTAAAAAATTTATAACAAGTACAAAAACAGCGTATCCATTAATAAGAGGAAGAAATATTGGTTTCTATAATCTGATTGATAGTGCAGAGAGTGATTCGGTACTTTCGGAATTTGTAGAAACAACAAAGAAGAAAAAATATATAGCTAAGGAAAGAATAATTTGCCAACAAATAGCTAATATGAATAAGGAGCGAAGGGTAACATTTGCATACATTCCAGCTGGATATGTCCTAGGAAACTCATGTAATTTTATATCAGTTGGTACAAATGATTATGGTTTAGATATTTTCGCACTATTGGGATTGTTTAATTCAAAGTGTATAAATTGGTTATTTAAACTTACAAGCAGTAATAATCATGTGAATAATTATGAGATTGATAGCTTTCCAGTACCAATCAACTCAAATTTATTATGTAAAATATCACATAAGGTTCAAGAACTACTTCAATCAAATAATGAAAAGTTGATTGAAGAAATTGAAGAATTGTCTATGATGGCATATGGATTAAGTGAGCAGGAAGGTGAAAATAAAATGGATATCAACAAGTTTGTTGTTGCATATCTATTAGCAATCAGACATATTTTACCGAATTTGTCAGAAGATAATGCAAATCAGATTCTTTTAGGTAAACTAAAAATAGATGCATTTTTAGATGGGCTTGATAAATTTAATGTGAATGTTGCAAAGGGAATAACGAGCAAGTATATATCCTTAAATAAGGGATACCTTTTAAATCATACAACTTTCAAACTGAGTGACTTGGATTTAGAAATGATAAAATCCGTTCCACAAGGTGGCAGTTGGAAAGATATACCAATGGAAACAGTAGTAAAATCTAAACGTCTTAAAAGAATCACAGAAACCGGTGGTAGAACAACTTTATATGGTCGAATTGACTATGATAAACCAAGTTATACTATAACAACATATTTCAATCGACCGGGTAATGGAACTTATGTACACCCAATACATGAAAGAGTTTTGTCCGTAAGAGAGGCGGCTCGTTTTCAAGCTTTCCCAGACAATTATTACTTTTTTGGCAATAAAACACAGTTATTGAAACAAGTTGGAAATGCTGTGCCAACATTACTGGCATATCAAATTGCTAGAGAAATAAAAAATAAAACTGGATGTAGTAAGTCAATTGATTTATTTTGTGGAGCAGGTGGAATGACTGCAGGATTTAAAGCGGCAGGAATATCATCACTTTTAAGTAATGATATCGATGAAAGTGCTTGTACTACACTTAAAATAAATAATCCAGAGATACCAGTTTTATGTGGAGATATCACAGCCGTTGAAACAAAAGATATAATTGAAAAAGCTGCATTAGAAGGTCAAGCAGATATTATCTGTGGCGGTCCACCATGCCAAGGATTTTCGATGGCAGGATTTCGAGCAGATGATGATCCAAGAAATCAGCTCTTCCGAGAATTTGCAGCTATTGTAAAAAGAGTGAATCCTAAAGTTATTGTTTTTGAAAATGTTGAAGGATTACTAAGTTATCAAGGAGGAAAAACATATCGAGAGGTTCATCAATTATTTTCTGAATTAGGATATAATACTGAAGGAAGAACGTTGATGGCAAACGATTATGGTGTACCACAGAAAAGGAAGAGGGTAATCATTATCTGTACAAGAAATGATTTAGGTATTATGCCAGGTGAGTTGTTCCCTTCAGCGATTACGGTTGAGGATGAAAGACAAGTCACAGCTCGTGATACAATCGTAGACTTAGAGAATGTGGAGTGTAGTGAAATTGCTCAATATATCGATTGTGAAGAATCTGACATCCTTCAATTTTTTAAAGGAAAAATTTCTTATGAAGAGTATGTGCTGAAAAAAACACCAGCTCATAAGGCGAAAAGTCACATGCAAAGTCATATGGAAGAGGAATTTGTACAATTAACATTAGATTTTGTATAAAAAATAGCGGATAGTCAAATCTGGTCTATCCGCTTAATTTTATAAATTGCTGATGAGGCGATTTTCTATTGTTTCAATTAATCTTTTCACGAGTTTTTTGCCCTCGGAAATACTAATTCCATCTTCAATCGAACGACAAATAGACTTAAGACTATCCTTTTCGCTTTTAGTCAAGTCATTATTGTTGTGGCGATTATCTTTTTCACTGTAGTCATAAACAGAATTTATTGCAATGCGCTTATATCTGTCGGTTTCGTTTTGATTTCTGTCAGTATAATGACGAGGCTCTCTAGATATAATTTCACCTTTCTCATTGAACTTATATGAGAATTTAAAATACTCATAATTAGGTTCAAGATATGCCTTTGTTAAGAAATCTTCTCCATGTTCTGGGCATGAGTCAAGGATATTCAAAAGAATGTACATGAAATTCGCCATGTTTTGCTTGAGAGCATTTCTATAAGTTGTAGGCACTTTATCTTGATTGGTTTTATAGTTCGTACGAATATATTCCCAGATTAATTTAGATTGCCATGACATAGGATATATTCCTGTCCTATTCTGAGTTTCAATAATGCTTTCAATATCTATTACTTGCAAACGATCTCTTTTTGATGAATTATCTCCACCGGGCATAGGCTGAAGATAACGTGAATCATGTACAAAACCAAGAGATATAGGTCCGATATGGTCGGCAGATGTACCATCAAAGAAAGAACTGCCCATAAATTGATTTGCAGCATGAATATTTCCGTCACTCCAATATTCATAGGCTCGTCTATCTTTTGTGTATGATTTTAAGTTCTCTTTAGAACGACCTTTGTCCTGAGTGGCTCTACAGCAACGGTTGTATGTATGGAATCCATCATATCGATCTGGAAAGTTCGACATTGCTCCTGGACCTAAGCATTTTTTGTCGCCTTTTCGGCAAGCGTACTCTAACGCATCAATTATTTCATCTTTTGTTGAGCTGTTGGGTTCAAGGTCAAGATTACCTTTCTGGATAAGAAATTCTGAAATATCAACTTTTCTAACGCCTTGGGAGATTAACTCATCCCAAATATCAAAAATGTGATCACAGTCAGTAAAATTGCTGTTAAAGGTTTTGTTCAGTACTTTAAGAAAATTAGCATTCGGATAATGATAATATAAAGACATTTCTTTTCCGCATATTTGACATACTTTCCACTTTGTTGGATGAATTTCTAACATTACATCAGCAAATATTCCTGGATAAGGAGTATAATCTGATATTAATCCGAGATCGTGTGCTTTGTTGACACACCAATCTATTCTTTGTTTTCCGATCTCTGATTTGGCTGTTGCAATCCATGCATAAGTGCCATCAGGCTTCTTTTTTATAGGCAACCCTTTGTAGTTGGGATGATTTATAATTTTTTTCATGTATTGTATAAATCTAGGATGCCATATTTTTTCGTCTTGTGCCATAATATACCTCCTGACTAATTAATATTTTCGAAAAAATCGGATAATGAAATTCCAAGACCGTCTGTAATTTTTTTTATATTGCAAATGGAAATATTTCTTCTTCCAGCTTCAACGGAAGAAAAATATGTTCTGTCCATTTCTATTTTTAAAGCGAACTTTTCTTGGCTTAATCCAGTTTCTATTCTTAACTCTTTAATTCTTTGTCCAAACTTCTTTAAAAAATCATTTTCGTTCATTTCATCACCTCGCTTTATATTATAAGAATTGTTGCATATTTAACAACGGGAAATAAGTAACATATAATTGATAACTTTGTTACGTTAACTGGAACATTAAGTATACAAAAAAAGCTGTCACCTTAACGGTTATTTCCGTTAAAGCAACAGCTTATTAATTTGTAAAATTAATAGGATATCAAGGAATAGTATGGTGGATATGTGATTGTGAAGAAAAAATTGTTACCTATTTTTATTTTATCTCGTCTAACAATGCATGAAAATTAATTAAATTGTTTTCAGGAATGCCGGAGTATTTACCAAGCAAATATTGATTTCTTACATTATTCTTATCACTGATTTTGTTATTATAGTGTAAAATACATTGTATTTCTTTATCGTTGGATGATAGTTCGTTTATTACATAAATGCTATCTTTTGGTATATCCGATTCCATTAATAAAGTATTATGAGTAGTTAAAATTAATTGACCATTGATGTCATTATTTAATGAAGTAATTAAGCTTTTAACTAACAAATCATGAATACCGGTATCAAATTCATCAATAATAGCAACTGAACCTTTTACTGCAACAAGCATAAAAGGGAGTTGCTGGATAATTGATTGTGTACCTGTAGATTCTAAGGAAAAATCGATATCACGAATTTTACCAGCAATTTTTTTAGAAAGTATCAATGAATAATTAATTTCTTCATCTGCAATATTTTTTTTATAAAATGCTTTCTTTATATCTCGATTGGTAAGAGTAAAAAAATCAGTAAGCATTTTTTCAGTCTTATCTAAAATATCTTCATCAGAAACTGGAATAGAACCACTTTCGTATTCCCCAAGAATTTCCTTTGGAAGACCAATGATTCCACGTTCTTGACGGCTACCAAATTTAATTTTGCAAGAAATTCTTGAGATAAACTTCAAGAAATCATCGAAATTATCTGAAATTTGATTGCGAATAAATTTATCGGATTTATCGTTTACTTCGTGCAAAAGGATAGAAAGAAAAGAATGCTTTCCCCAAAATTTTAAACAGGATGTTTTAATTTCTGTGTAGGTATTTTTATCTAAAAATATTTTTTCGTTGATAGAGGATTTATTTTCAGAAATATCAAAATAAATGCCTCTTTTTTTTGTTAACATAAATTCAAGTTTTTCATGAATTATTTGAGTATTATTTGTTTCTAATAAATATCTTCCTCTTTTCCCGTTGATGTTAAAGCCAAATTCCAAAAGCATAGGTTCTTCTGAAGAAACGGTTTTGTTTTCTTTGATGATAGTTTCTATATCTTTATATCTGGAACGTAAATATTTTTTGAATTCTTCTTTGTTATTTAAACTGTTTTCGTCAGAAAGAAGCGATTCCATTAAATCTCTGACATCCATTGTTCTTAGAGTTTCAGACAAAGTAAAAAAAGCCGAAGCAATATTAGATTTTCCTATCCCATTTTCCCCATAAATAAGTATTAGTTTTTTGGGATTATTTCGTCTATCTAACATATTAAATTCAATATCACTAAATGATTTGAAGTTTTTGAGTTTTATATATTCAAACATAACGCTAACCTCCACGTTAACAATAGCATAAAAAAAAGCAAAAGTAAATATATTAAACCTAATTACTCGTAAAAATTACGAGTAAACAGCACTAATAGTTGAAAAAGGCTAAAAGATATGCTATACTCATTTTATTAGCAATCGGAACGATTGAGTGCCAATGAAAGGAGGAGTTGAATGGCAAAAAATAAAAAATTATCAACTAATAGAGGAAAGGAGCCTTCGCAATTAACTAAACTTATGCTTTGTGCCAATGCGGGAGGAAGATGTCAATTTGAAGGTTGTAATAAAAAACTATTTGTGGATGGAGTTACTTTAAGTGAAGTTAATAATTCTAACATAGCACATATTGTTGCTTCATCACCAGATGGACCACGTGGCAATAAAGATTCTTATGAATTATCAAATAAGCTTGAAAATTTGATGTTAATGTGTCAAGAACACCATAAACTTATAGATGATAATCCTGAACAGTACACAGTTCAAAAGCTAAAAAACATGAAAAATCAGCAAGAACAAAAAATTGAATATATATTGGATGGTATGGATTATCCTAAGTCAGAAATAATAATTTTTGAAAGTCCAATTAAAAATATAACAGATGTGAAGGTTAATTATAAACAGGCTGTTGAAGCAATTCGTTCTGAATGTAACAATCCGGCTTCAAGTCATGGAACAATCATAAGGGTACAGAATTTTGAAAATTATAGAAGCTCTAGCTATTGGACAAATATCGAAAGAGAATTAAAGTATCAAGTAGAGCATCAGATAGAATCAATTTATAGATATACACACGATTTACAGTTATCAATTTTTCCTATAGCACCGATACCTTTAATTATTAAGTTGGGAAATTTATTAGGAGATAAAAGGAAAATAGATATTTTTCAAAAAACAAGAATGCCTGATACATGGATATGGCAATCAAAGGAATTGACGAACGAGTTCAAAGTAGAAAAAATATCGTTAAAACAAGGTTGTGAAGTAGCATTAATAGTATCTTTAACAGCAGAAATAGATATTTCAAGAATAACAAATGTCATTGATGTAGATACTATTTATATAATTAAAGCAGAACGAACAGGTGTAGATTGCATTAGAAGTATGCTAGACTTGAAAGCTTTTTGGCAGAAATATCAGGCTCTCTGTGATCAAATCAAAAATGTAGATGGATGTTTGGAAATTAAGTTATTTCCGGCTGTTCCTGTTTCAGCAGCTTTTGAAATTGGAAGAAGGTATATGCCTGAAGCGTTTCCTAAAATATATATTTTTGATGAATGCGATGGCTTTTTTGAAACTATAACGATTGGAGGAAAATGTGATGAATGAGAAAGAACAACAATTGAATTTGATTTTAACTAAGATTGTGAAAGAAATTAGTATAACCGCAACTATGTTAGATAAAGCTACAAAAAGTTATGAAGCTGTCGGAACATGGCTTGGTGATGGAATCGAATATGATGTACGTATTACTCCACAAGGTTCAATGAATTTAGGAACTACTAACAAACCTGTTTCCGATAAAGATGATTATGACATAGATTTAGTTTGCTTATTAGAAAATGGACAAAAACTAGAGGCAAAAGTAATTAAAAACATTGTGGGTAATAGGTTAAAAGAAAATAAAATTTATATTAAAAAAATTACAGAGGAGGGGGAAGGTAAACGTTGTTGGAAAATGCAATATGATGAATTTCATATGGACATTCTTCCGTGTGTTCCGAAATCAAATTATATAGAGCCGTATTTAACGGATATTCGTTTAACACATAAGATATCAGCATATTGTTATGAGGATCGATACAGTAACCCGTATGGATATCGAAAATGGTTTGAATCACGTATGGCAGATGTTTTAAAAGAAGAGAAAAGAGCATTTGCGGCTGAAAATAAATTAGAAATTGAAAATGTTCCTACATACAGGGTTAAAACACCGTTGCAAATGGCAATTCAGCTCTTGAAAAGGCATCGAGACATCTGTTTTAAAAATAATGACGATAATGCACCAATTTCTATAATCATAACTACCCTAGCGGCGAAAGCATATAACGGAGAAAAAAATGTTTATGAAGCTTTATGCACCATATTAAATCATATGCATGAATATATTGAGATAAAGGATGGAGTCTATTGGGTTAAAAATCCTGTGATGGAAGAGGAAAATTTTGCTGATAAGTGGGAATTATATCCGAAAAGAAAAGACGATTTTTACAAATGGTTATGCAAAGCAAAAGAAGATCTTATCAGCAATCCATTAGCTGCGGTAGGTATTGATTCGCTTGGCAAAATATTTAAAGAATCACTAGGTGAAGCTCCGGTTAGTAGAGCTTTTCGTAGTTATGCCGATGATATGTTAAGTGCAAGAAAAAAAGGAACGCTGTATTCGGTTGGCTTAACAAGCGGATTAACAACAAAAGTAACATCTAAAGCAACACAAGTGAAAGGACATACCTTCTTTGGCAAATAAGTATTATAGGAACAATAAATTAACTTTATCCGTACAAGGATTATTATTGAAATCTAAGTATCCCGAATCAAAAATATTTGTTAAGAATAATCGATTGATTTGGCATGGAGAAATTAAACCAACAGCATTATCTCGTCTTTATAAGATTAAGATAATATGTGAAAGAGGAAATAAACCCAAAGTATTTTTGTATGGAAACCATATTGAAGGGATAGAAAGAACGGATTTCCCTCATAAGTATCATAAAGATGAAAGAAAACAAGAAGTGCAATTATGTCTAAATATGCCTTATGAGTTTAATTATTCTCTTCGTATAATTGATACGATAATTCCTTGGACTCAGGAATGGTTGTACTTTTATGAAATTTGGTTATTAACAGGTGAATGGCGTGGAGGTGGACATACTCCTTAATAAAATTTTTGATAAATAGTTCTACTATGACAAAAAATTGTAGAAATACTATTTATTCTTGATATTCAGTAAGGAATGCATTTTATAAACATAACTGCCAAATAGCGAGAACTTTGATGTTGTCAGTTATGAAAATGGAGGAACCTTCAAGAATTTGGGTTAAATAAAAATAAGCTCAGCGGCTGATGTTTAAATACATAGCTGTCTGAGCTTATTTTCATTCGTAATGTATATCATCATAGTCCCCTAAATCATCCTTAAGGAAACCGGATTTACGAACATACATCGGATTGAGCATTTCACCTTTTTCTTGAAGTAAGGTGAATTTATAATCCAGCAGTGCTGCCGGTACATAAAGTATTTTGGCAGTTTCAAAAAATGAGTATTCGGAAAGGTGCTCCAAAACTTTCTTATCTTCGAGAATAAGTTCAGCTACAAAGAAATTGGCTTCATCTTCTTCTTGTGAACCACCGTCTAGAACTTCCATTTCTTGAAAGCCTTTCATCATCGCAATTTTTGTATGCAGTATTGCATGACCTAATTCGTGAGCAACCAAAATACGCTCAAGAATTTCATTTACATTACTGTCTATAACTATATTTTTCTGTCTTGATTGGTAAAAAAAGAATCCTTTTAATTTCTTTTCCAAGTCGTAGTAATGAATTTTAATTCCTAATAGTTTACATAGCTCATAAGGATCTCTGGTATGGTATTTCTTTACCAATTTTTCTACTGTATCTATAATATGTTTTGCCGTTCTCACTTGTGTCACCTCCCAATCGAACACAGAAAACGAAACTCTGTGAATGAGGAATTAGCACAATTTATTTCTTATCTTTATGCTTCCTGTATTTTTTAGGTGTGAATTTTTCACGAGCATTTTTCTTAGAATCCATATAAACTGCCATGACTGCTTGGAAGAATACATCTTTTGCTTCTTCGTCCAAATCACCACCCGCAAACAGAGAATTTACTCGTCCTAAAACATCTTGTGCTTCTTTTGCTCCTTTAGAACCAAACTTTTCCCTTGCTTCCATAATGAACATATCGTTATCTATTTGGCTTTGCGTATCAGTTTCATCTTCATCAAGCAAATATGATACAGAAATGTGCAGAGCTTCTGCAAGTTTTCTAATATTGTTCTTTCGAGGGAGGGTTCCCAGTTGTTCGTATGTGTAAAGAGATCTTTCGGAGATACCAGTTAGCTGGGCAAGCTCCGTCTGAGATAAATTCATAGCTAAACGAGCTTCTTTAATTTTTTCACCAAAAGTCATAATCGTTCCGTCCTTTCTAAAAAATATTTTTGCAACTTCCGATTAGTTATTGACAAACTTCTGAAAATAGATATAATTAGTGTTGAAACAGAAGTTTAACTTCGATTACATTATATATCGGAAGTTTAAAGATGTCAAGAACTTCCGAATGCAAACTTCTGATTTGTTCCGAACATGAAAATAAACTTATCGAAAAAATCAATTCGCCTGTTTACAGTATTTGTTTCCCTTTAGCTGAATACAGGCTTAGAAAGGAATTTAAAATTATGTGATTGACATCTGAAAGGAGTCTTTTATGAGCAGAAACAATACACAAGCGTTAAACAGTATTCGTATGCTGTGCAGAATGCAGCAGGTAGATGAGAAAGTTCTATATGAACGCTCTAAGCTGATTTTATCAATTTATAGAGATGTCTGCTGGTCAACAGTTGGTCGTGCAGACGAGGTACACGAAGATTTGATTTGTTACTGCGGTTCTAATTTGGATAATGCTTTAATTTATTTGGAAACCTTTGCTCCGGATGAAGCAAGAGAACGTTTCGAGGAACGCATTCGCAGTTTGTTTGAAACCAAGTGGTTGATCGAGCTTGTGGATAGTACCATGCTTCGAGTAAGGGAATATCCATGCAGAGGAGATTTGTATTGTGAAATTTTATCGAAGTGTTACCTTACTCGTTTCAAATATAGAGAATCTGAATTACTTGAAATCTTAGATATGGAACGCAGTAGTTTTTATGACCGCAAAAAAGAAGCCATTATGTTATTTGGCTTATCCCTTTGGGGAAGCAGCCTTCCAAAATTAAAAAATTTCCTCATTGATACGAAGGAAGAATGTGAGGAATGGTATTACGGTTAGTCCGACTAAAATCCGATAAAAGTCCGACAGTTTCCCTACTGAAAGTCCGACTTATAAAGTGTTAAGCTTGGTATGCTGGGAGATAGCAGCATATTAAGAAAACTACATATTATCTTATTGCCTCGTGCCAATAGCGGTGCGGGGCATTTTTTATGCCGTCTTCCAGACATTGCATAAACGGAAACCTGAAATTATTGGTTTCTGAGTTATGCCGTTAAGGAGGAAACGGTATGTATTACGATCAAAAAGAAAGTGGAAAAAGGATTGCCGAGCTTAGGAGAGTAAAGGGATATACGCAAGAAGAGCTTGCAGAACAGTTAAATATAGCTACAAGCTCTATCGGTAATATTGAGCGAGGTGTCAGAGGAATTTCTATTGATTTATTAGTAGAGATTGCTTGTTTATTTAATGTTTCAACAGATTATATTTTGCTTGGCAAGGATTTAAGAAACGATGAAGCGAAGAAAGACTTGCAAAAAGTAATCTCATTGATGATGAGTTTAGAAAAAAAGCTATAACCCATTCTCAGAGAATGGGTAATCCATTCTACGAGGTCATAAAAATCAGAAATGAAATCAGTTAAACTTTAGATGTACTCAAGAAAAGTACAAAAAACTTGGATCTTTGAAAATTGAATATCATTCATCAGGTACGTTCCTGTTGTTGGTGTGAAAACATCAGCCACGTCAGTGATACGCCATAACTGTACGAAGTAAATAAGCAAATCAAAAATATTATTTACAGGATTACACGAGCGAGTCTTATCAGCTAGTAAATATTGAGTAGCTCTCAATAAGGCAATGAAAGCAACAGGTACAATGATACTTCTCTACGGAGCTGGCGGAGAACCCGGCAGAGGGCAGAAACCCTATGGAACTGTTTCGCTAACAGTCACCTGATGATTTCCCAATAAAGATACTTTATCTCTCCCTAGGGGCGTTTAGAACAAATGTAGGGTTCACATATACGCATGGAAAAGCTGCAATTGCTTATTTTGCTATTACAGCTTTTCGGTACATACCCAAGAAAAAAGGAGGTCATTTTTATGATGAAGAAAGATTGGGCGTATCGTAGAGGCGATATATATTATGCTGATTTGAACCCTGTATGCGGCTCTGAACAAGGAGGAATGCGACCGGTGGTAGTCATTCAGAATAATACCGGTAATAAACATGCACCGACTTTAATCGTAGCTATGGTAACCACAAAAGTAGGAAATAAACCAAGTTTGCCAACACATTATTTGATTAGAAATAATGACGCATTAGCAGAGCCATCTATTGTTTTACTTGAACAAATTAGAACGATAGATAAAAAGCGTATTAAATCGTACTTAGGAAAGACAACAGAAAAAGAATTATTGGGAATTGATAAGGCACTTCTTAGAAGTCTATCGTTAAATTATTTGATTTCTGTCAAAGAAGCAAGAATGGGGTGATAACGGATGAATGCAGAACAAATGAAAAATATAGATATTCGTACCGTTGACCCTAAAGAGCTTGTGGAGCGTGAATCGGTAAAGGTGGATATGAGCCTTCCACGAGAAGAAAGAATTAAAGAATATATCAAGCAGATTAAAAATCCATATTGCTATCTTGATGGTGATGTGGTTGTAAAAGTCAGTTTTCAAGAGGAAGGAGTGACATTGGAACAGCGATTAGAAGCATATATTCGCAGTTTGTAGAATTGTCAAGGGTGTCGAGAACAGTCTCGACATCCTAAACAAATTCCCGTAAAAAGGGTACTCTGCTGGTGAAAGGAGATGATTCATTATGGCAGAAAAAATATGGAATGTCGGAGCATATACGAGACTTTCTCGTGATGATGGCGATAAAGCTGAAAGTGAATCAATCGGAAGCCAGAAAGAGATTATCCGAGATTTTATTCAGAATAAAAAAGATATGGTCATCATTAAAGAATATGTTGATGACGGTTATTCAGGAGTAAGTTTTGAAAGACCCGGATTTAAACAAATGATGGAAGATGTTAAGGTAAAGAAAATCGACTGTATCATTTGTAAAGACTTATCCCGTTTTGCAAGAAACTACATAGACTCAGGTCGTTATCTTGAAAAGATATTCCCTTTTATTGGAGTAAGATTTATTGCAATCAATGATAACTATGATAGTGCCGGAGAAAAATCACAGTCAGATTCTCTGATTGTACCATTTAAGAATTTAATCAATGACGCTTATTGTAAGGATATTTCCATGAAGATTCGCAGTCAGCTTGATATTAAAAGAAAGATGGGAGATTTCATTGGTGCATTTGCAGTCTATGGCTATAAGAAAGACCCTGAAAACAAGAATAAGCTTCTTGTTGATGAACAGGCAGCACAAGTTGTAGAACTCATTTTCCGTTTAAGACTTCAAGGTATGAGTAATTCAGGTATCGCAGAAAAGCTTAATGATATGGGAGTGCTTAGTCCTATGGAATATAAACGATCTAATGGAATGAGATACGAATCAGGATTCAGAGCCAATGAAAGAGCATTATGGACACCTGTTGCAGTTCTTAGGATTCTAACTAATGAGGTTTATCTTGGAACGCTCATTCAGCATAAGCGAGGGACACCGAATTATAAGGTAAAAAAGGAAATTCAATATAACCGAGAAGATTGGATTGTGATAGAAGAAAATCACGAAGCGATTGTTACAAAAATTGATTTTGATACAGTGCAGTCATTGCTTCAACGAGATGTGCGAGTAGCACCGCAAGAAGAATCTGTACACCTGTTTTCCGGTTATGTTCATTGTGGAGATTGTGAACATACAATGGTTCGTAAAACCGTTCCAAGTAGAGGTAAGAAATATTACTACTATGTATGTTCTACTCACAAAGCAAAGCTTGGTTGCAGTTCTCATAGCTTCAGCGAAAGCAAACTTAATAAGATTGTGCTGTCGCTTGTACAAGACCATATTCAGCAGATATGCAGACTTGACGAGGTATTGGATTACATAGCCGCACTTCCGGAAAGTCAAAGAGAGATATTCAATTACGATGCTCAACTGAAAAAGCTAAATGAAGAAATTCAAAGGTTTCAAGATTTGAAGCTTAATCTTTACAGTGATATGGCAGATGGTGTCATAAGTAAGGAAGAATATATGGAGTTTCGTGCCGGTTATGACAGAAAAATTCAAGCAAGACAACAATCTCTTATTCAATTAAAGGAAGAGCGAGAGCAGGCTGTAGAAAGCAATCAAAGAAGTGTTACTTGGATAGAGCTTTTCAAACAGTACGAAAATATTACGGAGCTTCAAAGGTCTGTGATTGTGAATTTAATTGAACGAATTATTATCTATGACTCAAAGCATATTGAAGTTGTTTTTCGTTACGAAGACCAGCTTCATAGTGCAATGCAGTATGTAGAAAGAATTTCAGAAATAATTGAGGAGGTTGTCTGATTATGGCAAGAAGAGCAAGAAGAACATATAAAGAAGCTATTGAATCCATAAAGCCTGTTGCCCCTGAACAAGTGTTGGAATGGCAGACAGCGATTTATGCAAGACTTTCCATTGAAAACAGTGGTAAAGATGATAAAGGTGAATCTATTGAGGGTCAGATTGAAATCTGCAAAGAGTATGTGGAAGAACACCCATATCTTCATTTGGTTGATGTTTATTGCGATAATGGCTGGACAGGAACGAATACCAATCGTCCTGAGTTTCAAAGGTTATTAAACGACATCAATAACGGAAAGATAAAAGCACTTGTTATCAAGGACTTTTCAAGGTTTTCTCGTGATTATATTGAAGCCGGAAATCTGCTTGAAAATGTATTCCCTTTTATGGGAGTAAGATTTATTTCGGTATCTGATAATTACGATAGCTTTGAAACAGACGGTTCGGCAGAAAGTTTGCTGATTCCATTAAAGAATCTAATTAATAGTTACTATTCAAAAGATATTTCAAAGAAAGTATCTACTGCGGTACATACGAAACAACTTGCAGGAGAACATATCCCAAGTATGATTCCGTATGGATATATAAAATCAACCACAAGGGAGTATCGTTTTGAGCCTGACCCTGAAACGGCAGCTAATGTTACACGAATCTTTCAAATGAGAATTGATAAAGTTCCACTTAATCATATTGCAAATACTTTTAATGATGAAGGTATTCCTTCTCCGGGAAAGCTTCGCTACCTCAGAGGACAGACGAGTGATAAACGATATGAAACTTCAAAGTGGTCGGCGCAACTTATAAAGCAGATTTTAAGAAATCCTACCTATTTAGGACATCTTGTATTTGGAAGAATGCCAACAGCTTTGTATTTGGGGAAACCTAATTATCAATATGAGCCTGATGAAAGTAAATGGCGTGTACTTGAAAATATGCACGAACCACTTGTATCTCAAGAAGTGTTTGATAAGGCAAAGAAAATGGAAATTGAAGGACGAAAAGCTTGGGAAGCAAGACTTGAAGAAAGTAAAGAGTATAGAGAAAGCAATCCGCCGATTTTGAAAGGTTTTGTTTACTGTGGCGAGTGTGGAAGCAAAATGCGATATCATCGTTATCGCCCAGACCAAAAGCTATCAGGCACTTATGAATGTCCAAATTACAAATATAAGAAATGCGGTGGGACTCATTCTATCTCTCAAGATAAACTTAAAGAAATTGTATGGAATGTATTATCAGACCAGCTCCATATCTTTTGTGATTTTGAAGAATTGATTCAGAAATTAAATCATTCCGATAGTGCCACAAAACAACAAGCTATCTATAAGGAAGAAATGCAGAGCATTTTAGTTAAAATCAAGAACAGACAAGGTAAACGAGAAAGGCTGTATGAGGATTTTACGGAAGGTATTTTGACACCGGAAGAATACCAATATATGAAGCAACAGTTTGATAATGAATATCAGGAACTCAATGCTCAATATAATTCTTTACAGATGAAGCAACAGAAATTAAAAAAGGCTTTATCAGATAAAAATGAATGGTATTTACATATGCAGATGATTCAGCAGTCAAAGGAAGTTGATGAAAGTGTTCTAAAAGCAATGGTGGATAAGATTATTATTCATCAGCCAGCTTTAAAGGAACGCAGAATCGAAGTAAAACTAAAGTATCAGGATGCATTAGCTGTTCTGTTATATGCATATGAAGAATTGATGGGAGGCGAAACAAAGTGAAACTATATTTGTATATCAGATTATCAAGTGCTGATAGAGATATGAAGCATAAAACTGAAAGTGACAGTATAGCGAATCAGCGTTCACTTCTTCATCAATATTTGAATAGCCACAAAGAATTTCAATCGTATGAGGTACAAGAGTTTGTAGATGACGGTTATACAGGTACAAACGATCATCGTCCTGCTTTTGAAAGTATGATTGAACATTTAAAAAATGGTGATTCAAAGCTTGTTATCTGTAAGGACTTTAGCCGATTCTTTCGTGATTATGTTGAGATTGGCGATTATTTAGAGCGTATCTTTCCGTTCTTGGGAGTACGCTTTATCTCAGTTAATGACAATTACGACAGCAATAACTATATAGGAACAACAGGCGGTATAGATGTTGTTATGCAGTCTATCGTCTATTCCTTTTATAGTAAGGACTTGTCGCAAAAGATTAAAACAGTAATGCGAGCCAAAGCAAAAAAGGGACAATATATCGGTTCATTTGCTCCTTATGGGTATATGAAAGACCCGGAGAACAAAAACCATTTACTCGTTGACCCTGAAACAGCTCCTGTTGTGCGAAGAATCTTTGATATGGCAATCAATGGGAAAATCGTGAGTGAGATAGCTACTGTATTGAATCGAGAAAAGATTGAAACACCGGCACAGTATTTTAGAAGAATATTTCCAGAAAAAAAGAAACATCGCAAAGTTTCAAAAGGAAACAGTTGGGACAGTTCTAATATCCGAAGAATTATACAACACAAGATTTATACAGGTGCAGTAGTAAGTCAAACAAGGCAATGGAAAAACATTGAGGTAGAACATACCTTTATGCGTGATGAATCTGAATGGATTGTTGTTCCTGACTGTCATGAAGCGATAGTAAATAATGTGGAGTATGAAAAAGCTCAGGCTGCAATCAGAAAGATTGGTCATTATGAGCGTGATAACAAAGATTATCTGCTTCGCTCACTTATTCGATGTGGTGTGTGTGGCAGAGCGATGTCAAGAAATCCAAGAGGAAAAGAAGTTGCTTATTATTGTGATAAGTCAAGATTTGTAGAAGATACAAAGTGTCCTATTGGAGAAAGGTTCATGGAAAAGGAATTGGAGAAAGTTGTTACGGATAACTTCATCAGTATGCTGAATCTGATTGTAGACTATGAAAAGAAACTGAAAGACGCTGTTGGTAAAACCAAAGGTACAGAAGCTAATCTGAAGCAATCTATTCTAAGATTAGAAAAGAGTATCAAACAAAACAGTCAGGCAAAAGTAACTGCTTATGAAAGATACTCTGATGGTGATATTAGCAGAAATGAATTTATGGCAATTCGTGACCAGCTTGGAATGGAACTTGAACAATATAATCAAGAAAAGCAAAACACAGAAAAACAATTATCCGAGCTGCAAAGTGCGATTGATCCTGAGTTTAATCAGCTAAGTGCAACTGCACATGAATTTCTAAATGCAGAGCAGATAACCAATCAAATGCTGTTGTTTTTCATTGACAGGATTTATGTTTACAGTGGTATGCGAATTGAGATTAGATACAAATTTAAAGACACATTGAGAGAAGTTTTAGAACCGTAAAAATGTGTCCTTGTTGGAGCTAAGATTGTCTGTTAAAATGTTTTGTAAAGAACAATTAAGACAATCATAAAATCAGCTCAGCAAGGGCATATTTTTTTAGTCCTACGCTAACACGAGCAAATCCGCCATTTAATCTTTCCGGTTGGGGTGCAGATAAATTGGCAGAAGATGTTCGGTGGCAGTATGGGACACCACCTTCTGGAAATGCCAACTTTGCATGGTTGCAGCATATGATTTGGCACTTAGCACCCAATGGGAAAATTGGTATGGTGCTTGCGAATGGTTCTCTGTCCTCTCAATCAGGCGGTGAAGGGGAAATCAGAAAAAATATCATTGCAGCAGACTTGGTGGAATGTATTGTTGCCATGCCAACACAGCTGTTTTATACCACGCAAATTCCGGTTTCTCTTTGGTTTTTGGCAAGGAACAAAAAGCAGAAAGGAAAAACACTGTTTATAGATGCACGCAAAATGGGTACAATGGTAAGTCGTAAATTACGGGAGCTGACAGAAGAAGACATTGCAAAAATTGCGGACATATACAACCAGTACACCGCAGGTACACTGGAAGATGTCAAAGGCTTCTGTACTGTGGTGGATACAGAAGAAATTGCAAAGCAGGATTATATCCTTACCCCCGGGCGGTATGTAGGGATTGCGGAGCAGGAGGACGACGGCGAACCATTTGAGGAAAAAATGGAACGACTGACAGGGGAGCTGAGCGAGCTGTTCCAAAAATCCCATGAACTGGAACTGGAAATTAGAAAGAAATTGGGGGCGATTGGGTATGAAGTGTGATATGACTACTTTAGGTGCGATTTGTACGAAAATTGGTAGTGGTGCAACTCCTCGTGGTGGAAAAGAAGTTTATAAAAAATCTGGTATTTCTTTGATTAGAAGTCAAAATGTATTAGATTTCAAATTATCAAATGATGGACTTGCTTTTATTGATGAAGTACAAGCTGAAAAATTAAGTAATGTTGAAGTTTTAGAAAATGATATTTTACTTAATATTACAGGTGATTCCGTTGCAAGGGCTTGTAAAGTGGAGAAACAATTTTTGCCAGCGAGAGTAAATCAGCACGTTGCAATTATTAGACCCGATAGATTCAAAGCAAATCCCAGTTACATATTGTATTTTTTACAAATGAAAAAACAATATTTATTGCAACTTTCAGCCAGTGGAGGAACAAGAAATGCACTCACAAAGAAAATGATAGAAGATTTAGAAATTCAGCTACCTCCTTTTGATATACAAGAAAAAATAGCATCAATACTTTCAGCATTAGATGATAAAATAGCACTCAATCAGCAGATAAACAATAATTTAGAACAGCAAGCACAAGCAATTTATCAACAGCTTTTTGTCGACCAGCGAAATCCTGAATGGAAAATTGGAAAGCTTTTCGATTTACTATCAGTAAAATATGGTAAAGACCATAAAAAACTTGCAGATGGTGAGTATCCAGTATACGGCTCTGGTGGAATAATGCGATATGTTGAAAAACCTCTTTACACAGGAGAGTCTGTTCTAATTCCACGAAAAGGCACACTCAATAATGTGATGTATGTAAATTGCGCATTTTGGTCAGTGGATACTATGTTTTATACGGTTATGCTCCGTCCAAACGTTGCAAAGTTTGCATACCATTTTGTGAAAAATATTGATCTTGCATCACTTAACGCAGGTTCTGCTGTACCAAGTATGACTACAAATATTTTGAATGGAATGCAGCTTTATGTACCAGATGATCAAACCCTGCAAAAATTTGAAGATATAGTATCTCCAATGTATCTTACAATTCAGAAAAATATGCAGCAATCAAACTCTTTGGTTGATATACGAGACACTCTCTTGCCAAAACTAATGTTAGGTGAACTGGATGTATCCAAAATAGAGCTTTAAGCCGCTAAATTATTGTTTGGAGGAGAATATATAGTATGATTACAGAATTTATTAAATGGTGTAATGATAACGAGGGTTTCCTATCAATGGTACTTTCTATTATAACAGTAATAATTTCATTATTTATTATGTGGAAATCTAATAAAAATACACTTAAAATTTCAGAAAAACAAATGGAGTTAGAATCAAAAATAGCTTTCAGACAGGAAAAAATACAGCAGAACCAAATAAAAGTATATACATATATACACAAAATAGAATATATAAAAGTTTTATATGATTTGAAACAGGCAATAGAATTATTTTATGCAGTTTGTGATGTTGGGAATTTAGATAAAGATAATTTTGATAAATTGTTTCAAAGATACAATAAATTAAATATACAGTG
>JAHHTN010000023.1 GCA_020024645.1 Faecalimonas sp.
GTCATAAGTGTATGAATATGAGAGTTGCTCAAATTGCACAAAAGAAATGGGTAAAAACCGAGTGTGATGGTTGTATTAACTAAAAAATGGTGTTATAATAGTATATCTAAAATATTGATTCTAGATTGCTCATTCTATTATTCAAAAGTATAAAAATAAATTAAGAAAGGAAATGCCAAATGAAAAGAAAAAGTGTATTAAAGAGAATGTTTTGTGGAGCATTGGCAACTATAGTTGCATTAGGAATGCCATCATCAGTAGTAATAGCAAAAAATCAAGTAAAGGATGAAAGACATAATCAAATTTTCCCCGTACATAGTTCACAAACTGAAGAAGTGAAACACAAGATAGTTGAAAACAAAAGACAAAATTTGAATTTTAACACCGATTGGCTTTATATAGAGGATGATGATTTAGATGCTATAAATCCTCAATATGACGAAAGTAAAGCAAAGTCGATATCACTTCCACACGCAAGAGAACCCTATGATTTATTTGAACCCAATATGGAAAAAGTTCAAAGTGTAAATTGGTATCGTCGCCATTTTACATTGCCACAAGAAAAAAATAGTGGACGTGTTTTTGTGGAATTTAATGGTGGAGGTCAGATTAATAGAGTTTATGTCAATGGTGCTTTAGTGGGAGAAGCAAAAGGGACATTCACTCATTTTAAGTTTGATATTACAGATTATGTAGCATTTGGGGATTATGATAATGTTATTTCTGTTCAGGTAGATAGTCGTTATCATAAAGATGAACTTCCACCGGGAAAGAATATTGATTTTCATTATTTTGGAGGTCTTCATGGAGAAGCAAAGATGATTCTTACAGATGATTTATATTCAGAATCAGTATTCTATTATAACGATGATGTGAAAAATGGATGTCAAACAGCGATTTTGAATGGTTGGATAGATGTTTCAAATAAATACGCTTCTAATCATCAAGTAACTATAAAATCTATTGTCAAAGATAAAGACGGAAAGATAGTGTCAACTACCGAAAAGCAGGCAGAAGCAAAAAGTAATCATACAGAAAAAGTTCAACTTAAGCATGAAATTGATTCACCACACCTTTGGAGTCCAGATCATCCTTATCTTTATACAGTAGAAACACAGATTTTAATGGATAAAATCTGTGTAGATAATGAAACAACAACAGTTGGAATTCGTACATTAAAAGCGTCTAAAGTAACCGATAAAGAAGGAAAGTTTTACTTAAACGGTGAGCCAATTAAAGTTATTGGGGGGAATTGGCATATGCAAGCACCATATTTAGGTAATTCTAAAACAGCAAAACTTAATGCTAAGGATGCGGAAATATTAAAACGTGATTTAGGAATTAATTTTGTGCGTACTTCTCATTATGAAGCAGATCCCTCATTTTTAGATGCGTGTGATAGACTTGGTATAATGGTAGAAGAAGAACCGTTGGGATGGAATGATACACCTGGCTGGGAGCAGTTTTGTTATTCAATGGATGCGATGATTAAACGAGATAGAAATCACGCGAGTATTGTTCTTTGGAGTGTTATACCTAATGAAAGACCAGTCAATTTTCCATCAATAGAGGAAGGAAAGAAAAGAAATATAGCCGCTAAAAATCTTGATCCAAGTCGTTTGACGATTCAAGAAGAAATGAATAATTCTGCTGTGATTGCAGATGTATATGGTTGGCATGATTATGACAATCCAGATACGAATACGATTAAAAATAATCCAAATACATCATCATGGTTTGTTACAGAGTGGAATACAAACTTAGGAAAACATTTTGTTATTCCTGGAGATAGCGAAACACGAAAAAATAATCAAGTTATTCAAGATGGAAAAAAACTCGGCTTATTAAATAGTGATCCAAGAGTTATGGGCACATTGAAATGGGATCTTTTTGGATATTATACGCCTCAGACAGCATATGAAAGAGGGAAAAATGTTGATTTATGGCGTTCGTCAGGAGTCTATGGTATTTGGAGAAATCCATTACATAAAACATGGATTGCAGATCTTATATCTTGTCAGTCTCCTAATTCAAAGAATGTTAAAAATATAATTAAAATAGCAAGTGAATGGAAATCAGATTCATCAAAGACTATTCGGGTAATTACCAATATGGATGAAGTAGAATTATATTATGATAATGGAAATGGAGAATTGCGTTCGGTTCGACGTATGGATAAAGCGAATGAATATGAAAATATATTAAAAAAGGGTATTTTCTGTTTTGAAAATACCGGAATAATCTGGAATAAAAATTCAAAATTGGTAGCTAAAGGCTATAAAAAAGGAATAAAAGATGCTGTTGTAGAAGATGTAGTATACGCCTCTACATATGATTGTGAGGCAGATGGGGCTTCTGTGAAATTACATAATACAATTGGCAATATTGAAGCAGATGGATCGGATGTTGCATGGATTTTAGCTGAATTAAAAGATAAAAACGGACAAAGAGAATTTTATGGAGATGAGATTGTTAATGCAAAAATTATAAGTGGGCCTGGGAAGCTTGTATATGCACGAAATAATCCAGTGATGGTAGATGGAATTAGTGGGTTTTATCTCCAATCTGAAAAGGATAAAACAGGAACAACGAAAATTCAAACAGACGTAGATTTAGGCATTAACAAAGATGATGATTCTGTGGATATCATTTATGAAGGAGCAGGTTGGGAAAAATTGCAAAATCGCCAAGACGCATATCAAGGTACGTTGCATGAAACAACAAAATCTGGTGATAGTGTTACGATTAAATTTAAAGGAACACAGATTGTTGTATATAGCGAAAGCAATGATAAAAACGGAGAAGCTGTTGTAACATTAGATGGTAAGCAAGTTGGAAAACTGAGCTGTAAGAATATTGAAAAATATAATACAATAGCAAATCAAGTTGTATATCGAAGTGATGAATTAGAAAATAGAGAACACACATTAACAATTACTGTTTCTAAGGGAAAAGTTAATTTAGATAGAGTAAAAGTATTTGATGGACGAATAGATGCAAGTGGTATTATTGAAGTAAATACATTAGCATCAAATGCGGAGAGAGTGAAAAGTTGTCCTGAACTTCCAGATGCTAACATACCACAGGTTGGGAATATAGAAACATTGAAGTTACTTTTAGAGGATGCGAAAAAAATAGAGAATTCTAATTATACTGTTTTAAGTGCACTTGAGTTAGAGGATGCGATTGTATTTGGTGAAAGTGTAGTGGAATTAAAAGAACCATCTGAAGCGATAATATCTAAAGCATTAAAAGTTTTACAAAATGCAATTGGTCATTTAGTTAGGAAACCAGTATCTACGATAACTCATAAAATGACGGTAATGGAAGGACAAAGTGGTGGTGTTGCTTATGTTTCTAGCAAAGATAAAGTGTGGGTAGCTGGAAATGATAATACTTTTGCAAATAAAGAGCGCACAACAAAAGATTATTATTCTATTACTTTTAAAGGTGTAATGATTGAATTATTTAGTACACTGGATAATGCACATGGAGTTGCTGCAATTTCAATTGATGATGGACCAGAAATTGAAATTAATCAATATCGTGCTCAACAAGAAAAAAATGCATTATTTTGGAAAAGCGATACATTAGAGTATGGAACGCATACTGTTAAAGTACGTGTTACAGGAAAGTCAGGTGGCAATAATCAAAATGCATGTATTAGTTTTGAATCTGCTAAAATATATGAAAGCATAGATGAACTAGAAGAAGCAAGAGAAATGCTTGATAGAAAATTAAAAGAAGTAAAGAAGATTGAGCGTTCGGAATATTCAAAATCAAGTCTTGAAAAATTAGATAGTGCATTGTTTGATGCAGAAAATGTTTTAAAAGATGTTGATGCTACACTTAAACAAGTGAATGAAGCGTTTGTACAATTAACATCGGCCTATAACGATTTGAGTGTTGAAGCAACGGGAAGTAATGTGATTACATGTTTGGACGATAATAAAGCTTCTGGAAAAGGTGAATTAAATAAAATTTATTACGTTTCTAAGAGCGAAAATGACTGGGTGTTAGAAAATGCTACAAATGAAGAACTTAGAAATCGATATTTGAAAAAGAATGCTACTAATCCTAAAGATGCTTATGCTTCTGTTACATTCGAAGGAACACAAGTAGAAGTATTTGCAAGATTTTCTCAAACATCTGGTCTTGCTAGAATTGAATTATATGATAAAAATGATAAGTTGATAGAAAGCAAAGAGATTGATTTATATGATGGGGATATTGGTGCTGGACAGGGTTCAACTAGGCAGGCATATAAAAGTAAAGAATTAGAAAATGGAAAGTATACATTGAAATTAGTTCCAAAGAATGAAAAAAGTCCAGCTAATCCGAATGCTGGAATAACAAGTATTAACATTTCTAAAGTAATTGTTACGAAAGGAGAAAAAGAAGTTGCTTTAGATACAACAAAACTAGAAAATATGGTTACGGCATTGAATAAAGTGGATTTAAAGGATAAGCATTCTCACGCAATCAATTCATTTTATGTAAATCTTAATTTGTTATTGAAACAAAGTTATGGGTTGATAACTGGAGAATGGCCAAGATTAGTGATTACAAAAGACTTACCAGTTGGAATGACAAATGCGAGAATTGATAAAGTTACAACAGAAGTTAAAATGATTTTTGATAAAGTGAATGAACCCATTATTGTTAAAGAAGTTGAAGTATTAAAAGATATAACGGCGGAACAAGGAACTTCGATTCCATTTCCAAAACAAGCATTTGTTGTGTCTTCAGATGAACAGAGAGAAAAGGTAACAATAGCAGAATGGACATGCGATAAGTATTCAGAAAATAAACCAGGAGAATATTTATTTGAAGGTAGTCTTTTAATGCCAAAAGGAATGGAGAATCCAGAAGAACATAAAGCAAAAGTCAGAGTAACTGTGAAAAAAGGAAATCCAAAACCACCAGAAGAATGTCAACACGTTTATGGAGAGTGGAAAATAATAAAAGAAGCAATGTGTACCCAAAATGGTTTAAAGGAAAAAGTATGTTTGAAATGTGGACATAAAGTAACAGAAGAGATTCTAATGCTGGGTCATAACTTTGGAGAATGGATTGTTGTAAAGCAACCAACAAAAACAGAGGAAGGGTTAAAAGAAAGAAAATGCTCTAGAAATGACTGTACATACAAAGAATCAGAAGTAATTGCGAAAGTTCTGATGAAAGAAGAACCACCAGTGGTAAATGATTACAATGAGGGAGAAACAGAGAAATCGCCAGAAACTGGAGATGCAGCAATGATTCTTTTTATAGTTATGAGTATGGTAATGTGTTTGTCGGTAATAATTGCGATTATACGTAGAAAAGCTGTAGAATAATTTTTCAAAAATATGATGAAAAGTACAGAACAAATGTTTGTGATAGTTCTGTACTTTTTCTTTTTTTAATGCTATAATCGGGAAGTAAACGGACATAATAGAAGAGAGGTGCATTTTTATGGATAAATTTGAGTTACATTCCCAATACAAACCAACAGGTGACCAACCACAAGCGATTGAGCAGCTTGTAAAAGGTTTTCAAGAAGGCAATCAATGCCAGACACTTCTTGGTGTTACAGGATCGGGAAAGACATTCACCATGGCGAATGTTATACAACAATTGAATAAGCCAACGCTTATCATAGCGCATAATAAAACTTTAGCGGCACAACTCTATGGAGAGTTTAAAGAATTCTTTCCGAATAACGCGGTAGAATACTTTGTATCCTACTATGATTATTATCAGCCGGAAGCATATGTTCCGTCATCTGATACATATATTGCCAAAGACTCTTCTATTAATGATGAGATTGATAAATTGCGACATTCTGCAACGGCCGCCTTGTCTGAAAGACGAGATGTTATTATTGTGGCAAGTGTTTCGTGTATTTATGGGTTGGGTTCTCCGATTGATTATCAAGAAATGGTGATTTCTTTGCGCCCAGGAATGATAAAGGATAGAGATGAAATTGTAGCGAAATTAGTAGAGATACAGTATGACAGAAATGATATAGATTTTAAGCGTGGAACGTTTCGTGTAAGGGGAGATGTACTGGAAATTTTCCCTGCAATTTCAGAAGAATATGCTATTCGTATAGAATTTTTTGGAGATGAAGTAGAACGTATTACAGAGATTGATATAGTGACTGGAGAGATTAAGAATGTTTTGAATCACGTGGCGATTTTTCCTGCATCTCATTATGTTGTGTCCAAAGAAAATATGGAGAGAGCAATAAAAGCAATTGAGGAAGAACTAGAAGAAAGAGTACGTTATTTTAAGGGAGAAGATAAATTACTGGAGGCACAACGAATTTCGGAGAGAACGAATTTTGATATCGAAATGATGCGAGAAACAGGATTTTGCTCCGGTATTGAAAATTATTCGAGACATTTGTCAGGACTTGAAGAGGGGCAACCACCGCACACATTAATAGATTATTTTCCAGATGATTTCTTGATTATGATAGATGAATCGCATAAGACAATACCACAGATTGCGGGAATGTATGCAGGAGACCAGTCAAGAAAATCCACATTGGTAAATTATGGATTTAGACTTCCGTCAGCGAAAGATAACAGACCGTTAAATTTTGAAGAATTTGAAAGTAGAATTAATCAAATTTTGTTTGTTTCTGCTACACCAGGAGAATATGAAGAAAGAAATGAATTATTAAGGACAGATCAGATTATCAGACCAACAGGTTTGTTAGATCCAGAAGTGGAAGTTAGAGGTGTTGAAGGACAAATTGATGATTTGATCGGCGAAATAAATAAAGAGATTGCAAAGAAAAATAAAATACTTGTCACAACGCTAACTAAAAGAATGGCAGAAGATTTGACAAATTATATGAGAGAACTTGGAATACGTGTTAAATATTTGCATTCGGATATTGATACTTTAGAAAGAACAGAAATTATTCGAGATATGCGTTTAGATGTTTTTGATGTTTTGGTTGGAATTAACTTGTTAAGAGAGGGATTAGATATTCCTGAAATTACATTGGTAGCTATTTTGGATGCAGATAAGGAAGGATTTCTTCGTTCGGAAACATCTTTGATTCAAACAATTGGACGTGCTGCGCGTAATGCGGAGGGGCATGTGATTATGTATGCAGATACAATGACAGATTCCATGAAAAATGCTATAAGAGAAACTGAAAGAAGACGAAAAGTACAAATGGCATATAATGAAGAACACGGAATCACACCACAGACAGTAAAGAAAGCGGTTCGAGATTTAATAAGTATTTCTAAGAAGGTTGCAGCAGAAGAATTACAAATGGAGAAAGATCCAGAATCCATGAGTAAGTCGGAATTGGAAAAAATGATTAAAGATATGACAAAACAGATGAAAAAAGCAGCAGCAGAGTTGAATTTTGAAATGGCCGCTCAAGTAAGAGATAAATTGGTAGAATTGAAAAAACAATTACAGGAGATAGAAAATTAGGAGTATAAGATGGCAAAAAGAACAGAGCAGAAGCAATATATTAAAATAAGAGGTGCAAATGAGCACAATTTGAAAAATATAGATGTAGATATTCCGAGAAATGAGTTGGTTGTATTGACTGGACTTAGCGGTTCGGGAAAATCTTCTCTTGCTTTTGATACAATTTATGCAGAGGGACAAAGAAGGTATATGGAATCTTTGTCGTCCTATGCAAGACAGTTTTTGGGACAGATGGAAAAGCCGAATGTGGAAAGCATAGAGGGACTTTCCCCAGCAATTTCTATTGATCAAAAGTCGACAAATCGAAACCCACGTTCTACAGTTGGAACAGTCACAGAAATTTATGATTATTTTAGACTTCTTTATGCTAGAGTAGGAATTCCACATTGCTATAAATGTGGAAAAGAAATTAAAAAACAGACAGTAGATCAAATGGTAGATCAGATTCTTGAACTACCTGAAGGAACAAAAATACAGTTACTTGCCCCAGTTGTGCGTGGGAGAAAAGGACGGCATGAGAAACTATTTGAACGTGCGAAACGCAGTGGGTATGTGCGTGTTCGAGTAGATGGAAATTTATACGAACTGACTGAAGAAATTGCTTTAGATAAAAATATTAAACATAATATAGAGATTATTGTGGATAGACTAATTGTTAAACCAGGGATAGAAAAAAGGTTGACAGACTCGGTAGAAAGTGTACTTGCACTGGCAGAAGGATTATTGACGGTAGATGTAATCGGAGGGGAAGAAATACATTTTAGTCAAAGTTTTTCATGTGCAGATTGTGGAATTAGTATAGAAGAAATTGAACCGAGAAGTTTTTCGTTTAATAATCCGTTTGGTGCATGCCCAGTTTGTTACGGATTGGGATATAAAATGGAATTTGATGTAGATTTAATGATACCGGATAAAACGCTTAGTATTAATGAAGGGGCAATTACAGTTCTTGGATGGCAGTCATGCGCGGATAAAGGAAGCTACACGAGAGCCATATTAGAAGCACTTTCGAAAGAATACAATTTTTCTCTTGATACACCATTTCAAGATTATTCAAAGGAAATACAAGATATCTTGATTCGAGGAACAAATGGAAAAGAAGTGAAAGTGTATTATAAAGGGCAACGAGGGGAAGGAATTTACGATGTAGCATTTGAAGGGATTATAAAAAATGTAGAAAGACGTTACAGAGAAACAGGTTCAGATGCAATGAAAGCGGAATATGAGTCGTTTATGAGAATTACACCATGTCATGAATGTGGAGGACAACGATTAAAGAAAAGTGCATTGGCTGTTACGGTAGGAGGGAAAAATATTGCAGAAGTAACAAATCTTTCTATAGGAAAACTGCAAGAATTTTTGGATACACTGGAACTTACACCTACACAGGAATTGATTGGTGGACAGATATTGAAAGAAATTAAGGCAAGAACAGGATTTCTTATTGATGTAGGTCTTGATTATCTTACACTTGCGAGAGCAACCGGAACTCTTTCGGGAGGAGAAGCGCAGCGTATCCGATTGGCAACTCAAATCGGTTCAGGATTAGTTGGTGTGGCATATATTTTAGATGAACCAAGTATTGGACTTCATCAACGAGACAATGATAAATTGTTGAAAACATTGAAACATTTAAAAGATTTGGGGAATACTCTCATTGTGGTGGAACATGATGAAGATACAATGTTAGAAGCAGACTATATTGTGGATATTGGACCAAAAGCAGGTGAACATGGCGGTGAAGTTGTAGCAGTGGGAACGGCGAAACAGATTATGAAAAACAAAAATTCAATTACCGGAGCGTATCTAAGTGGAAGAATTAAAATTCCTGTTCCGGAACAGAGAAAGCAACCTACTGGATTTTTGAAGATTGTAGGAGCAAAAGAAAATAACTTAAAAAATATTGATGTAGATATTCCACTAGGAGTATTAACTTGTGTGACAGGGGTGTCTGGTTCGGGAAAAAGTTCATTGATTAATGAGATATTATACAAAAAATTGGCAAAAGAATTGAATAAAGCAAGGACAATTCCTGGGAAGCATGACAGAATAGAAGGAATAGAACAGTTAGATAAAGTGATTGATATTGATCAATCTCCAATAGGAAGAACACCTCGTTCTAATCCAGCCACATACACTGGTATTTTTGATTTAATTCGTGATTTGTTTGCTGCAACAGCAGATGCGAAAACTCGTGGATATAAAAAAGGACGATTTAGTTTTAATGTGAAAGGAGGAAGGTGTGAAGCTTGTAGCGGAGATGGGATTTTGAAGATAGAAATGCATTTTTTACCAGATGTATATGTGCCCTGTGAAGTGTGTGGTGGAAAACGCTATAACAGGGAAACATTGGAAGTAAAGTATAAAGGGAAAAGTATTTATGATGTTTTAAATATGACAGTAGAAGAGGCAATGCACTTTTTTGAAAATGTCCCTTCAATTAGAAGAAAAATGGAAACGCTTTATGATGTTGGGCTATCTTACGTTCGCCTAGGACAACCTTCCACTACTCTTTCAGGAGGAGAGGCACAAAGGATTAAGTTGGCGACTGAATTGAGTAAAAGAAGTACAGGAAAAACAATTTATATTTTGGACGAGCCGACAACAGGGTTACATTTTGCGGATGTACACAAATTAACAGAGATTTTGAGAAGATTAGCTGAAGATGGAAATACGGTCGTTGTTATTGAGCACAACTTAGACGTAATAAAAACTGCAGATTATATTATTGATATTGGTTTAGAAGGAGGAGACAGGGGAGGAACTGTTGTTGCAACAGGAACACCAGAAGAAATTGCTAAAAATCCAAACTCATATACAGGAAGATATATTGATGCAATCCTTAAGAAAAACTAAAAATAAAAAAAAGTCTTTCCATTTATTACAATTTTGATTATAATAGGGGATATATGTGATGAGTAGTGTCAACAAGTACAAATGATATAAGAATAGATGAGTTTTGGAAAGGAGAATTTAGATGTCAATAGATATCGGTATCGATTTGGGAACCGCGAGTATTCTCGTGTATGTAAAGGGAAAAGGTGTAGTTTTGAAAGAACCATCAGTAGTGGCATTTGATAGAGATACAAATGTAATTAAAGCAATCGGAGAAGAGGCACGATTAATGCTTGGAAGAACTCCAGGGAATATTGTTGCAGTAAGACCACTTAGAAAAGGGGTTATTTCTGATTATACAGTTACAGAGAAAATGATTAAATACTTCGTTCAGAAGGCTATGGGAAAACGTACATTTAAAAAACCACGTATTAGTATCTGTGTTCCAAGTGGAGTAACAGAAGTAGAAAAGAAAGCAGTAGAGGAGGCGACTTTTGCAGCAGGAGCAAGAGAAGTACACTTGATTGAAGAACCAGTAGCGGCAGCAATTGGAGCTGGAATTGATATTGCAAAACCATGTGGAAACATGATTGTTGACGTAGGAGGAGGTACTGCAGATATTGCAGTTATTTCTCTTGGAGGTACAGTTGTAAATACATCAATTAAAATTGCTGGAGATGATTTTGATGAAGCAATCGTTCGTTATATGCGTAAAAAACACAATCTTTTAATTGGGGAACGTACAGCGGAAGATATCAAAATCAAAATCGGAACAACTTATCCGTTGGTAGAAGACGAAACAATGGAAGTAAGAGGGCGTAACCTTGTTACAGGACTTCCAAAGACAGTAACAGTTACATCTTCAGAAACAGAGGAAGCTCTTCGTGAAACAACAGGGCAGATAGTAGAAGCAGTTATTGGAGTACTTGAGAGAACTCCACCTGAGTTATCAGCGGATATTTTGGATAGAGGTATTGTTCTCACTGGTGGTGGTTCAATGCTTCGAGGTTTGGAAGAATTGATTGAAGAAAGAACAGGGATTAATACGATGACTGCTGAAGATCCAATGAAAGTAGTTGCCATTGGAACAGGACAGTTCGTTGAATTTATGAGTGGTAAAAAAGATGCGTAAATAGAGGGCGAGGGATTAATCCCTCGCCTTTTTGATGAAATTTAGTAAAGGAGGAAATGTAAGGTGGAAGTTGTTACAGGGTATGTGGAGCATATTGTTTTCCGCAACGAAGATAACGGCTATACAGTTTTTCAGTTTAATGCAGAAGATGGGGATTTAACTTGTGTTGGAAATTTTCATTATATTAGTGAAGGAGAAATGTTAGAATTAAGTGGGGAATATGTAACTCATAAAGTATATGGTGTACAGTTACAAGTTATTTCGCATAAGGCAAAAGAACCTGAAGATTTATTTTCTATTGAAAGATATCTTGGCTCAGGCGCTATAAAAGGATTAGGGAGTGCTTTGGCGGGACGAATTGTGAGAAGATTTAAGGAAGATACAATTCGTATTATTGAGGAAGAGCCAGAAAGATTAGCAGAAATAAAAGGAATCAGCGAAAGAAAAGCAAGAGAAATTGCAGAGCAAGTGGAAGGGAAAAAAGATATGAGAAATGCCATGATTTATTTGCAAAAATATGGGGTTTCTACTACACTTGCAGCAAAAATTTATAAAAAATACAAGGATAGCGTATATCGAGTTTTAGAAGAAAATCCGTATCAATTGGCAGATGATATACAAGGAATAGGGTTTAAGACAGCAGATGAGATTGCTTTGCGGATTGGAATTCATACGGATTCAGATTTTCGAATCCGTAGTGGAATTTTTTATGCATTGATTCAAAGCGTGTCAGATGGGCATATTTATCTTCCGAAGGGAGAATTGTTGAAAAAATCTGGAGAAATTTTAGAAGTAGATATAGAAGATATAGAAAAATATCTAATGGATTTATCTATAGAAAAGAAAGTTGTTTTAAAGGAAAAAGAAGGACAGATTCGAGTGTATCCGTCAAGCTATTATTATATGGAATTGAATACAGCCAAAATGCTATATGATTTAAATATTCACGAAGAAATTTCGGAGAGTATGGTAGAAAGGCGTTTACATAAAATCGAGGATAATACAGGAATGATTTTAGATGAAATGCAAAGGAAAGCTGTTATTGAGGCGACAAAACATGGAATTTTAATTATGACTGGAGGACCTGGAACAGGAAAAACGACAACAATCAATGCGATGATCCATTACTTTGAAAGTGAAGGGTTAGATATTACATTAGCGGCACCTACAGGGAGAGCGGCTAAGAGAATGACAGAAGCGACAGGATATGAAGCCCAGACGATTCATCGACTCTTGGAAGTGAATGGAAATCCAGATGATAGTGAAAAGCGAGCGGGATTTGGACGAAATGAGGAAAATCCGTTGGAAACAGATGTGATTATTATTGATGAAGTTTCCATGGTGGATTTGGCATTGATGTATGCACTTCTTTGTGCAGTTACTGTTGGCACGAGAATTATTTTAGTAGGAGATGGGAATCAATTACAATCGGTGGGGGCAGGAAACGTTTTAAAAGACATGATATTATCAGAATGTTTTCCAGTTGTGCGTTTAACTAAGATTTTTAGGCAGGCAACAGAAAGTGATATTGTTATGAATGCACATAAGATTAATAAAGGGGAGAAAGTTCTGCTGAATAATAAAAGTAGAGATTTCTTTTTTCTAAAACGTCAAGATGCCAATGTAATCATCAGTGTGATAATTACTTTATTGCAAAAAAAGATGCCAAAATATGTAGATGCACAACCTTATGATATACAAGTCTTAACTCCAATGAAAAAAGGTTTATTAGGCGTGGAGAGACTTAATAAAATTTTGCAACAATATATGAATCCACCTGATCGGAAGAAGGCGGAGAAAGAATATGGGGAAAAACTTTTTCGCGAGGGTGATAAAGTAATGCAAATCAAAAATAATTATCAACTAGAGTGGGAAATTTCCACGAAATTTGGTCTTGTTGTGGATAAAGGTATTGGTGTATTTAATGGTGATATGGGAATTATTACAGAGATTAATACATATAACGAAACTTTAGAGGTAGAATATGATGAAAAAAGAAAAGTGACCTATTCGTTTCAGTTATTAGACGAACTAGAGTTGGCATATGCTATCACTATCCATAAATCACAAGGGAGTGAATATCCAGCGGTAATTATTCCGCTTCTACAAGGACCGAGACAGTTGTATCATCGCAATCTGCTTTATACTGCAGTTACAAGAGCAAAAAAATGTGTTACGTTAGTGGGAAGTGACAGCACATTTTATGAAATGATAGAAAATACGAATGAACAGAACAGACATACAAGTTTAGCAGAACGTATTCAAGAATTTATGTAATAGTAGAGTCGATAAAAGAAAATGATAAAAAAACTATTGGAATGGTTATACCCATCTGTGTGCATTTTTTGTGGAAAAATTTGTGAAAGCGGAATATGCGAAGAATGCAGGAAAAAAGTTGAGGTAATCGAAGAACCGAGATGCAAGAAATGTGGAAAACCAATTCGTAAGGAGGAGGTAGAGTTTTGTTACGATTGCGAGCGAGAAGAATTGTGTTATGAACAGGGAAGAAGTTTGTGGCTGCATAAGGCTCCAGTAAGCAGTTCGATTTATAGTTTCAAATATAAAAATAGGAAGGTATATGGGGAAGTTTATGCAAAAGAAATGGTGAAAAAATTTGGTACATTAATTCATTTATGGGAAATAGATGTTATTGTTCCAGTTCCTTTGCATAGAAAAAAACAGAAAAAAAGAGGATATAATCAGGCAGAGATTTTAGCAAAACAGATTGGTAAGCGTGTAGGTGTTCCAGTGAATACAATGCTAGTAAAGAGAAAAATAAACACAGTACCACAGAAAGAATTTACACGAAAAGAACGAAAGAAAAACTTGAAAAATGCTTTCGAAGTAAAGGAAAACATTAAAGCAAAAAGAGTACTGATTATAGATGATATATATACAACAGGTAGTACAATCCATTCAATCAGTGTTGTGTTGAAAAAAGCGGGGGTGGAAAAAACATACTTCCTAACTATAAGTATTGGACAAGGATTGTGATTAATGCTATACTAAATCATAATGCCATAGAAAGAAAAGAGTATTGAGGTGATAGAATGTTAAATGAAAAACGAGTGAAACTCATGACTCAGATGGCGATGTACGAAGCGAGAGAAGGAGAAAAAGATTTCAAAATAAGTGGATATTATCAAAAAGATTACATAAGCCTACATACATGGATTACTGTTATATGGACGACGATAGGGTATGCATTTATTACTGGAGCACTTTTTCTTGTTTTTCTAGATGAAATATTTACGAATCCGAGTTTGTTTCAATTTTTGATACTGGGAAGCGTTGCTTTTGCTGGGTACATTGCAATAGTTGTTATATCGATAATTGTAGCACGTAATTTTTATAGAAAAAAACACGTGGATGCAAGAAAACGTGTGAAGAAATTTAACCGTGAATTGCTTCAATTGTCCAAGATGTATGAAAAGGAGATAAGATAGATGAGTAGATTACTGGAGTGGAAGGAAAAACTACAATTATTATACGCCGAATATTCAACATACATAGATAAAGGAATTAGGTTTGTTTTAGCATTGACATGTTTCTTGTCGATTAGTAGTAATATTGGTTTTATGGAAAAGTTGGCGAAGCCGATTATTTCCATTGTAATGGCAGTTGCATGTGCGTTTCTTCCAATGATTGTTACAGTAATTGCTGCAGCAGGGCTTATGCTTGCTCATATGTTTGCTTTATCTGAGGGAATTGCAATTATTGTTGCAGGAATTATTATATTAATGTTTATTTTTTATTTTCGATTTACACCAAAGAAAGCAATTATTTTATTGCTAACACCAATTGCATTTGCATTTAAGGTTCCAATGCTTATTCCGATTGCTTATGGATTGATTGGAACACCGATTTATATTGTGCCGGTTATCTGTGGAACAATAGTATATTTTATGATTAAATTTGCAAAGACCTTTTCTACAACAATTACAGGAACCAATGAAAGCGGAATGATGTCAGCCATAGGTACATTTGCAAAACAGATTTTTCAGAACAAAGAACTTTGGTCGGTAATAATTGCCATTGTAATATGTTTTCTCATTGTGTATGCAATACGTAGAAAATCAATTAACCGTGCTTGGCAAATTGCTATTGTTTCAGGAATAGTTGCGTACATTATTACAATGGTAATTGCGAGTGTAACTGTGGATACACAAGTACAGTATGGTACATTGATTGTAGGAAGCGTAGTATCGGTAGTAATCGGATTTATTCTAGAATTAATGCTATTTTCAGTAGATTATGCGAGAACGGAGTATTTACAGTTTGAAGATGATGAATACTATTATTATGTGAAGGCGTTGCCGAAAGTTTCTGTTTCAGCACCGGAAAAACAAGTTAAAAGAATTAATAAACGTCAAGAAATGGATATGACGGAGAATAAAGGTGCTACTGGAAGACTTCAGTTAACGGGAGAAGCAGACATAGATAAGATTATTGAGCAGGAATTGATGAAAAAGTAAAATTCCGGCAACTATGGAAAAGATTACAAAGGGGAGGTGACGAGATGAAAGAATGGATAGCACAGTTAGTGAATGAATATTTTGCCTATGTACCACATATCACGATAACCGATATTGTTGAAATGATTATTATTGCTTTTATCGTGTATGAAATAGCTCTTTGGATTAAAAATACAAAGGCGTGGATGTTGTTAAAAGGTATGCTTGTGCTTGCCGTATTCATTTCTGTCGCTGCAATATTTCAGATGAACACAATATTGTGGCTTGTGAAAAATTCGATAGGAGTTTTAGCAACAGTTATGGTTGTGGTATTTCAGCCAGAACTTAGAAGGGCACTTGAAAAATTAGGGGAGAGAAATTTATTGAGTGCAGTTGTTCCGTTTGATAAATCGAAAGAAAAAGAAAAGTTTAGCAAAGAAACAATAGAAGGAGTTGCAACAGCAACATTTGAAATGGCTAAGGTAAAAACAGGTGCGTTGATTGTTGTTGAAAATGCAATTCAATTGACAGAATATGAGCGAACAGGTATACGTTTGGACAGTGTTATTTCTAGTCAACTTCTGATTAATATTTTTGAACACAATACCCCGCTCCATGATGGCGCGATTATTATAAGGGGAGATAGAATTGTGGCGGCAACATGTTATTTGCCACTTTCAGATAACCGTAATTTGAGTAAAGACCTAGGAACAAGACATCGTGCGGCAGTTGGGATGAGTGAAGTAAGTGATTCATTAATTATTGTTGTTTCCGAAGAAACGGGAGCAGTATCTTATGCACAAGGTGGAAGGATTGTACGTCATGTAAATGAGAGACAACTCAGAGAAAAATTAAATCAAATTAGTAGAAAAGCGGTTGAAGAGAAAAAACGAGGTTTGTCTAGATTGTGGAAAGGAAGGGAAAAAGATGAAAGAAAGATTGAAAAATAATTTCGGTCTGAAAGTTTTATCACTTCTTTTTGCGATTGTACTATGGCTTTTAGTTGTTAATATTGATGATCCAATTGGAGAAGTTACGTTTAGAAATATTCCGGTAAAAGTATTGCATGAAGAAATTTTCACATCAAAATCCAGCACATATACAATTGTGGATGATAGAGATACAGTTTCAGTAACGGTGATTGCAAGACGCAAGGTACTTTCACGAATTAAATCTTCCGATATTATTGTGACAGCAGATATTAAAAATAGAGTTACCAATTCTTTGACGGAGGCAACATTGCCTACAGAAGTAAAGATTGTTGGATTTGAAGGAGAATATCAGGATGCCTATACAACTCCGAAAAATTTAAATATTGAAATAGAAGCAAGTACAACTAAAAAGTTCCCTATTAGTGTAACGACCATAGGAACACCGAGAGATGGGAATGTTATTGGAAGTGTAATGGCAAATCCTGAATTTATTACCTTGGCGGGTGGAGAGTCACAGATTAATCGTGTGAAGAGAGTTGTGGCAAAAGCGGATGTGTCTGGAATTTCTTCCAGTGGACAAGTGAATGCAGAATTAATTTTGTATGATGAAAACGAAAAAGTGATTGATCAGGCTCTTTTTGATAATAATTTAGGAAAAGAGGGCGTAAAAGTTGATGTTCAAATATTAAAGACGAAAGAAATTCCGTTGCGTTTTGATATGTCTGCCATAAATACAGCTTCGGGATATACTCTTGGAAACATTTTTTATGAGCCGAAGAAGATTCTTATAGCTGGAGAAGAAGAAGTTATTAAAAAGCTAGATGCAATAGACATTCCTGCACAAGCATTGAAAATGAATAATCTTTCCGAGACGACAGAAGTCAAGGTGGACGTGAGTAAATATTTGCCAAAGAAATTGCAATTAGTTGATGATACGGTTGGAACGATTATTGTTACAATTTCAGTTGAAAAATATGGAACAAAAGCATTTAGTATTCCAGCAAACAATATTATTTTAGAAAATGCGTTAGCAGGTTTGAAGGCGAATATAGGAACAGTAGAAAGTATAGAAATTCAGGTGAAAGGTTCAAGAGCTGCGTTAGAAAAATTGACGGAAGCGCCAAAAGTATTTGTAGATTTACAGAAATATACAACAGCTGGAACAATAACCGTTCCGTTACAGGCAGAATTGCCGTTGGGGTGTACACTTATTGGAAATGTGACGGTTCCAGTAGTTCTGACAGGGCAACAAGAATAGTTACTCCAAAAGAAAGGTGAAACGAATGGTTAGTAAAATAGTAAAAATAAGTAATCCAACCGGTCTTCATTTAAGACCAGCTGGAATGTTCTGTAGAAAGGCAGCAGAGTTTGAAGAATGCAAAATTACATTTCATGTAGGTTCTACAACAGGAAGCGCCAAAAGTGTATTAAGTGTTTTGGCTGCTTGCATTAAACAAGGAGATGAAATTGAAATTATTTGCGAAGGAAAAAATGAAGAGAAGGCATTAGAAGCAATGGCTCGCCTTGTTGAAAAAGAACTGGAAGACTAGAAGGAAAAATTTGGAGAGCATTTTATAGAGAAATCTGTGGAATGCTCTTTTGAATTGTGATAAAACTATAGTAAGAAACAATATTGGATGATAAAGGAAAGGTTATGAAGATGAAAAAAGCAACATTAGTTATTATGGCAGCAGGAATTGGAAGTAGATTTGGTGGAGGGATTAAACAGTTAGAACCAATTGGACCAAATGGGGAAATTATTATGGATTACTCTATATATGATGCGAAAGAAGCAGGGTTTAATAAAGTCGTTTTTGTTATTCGTAAAGACTTAGAAAAGGATTTTAAAGAAGTTATTGGCAATAGAATTGAAAAGGAAATAGAAGTAGCCTATGCTTATCAAGAACTTAACGATATTCCTGAAAAATTTCAGAAAAGATTTGCAGCTAGAACAAAACCATGGGGAACGGGGCAGGCTATTTTGTGTTGCAAAGAAGTAGTAAATGAACCGTTTTTGGTTATCAACGCAGATGATTATTATGGGAAAGAAGCCTATCAAGAAGCTTTTCAGTATTTAACAGAAGAGAAAACAGAAAGTGAAAAGGTACAAGCTTCTATGATTGGTTTTGTATTGGGGAATACTTTAAGTGAAAATGGTGGTGTTACACGTGGTATTTGTCAAGTAGATGGAAATAGGATGTTAACAGATATTGTTGAAACATCAAATATTGAAAAAATAGAAGAAGGTGCGGGAATTAAAACAGAAGAAGGAATTGTTCCGGTGGATGTGCATTCGCCAGTGTCAATGAATATGTGGGGACTACATCAGGATTTCTTTAATGTATTGGAAAGAGGATTCACACAATTTTTGGAAAATGTAGAAGAAAGTGATTTGAAAGCGGAATATCTTCTTCCTACTATTATTGGAGGGCTTTTAGAGAATGATGAAATTGATGTAAAAGTTCTGAAATCACATGATAAGTGGTTTGGAGTGACATATAAAGAAGATAAAGAGTTTGTAGTGACGTCAATTAAAAATCTTATTGAACAGGGTGAGTATCCAAAAAAGCTGTTTTAAGGGAAAGTGAAAGGAAGAATATGAAATGATGAAAAAGACAGGAAAACGAATTGTAGCAGGAGTTATTGCAGTTGCATTGATTTTTTCTAGTTTACCTGCAATTTCAAGTCGGGCAGGAGAACAGGAGTTTACCGAAGAAGTAGGATTTCAAGGTGAGAATCCAAATGCGCTAGAAAGCTATACAGAGGTAGATAAGAATGGAAATGTGACAAATGCAAAAGAAGAAAATGGATTGGTGAAAAATACAAGTTCTTCTTTTTATGCAGTCACTCCACAAATCGTTAATTTTAATACAAAAACATCAGGCCAAATCACAGATTATGTTGAAGAAAATACAGGAGTTAAGGGATATCTTTATGGACCATATGCAGCTGATGCAGCGTATCTTGGAAATACAAGTAGTGGTAAAGTAAGATTTATGCTTGCTGGTGTAATTGGAGTGGTTAACGCAAACGAAGTTCAAGTTATAAATAAGTCAAGTGCAAAATCACTTAGCTATTATTATGTATCTAATACTCGTTTATATCATAAAGTGTCTACAAATGTGAATGTTTCAAATGCTGGAAGTACTTTGGATAATGGTCCTGCACCATCATATTTAAAAACGGGAATCAATTATTATAGTTATGATGGACATTATTTTTATACAGAAGAATCTTTTTCAGATATGATAAATGATTACAATAAAAATATACGAACACATTCTGTAAATGCAAGCAGTCCATTTTATAATTATTTTCAATATCTCCCTTTAAGAAGTCAGTCAAGCTATACAGAGAATAATTTGAATACATTGATTAATAATAGAGTTTCTTCTACATCAAAAATGAAAGATGCTGGAGAGGATTTTGTCAGAACACAAAATACATATGGTACGAATGCAGTTTTGATAGCGGGAATAGCTGCAAATGAAAGTGCATGGGGAACTAGTAATATTGCAAGAACAAAGAACAATTTATTTGGATTAAATGCACTTGATGATTCGCCTGGGGAAAGTGCGAATTATTTTGCAAGTGTAGAACAATGTATTAAAGAATATGGGGAACAATGGTTGTCGAAAGAATATTTGAATCCACAAAATTGGAAGCATTATGGAGCTTTTTTGGGAAATAAAGCAAGTGGAATGAATGTGAAATATGCGTCAGATCCATATTGGGGAGAAAAAGCAGCAGCAATGGCATGGATAATAGATGGAAATGGTGGTGGTCAAGATGCCTACAAATATACAATAGGTATTAAAGATACTGTTTATCCATCAAATACTGTGAATGTACGAAAAGAAAGTACTACTTCTTCAACCGCACTTTATAAAACGAAAAAAAACGCGAATTGCGCTTTTTTAGTTTTAGATAAAAATCCAGTAAATAAGTTTTATAAAATACAAAGTGAGCCTGTGTTAAATAGTGGAAGAACAGAAATTAATTCGAGTAGTGGTGTATATAATTTTTCAAATATGTATGCATATTTAAGTTCCGATTATTTGAAAATTGTATCGAGTGGGAAAACTACATGGTCAGTAAATGGAATTAATACAAATGTTTCTTCGCCACAGTTGTCGGATACATCTATTAAGGTGAGTGCAAATATAAGCGGAAATAAAATGGGATTACAATATAAGTTTGTATGGCAGAAGGAAGATTGGAAAGAATGGGGAGTAATAAAGGATTTTTCTTCTGATGATAATGCAATGTGGTTACCGAAATCTGGAGGAAACTATACGATTATACTTAATGTGAAAGATTCTTCCGGAAAAGTGATTACTGTGGATATTCCTTATCAAATTAAAGGCTGGAGTTATTCGGGAGTAAAAACAAGTATTCAATCACCAAGTAATTTGGAAACAGAGATTAACTTATCAGCAGATGTAAAGGGAGATACTTCGGGATTACAATATAAGTTTGTATGGCAGAAAGAAGATTGGAAAGAATGGGGAGTAATAAAGGATTTTTCTTCTGTGAATAATGTAACTTGGTTGCCTAAGCAAGTAGGAGAATATGAACTTATTGTAGATGTAAAGGATAGAGAAGGATTTGTTGCCACGAGAAGAGTGTCATATCAGATTGTGGAAAAACCATGGGAAGTTCAAGATATAGTATTTAGTACAAATCGTGCAGAAATTGGAGATGAGATAAAAATTACCCAGAATATGAAAAATATTACTGCAAATAATAAAAATTTACAGTATAAATTTGTATGGCAAAAAGATGATTGGAAAGAGTGGGGAGTTATCAGAGATTTTTCTACTTCCAATACAGTAAATTGGATTCCGACAATATATGGAGATTGTGAAATTATTGTAAACATAAAAGATAATAGAGGAAAATCTGCTACTAAAACAACAAAATACCATGTTCAAGAGGGAAACTGGAAATTTTCGGAAATTGCTGTTGACAGAGGGGCGGCTCAGATGGTAGGAGAAAAAATAAATTTAACAGCGAAATTGAGTGGAAATACTACAGGTTTACAGTATAAATTTGTATGGCAAAAAGATGATTGGAAAGAGTGGGGAGTTATCCAAGAACTTTCAACGAAAAATACTACAGAGTGGATACCTAAGGAAAATGGTACATATACTATTTATGCGGATGTAAAGGATAGTGGGGGGATTACAAGAAGTTATTCTAAAATATTTACTATAAAAAGTATAGGAGAAATAACGATACAATTACAGCCGAATACAAACCAGACTGTCGGGGGAAAAGTAAATATAAAAGCATTTGCAAAAGAAAGCAATCAGAATACAAAATACAAATTTGTATGGCAAAAAGAAGATTGGAAAGAATGGGGAGTTATTCAGGAACTTTCAACAAAAAATACTGTGGATTGGATACCGAAAAAAGAAGGAAAGTATACAATATGTGTTGACGTAAAACATGGAGATGCTTCGGTAGTGACAAAAACAATACAATTTAAAGTAAGTAATTGGTTATACAATGAAGTTTCAGTGAATAAGAAACAGAATGGAGAATTAGAAATCAAACCACTTATTCAAGGTAATACGAATGGGTTTACTTACAAATATGTGTGGATGAAAAATGATTGGAAAGAATGGGGAGTGATAAAAGATTTTAGTGAAAACAAAACTATGTTATGGCAACCAAATGGTACAGGAATCTATAAAATGATAGTAGATGTAAAAGATGCGACAGGAAATGTCAAAACGGTTGGAAAAGAGTTCAATATTCATTAGGAGTGGAAATATGAGAAAAAGATAATTGCTTTTACGTTATTTGTTACTTTGTGTATTACAATGATAGGAAATGTAAGTTATGCACAGGATAAAATGGCTGAAAAAGCAAGTGAAGGGATGTGGGGATTAAAAGATATAAAATTTGATAAGTCATCGCCACAGCAAATTTCGGAAGAAATATACAATTTATGTTGATGTAAAAGATAGGAATGGAAAAACTATAGATTATTTTGTTGCAACGCAATTGTGAGAGCCAGAAAATATTGTTATCAATGGAAATATAGAGGAACAAATTTATATAAAGATACCTATTGAAGCAAGTGCTTCGGGAGATACAGGATAGTTGGAGCGAGAGAGTATTAATCTCGCTCCACTGTTTTATTTGTAGATAAAAAGAATTGAGATATTAATAATATAGTGGAAATGTTACGAAAATGTTACAAAATAAGATATAATTAAGGAAAGAAACCTTGCGGAATACTATACTATCGTTTATAATGAGGAGTGATATTGTAATAGGTGGTGTAAAAATGAGATATTGGATAAAAAAATTTGAAGCTACGATGTGGCTTTTGGTTAAAGGAATTTTATATTTATCATTATTAGGAGCGTTTGTATTTATCTTGTCAAAAGATAATCCATCTTTGATAAGGTTGTCACGAACGATGGGAATAACTATAACAACATTTATTGTGGTTGGAGTATTGTTCTTGAAAATTTATGGAATGTATGATGTGGGAAGAAGAAAAAGTAAGCCGATTATTTATTCTATTGCATTAGCAACATTTTTTACAGATATAATTGTATATATACAATTGATGATTATGAATACAATTACGCCTAGTATTTCTGCATTTAGGTTGAGTAGCATAGGAGCATTGATAATCACATATATTGTGCAGATTATTATTATTGTTATCTTTGCATATGCGGGAAATGCATTATTCTTTAAAATACATGATCCTGAAAGTTGTTGTATCATCACTTCTTCTCAACAAAGTTTAGATTGTATTGTTCGAGCTTTATTGCGTTTTAAAAAGCAATATAAAATTGATTATATTTTGGACTATAAGGATAGTGCAATATGGGAAATAATGGATAAAGTAAGTACTGTATTTATTCAGGATGTTCCGATTGTGGAAAGAAGCAAAATCGTACAATATTGTTATAAAAATAAAATAAACATTTATTTCAACCCAGAAATAGAGGACATTGTAGAGATGAACGCCAAGTATTATCTTTTAGATGATGTCTCTGTTTTGAATGCAAATGTAAAAACTTGGACAATGGAACAGAGAATAGCAAAGAAATTGTTAGATATGGGACTTGCTATTGTGTTGGGAATTTTAACATCGCCGATTTGGATTATAAGTGCAATTGCAATTAAAGCATATGACGGAGGAAAAATTTTCTTTAAACAAAAACGTGCTACACTAAATGGGCGCGTTTTTGAAGTGTATAAATTTCGGACGATGAAAGAAAATGTGGAAAATCGTTCTGTTACAGATGATGATGATCGAATTACGAAGCCAGGAAAATTTTTGAGAAAGATTCGTATGGACGAGCTTCCTCAATTATTAAATATACTAAAAGGGGATATGAGTTTTGTAGGTCCTCGTCCAGAAATGCTAGAGAATGTAAACGAATATGAAAAAGAACTACCAGAATTTAGATATCGCCTTCGTGTAAAGGCTGGTTTGACTGGATATGCACAGATCGCAGGAAAGTATAATACTACTCCAAAAGATAAACTTATTATGGATATGATGTATATAGAACAGTTTAACATATTAAAAGATATTCAATTGATTTTCCAAACATTCATTGTATTGTTGAAATCAGATAGTACAGAAGCGTTTAAAACAAGTGGTAGTCAGGAATATATTTTCCATGAGGCAGAAAACGATGAAAAGGAGTATAAGTAATGAAGAAATATGATTATGTTATTGTTGGCGGAGGTTTATTTGCAGGAACATTTGCTTACTTCGCACGCAAACAAGGAAAAAAGTGTTTAGTGGTGGAAAAAAGAGAAACATTGGGTGGAAATATTTATTGTGAAGATGTGGAAGAAATTCATGTGCATAAATATGGTGCACATATTTTCCATACAAGTAATCGCAAAGTGTGGGATTTTGTGAATTCATTAGTTGAATTTAATCGTTATACAAATTCGCCAATTGCAAATTATAAGGGTGAAATTTACAATATGCCGTTTAATATGAATACATTTAGCAAAATGTGGGGAGTGGCAACACCGAAAGAAGCGAAACAGATTATTGATAAACAACGTGCGGTAATCAGTGGAGAACCGCAGAATCTTGAAGAACAGGCAATTAGTCTTGTTGGGGAAGATATTTATAAGAAATTAATTAAGGGATACACTGAAAAGCAATGGGGAAGAGATTGTAAAGACCTTCCGTCATTTATCATTAAAAGGTTACCTGTCAGATATACTTACGATAATAATTACTTTAATGACTT
>JAHHTN010000024.1 GCA_020024645.1 Faecalimonas sp.
GACAATTAGAATATGAACTAGGTGAATTTCCTGAGTCAAAAGGGCTTTTGGAGAATACTTATCAAGAAATGGTTTCAGAACTATATATAAGTCGAAAAAATTTGGTCTCTTCTATGGATATTTCAGCAAAAGAAGCTGAAGAATATTATATGTTATGGGCACATCAGATCAAAACTCCTATTTCTGCAATGCATTTATTATTACAAGCAGGAGAGGTTGACTTAAAAATACTATCTATAGAATTATTTAAGATAGAACAGTATGTGGAAATGGTATTACATTATTTGCGAGAAAAACAAATGTCTCAGGATATGGTGCTGAACTACTATTCGCTCTCTGAGATCATTAAAACTGCAATCAAAAAATATTCTAAATTATTTATTTTACAAAAGATTAAATTGAACTTTGAACCAATGGAAGAAATTGTTTTGACTGACGAAAAATGGCTATTATTTGCAGTGGAACAGATTCTTTCAAATGCATTAAAATATACAAAGACGGGAAGTGTTTCTATTTATATAGATAAAGAAAATGAGAACTTACTTGTAATAGAAGATACGGGTATAGGCATTAGTGCTGAAGATTTACCACGAGTAATTGAAAAAGGGTTTACAGGGTATAATGGAAGAAGTAATCATAAATCTACAGGACTTGGATTGTATTTGACAAAAGAAGTGTTGAATAAACTAGGGCATAGATTGTGGCTGGAATCGCAAGTTGGGAAGGGAACAAAAGTAATAATTGATTTTAATAGAGAATAGAATTGATTTATGACAATTTTGTAAGTTTGAAGGGGGAATTGTAAGCCAAATCTATGGCAGTACAATTCTCTCTTTTTTATAATAAGGAGGAAAGATTGAAAGGGGGACATAAAATGTCAATTTTAGAAGTGAAAAACGTTAAAAAAATATATACAACAAGATTTGGAGGGAATCAAGTAAAAGCACTTTCTGATGTGAGTTTTTCTATTGAGCCGGGAGAATATGTTGCAATTATGGGAGAGTCTGGCTCAGGAAAGACAACCCTATTGAATGTTTTAGCTGCTTTAGATAAAGCGACAAGTGGAAAAGTATTGTTAAAAGGAAGAGATTTATCCACAATTAAAGAGAAAGAAATGGCGGCATTTAGAAGGCAGAATTTAGGATTTGTTTTCCAAGAGTTTAATTTGTTAGATACTTTTTGTTTGAAAGACAACATATTTTTGCCACTTGTGTTGGCAGGAAAGAAATATGATGAGATGGAAAAACGACTTTCTCCAATTGCAAAAAAATTGGGGATAGAAAGGATTTTAAATAAGTATCCCTATGAAGTTTCAGGAGGACAGAAGCAGAGAGTTGCAGTTGCTAGAGCATTAATTACAAAACCACAATTGATTCTTGCGGATGAGCCTACAGGAGCATTAGATTCTAAGGCGTCAGATGAATTGCTAAAACTTTTTTCTGAAATTAATCAGGACGGACAGACAATTTTAATGGTAACGCATAGTATAAAGGCAGCAAGCAATGCAAGTCGTGTTTTATTTATTAAGGATGGGGAGGTTTTCTATCAACTATATAGGGGAAATTTATCGAATGAAGAAATGTATCAAAAAATTTCCGATACATTAACAGCTTTAACTACTGGGGGTGAAATGGGTGAATAGTGCTGTTTATAGTAAATTAGCGGTAACGAATATAAAAAATAGTAAAAGAATGTACGTTCCTTATATCATTACTTGCATAATTACAGTGATGATGTTTTATATTATTTATGGATTAACGAGAAACAAAGGAATTGTGGGTGCCCCTGGAGAGGAAGTTTTTCGCGAAATGCTTTCCATGGGAGTGACAATAGTAGGGATTTTTTCAGTTATTTTTCTTTTTTATACAAATAGTTTTCTGATGAAACAGAGAAAAAAAGAAATAGGAGTTTATAACGTATTAGGACTTGGGAAAAGACATATTGCTAAAATGCTTATGGTTGAAATGTGTATTATTACGTTCATAAGTTTGTCGGGTGGCATTATAGGAGGAATCTGCTTTGGAAAATTAGCTTTTCTAATTATGCTTAAAATTCTTCATTTTGATACACATATGAAATTTGCTATTGAACCTAGAGCCATTTTCATTACCATTATTTTATTTTGTATTATTTTTCTTGCGTGTTTAATATTTAATCTTTTTCAAGTGAAATTATCGAATCCGATTGAATTACTGCATGGAAGTAATCAAGGGGATAGAGAACCAAAAACTAAAAAAATTATGACAATTGTAGGTGTTGTTTCATTAGGAGCAGGATATTATTTAGCATTAACTACAGAAAGTGTGATGAATGCATTAGGGGGTTTCTTTATTGCAGTTATTCTTGTTATTATTGGAACTTATGCTTTATTTACATCTGGAAGTATTGCTTTTTTGAAAATATTACGAAAAAACAAAAAATATTATTATAAAACAAAACATTTTACTGCGGTATCTGGAATGCTCTATCGCATGAAAGAAAATGCAGTAGGACTTGGAAATATTTGTATTTTAAGTACTATGGTATTGATTATGTTATCGTCAACTTTAGCATTATATACAGGTTTGGAAGATATATTGCGTATGAGATTTCCAAAACAGTGTATTATTATGGGGGAACTAACTGAAAACGTAGATAAAGAAACAATGGTTAAAAACATTGAGGATGAAATTGATAGGGTGTTACAAAAATATAATTTGAAAGGAAAAGGGGAAATATCTTATTTTCATACAGAGATAGATGCATCGAAAGAGAAAAATGTATTTGAAACTAATGCAGATAATATAGGACCAGGGACATTAGATGTTTCAACATATTGTGGAATTCAATTTATGACATTAGAAGATTTTAATCAAGTGGAAAAAAGAAATGAAATTCTTGGAGAAAATGAAGTTATTTGTTATGCGACAAAGGAAAATAAACTTTTGGGGAATGAATTAACAATTAATAATAAAAGATTTCGTGTGAAAACAATTGAAATGAAAAATATAGATCAAGAAGTGCAAATGATGATTGATGAATATTATTTTGTTTTGCCAAATCAAAAAGCAATTGTAGATTTACTTGGAGAGGATAAAAGTGGAGCGAAGGAATCTTATTATAAAAGTCTTGATTTTGAGGGGAATAAAGACAATATAATCAAAGCTTCTGAAGAGTTGAAAGCAACATTTTCTATGAATGCAGATAATGTTCGAGGGGAATTTAGAGAAACAGAAAGGGAAGAATTTTTTTCTTTATATGGTATGTTTCTATTCTTGGGTCTTTTCTTTGGTGGATTATTTCTTATGGCTACAGTGTTAATTATTTACTATAAACAAATCTCAGAGGGCTATAGTGACAAAGCTAGGTTTTCGATTATGCAGAAAGTTGGCATGAGCAAACAAGAAGTTAAATCTTCAATAAAAAGTCAGGTGATGAGTGTATTTTATCTTCCACTTGTTTGCGCAGTACTCCATGTACTAGTGGCATTTAAGATTATTACAAAATTACTTTCTGCATTTGCGTTAAAGAATGTAAAATTAATAGCAGGGACAACTGTGGTGACTGTAATCATGTTTGGAATTTTTTATACAATTGTATTTATGATTACAACAAAAGAATATTATCGTATAGTAAAATAATAAGAAGAAAGTACATGAAATGATATTGTTTTATGTACTTTTTCTTGTTGTAAAAAAATAGTGAGAGTGATATTATATTTTTTAGGCAACTTTTTATGAAGAAAAGGAGAAGAAAAAATGAATATGTTTGTTGCGATTATCTGCTTAATAGTTGGGTTCATTTTATTAGTAAAAGGAGCAGATTTTTTTGTTGATGGAGCTTCAGCCATTGCAAAACAGTTACATATACCGGCTGTAGTTATTGGACTTACGATTGTTGCTTTTGGAACGAGTGCTCCTGAACTTGCGGTTAGTATATCAGCAGCCATGAAAGGAAGTAATGATATTGCTGTTGGAAATGTTGTTGGTTCAAATCTTTTTAATTTGTTGATTGTAGTAGGGGTAAGCGCATTTATTTATCCACTGCATGTAAAGAAAAGCATGATTAAGAAAGATTACCCGATTGCAATTATTGGGGCAGTATTACTAGGCCTTCTCGCTATGGATACATTGTTTGGCAAGATGAGCATGGAACTTAGCAGAATAGATGGAATTATTCTATTAATTGGATTTGCTATTTTTATGTATCTTGCTATACGAGAGGGAGTGAAAGGAAGAGCTGAACATAAGGAAAGTGGGGAAGAAATTGAGGTACAATATACTCTTGACAAAAGTATTTTCATATCTATTATCGGTTTGGCAGGAATTATTATTGGTGGGAATATGGTTGTAGATGGAGCAAAAGAAATTGCTAGAGCATTCGGGCTAAGTGAAGCTTTTATTGGTTTAACAATTGTTGCTTTTGGAACATCTCTTCCAGAACTTGTTACATCTATCGTAGCAGCAAAAAAGGGGGAAAGCGATATTTCACTTGGAAATGTTGTTGGATCGAATATTTTTAATATCTTTTTTATTTTAGGTGTTTCGGGAACAATTCTTCCAATGTCTGTTGCAAATACATATCTATATGATATTGCCATTTTAATTGTAGTTTCTATTATATTTTTCATTCCAATTTGCAAAAAACAAAAGGTGTCTAGGGCGATGGGAGGAACAATGGTAGCAACTTATATGGCGTATATGGTATATTTGTTTGTTAGATAAAGAAAACCAGTCACATTAGTGGCTGGTTTTTTCATTACATATTTCTTCTAGACAGTTGAGGAGTCGGTCGTTGTCCTTTGGATTCATAATGCAAAAGCGAATAAATTCCCCATTTAATCCGACGAATGTAGAACAGTCACGAATCATTAACCCATTTTTAATAGTATGGACAAATACATCATTTGAAGTAAGATTGTTTTTACAGAGTTTTAGTAAAATAAAGTTTGCAGTAGGTTCGTACACACGTATAAAGGGGAATGTACGAAGCCTTTTACAAATACGTTTTCTCTCAGAGGAAATAAGAGAATAGGTTCTTTTGATGTAATCAGTATCAGAAAGAAGGAGTTCACCTGCATAAGCCCCCACACTATTTAAACTCCACGGGTTTTTGATTTTATTTAATTCTTCGAGAAGAGAAATATTTCCTGTAACGCCATATCCGAACCGTAGACCGGGCGCTGCAAAAAATTTAGAAACACCACGAAGAACGATTAGATTGTCGAAAAGATTTGTTAGTGGCATGGCAGTGGTTTCCGTAATGTTTTCTACAAATTCTATATATGTTTCGTCGATGATAACAAAAATATTTCTTTTTTTACAAAAAGATAAAATATGTTTTAGTTGTTCTACATACACAGTGGTAGAAGTTGGATTGTTAGGGTTACACAAAATAAACAAATCAATATCTGTTTTTAGTGATTTATACAAGGATGATAAAGAAAATGAAAAATCATTTTCTTCAGGGAGAGGAAAATATTCTACTGTACCTCCGATAAGAGAAATTTCTTTTTCATATTCAGAATAACTAGGGATCGGAAGTAATACTTTCTTTGGTTTTAAAACTTGGATAAAAAGAGAAATTAATTCTGTACAACCGTTTCCGACAACAATATCTTTTGGAAAAACATGGCAGTAGGAAGCAATTTTCTCTTTTAAGGAAGTATAGTTTCTATCAGGATAAGAGGAAATAATATCAAGATTTTTAGCTAATTTATTTTTAACATTGGAAGACAAACCAAGAGGGTTGACGTTTGCTCCAAAACAAACAATTTTTTCTTGTGGAAGATGAAAATATTTAGCAACTTCTTCTAAATCACTTCCATGGAATTGTGGTATTCTATTCATATGAAGACCGCCTTTCTGATTAATATTAAAACTTGCCATAAATGAAATAATAATGCTATAATAATCTATTATAGCGTGAAATTGATGAAATGCAATGCAAGAAACAAATGAGTAGCAGGTGGATAGCATGAAAAATAAAATTAAGAGAATTTCAAAAGGAGATTTTGAAGTAATACAGCCAGACGTACAATTTTCAGAAACCCATATGATAATGCAGATTAGTGAAGGGGAAATTTATGAAGGAAGTTTTACGTTGCAGAGTAGAAAAGAGGGGGATATTCGAGGATTGGTGTATCCATCTTCTTTTCGTATAGAATTAAAAAATCAAGGGTTCCAAGGGAATCCAGTGCAAGTGGGTTATACATTCGATGGAAGTGGAATGCTACCTGGAGATATAGAAAATGGAAAGTTTACAATCGTCTGCGATGGTGGAGAGTACGATATCGCATACACTGCAGTGATAGAGAAACCGTTTGTTATAACAGATTACGGAAAAGTGCAGACGATTAAAGAGTTTAAAGAACTTGCTGAAATAGATTTTGATGAAGCTTGGAAATTATTTCGTTCAAAAAAATTTTTTGAACTACTGAAATATGAAGATCAAAGAATAATTGCCCTTTATAGCAATATGCGAAAGTGGTCCTTAGATAAGCAGGCTTTAGAAGAGTTTCTAGTTGCGAGTAAACAAAAAGAAAGAATTTATTTGCTTTTTCAAGAAGAAGAGGCAATGCTTTCTTACTATTCAGAGACAACCACAGAAATGGTAACTTTGACAAAGAATACATGGGGATATTTACCAGTTGAAATTTTTACAATCGGAGATTTTCTAAGTATTGAGAAAAATCAGATTATAACAGAAGATTTTATTGGAAATGATTATTATTTAGAATATATGGTCAATATAGAGAAATTACATACTGGGTATAATTATGGAAAAATTATTGTGCAAACGCCTCTTGAAACTATAGAATATCCAGTGACAGTACATCAGCAGTCAACTCACACAGAAAAACATGGAGAAGAAAAGTTGATGTTTGGTTGTCTATTAAAAAGTTATATGGCGTGTGTTTCGGGTAACTTAGAGCTAAAACAGTGGACAAAACAGGCTGTGGAACTTGTGAAACAATTGCAAGAAATAGCACCGGAAAATGAGTTTTACGAACTACTCATGGCTCATGTGTATTTGCGAGGTGGATGTAAAGAAGAGGGGAAATGGTTTTTAGAAAACTATAATTATAATCGTTTTGCCATTGGGAAAAAAGCGGAATTAGGTTCTTATTACCTATTTTTAACAGGACTTTTATCAAAAGATGAGAGTTATATTAAGAAAGTTACAGAAGAGTTGAATAAGTCCTATGAAAAGCACCCTACATCTTGGCAATTGTTATGTATGCTGTTAAATATAGATGTGAAATATCGCAATTACAGTGAAAAAATTCGCGTTTTACAAAAGTGTTTTTCACAAGGGGCTAATCAAATTCCCTTATATATTGAGGCGTATCTTTGTTTTCAAGAAAAAAGTAGTTTATTGAAAAAATTAGGACATTTTGAAATGAAAGTGTTAGATTTTGCTACAAAATATCGCATGATTACAAAACAACTAGCATTGTATACAGCGAATCTTGCTAGTCAAGAAAAAATTTATCAAGAAAAATTATATCAGATATTATCACGTTCTTATTCCTTATATCCAGAAAAAATGATTTTAAATGCTATTTGCACATTGCTCATAAAAGGGGATAAGAAAGATAATAAATATTTTGTTTGGTACGAGAGAGCAGTGGAGGAAGGTCTTAGAATTGCCAAACTATACGAATATTATGTTATGTCTACTGATAAAGATAAAATGAACAAGGCATTTCCAAGAACAGTATGGCTTTATTTTGTTCATGGAAGTTCTTTGGATTATAAAAACACAGCATTTTTATATGCAAATATACTAACATATGAAGATAAAGAAAGTAGATTGTTTTCAAATTATCATGAGCAGATGGAAAGTTTTTCGTGGAAGCAACTTGAGAAAAGAAGAATTAACGAAGACCTTAGAGTGCTATATAAATACTTTTGCAATGAGCCAGATTTAAATATGGAGAGAATGAAAGCGATTTATGATATTTCACACATATACTTAGTGAAGACAAATGCTCCACATATGAAATATGTTGTTGTTATTGAAAAAAGCGGTGCAATTAGTCAGCGTATTGCGTATAGAAAAGAAGGAGCAAAAATTCTTTTACATCATAAAACTTCACGAATTGTATGGGAAGCGGATGACGGTAAATTTTATGCGGACTCTATTGAATATGAGCTCAAAAGGCTCTGTTTTGAGACACAATTTGTAGAAATGTATAAGGATAAAAAGGAGTTGTTTGGAACAGTAGTAGAAGAGAGTCAAGAAAATTTGACCTTTGAAAATATAAAAAAATATAGTATTGATTATTTTGGAGAAGAGAAAGTTTTTCGCTTTTGTAGTAAATACATTCGAGAAGAAGGTAAGGAAGAAGATTATCTTACTTATCTGTGTTTTTCTCTTTTGGAAAGAGGACTATATGATACTATGACGCTTATTTATTTAGCAGAATATTATTGTGGTGCAACAAAAGATATGAAAAAAGTTTGGAGTATTGTAAAAAAACATGGTGGCAAAAGCGATATACTTGCCGAACGTATTATTACGCAGATGTTATATTCGGAAACAATGTTTAATGAAGAACAAATTTTTCTGGATTATTATGCTGGAAGTAGACATACTCACTTGAAACAAGCGTATTTATCTTATGTTTCGAATGAGTATATTGTAAATTCTCGAGAGATTAAAAAAGAAATTGTAGAGGTAATTTTAAATGAATACGAGAAGGAAAATGAACTTCCAATAGTATGTAAACTTGCAGTAATAAAATTTTATGCAAGACATGCTTATCAGGAAAAACTGGAGGATAGATTAAAACTATTTTTACAGGAACTTTGTGAACGACAGTTAGTTTTTCCGTTTTATTTAGAATACAAAGAAGAATGGTTACAAGAAGTTTTGCTTCATGATAAAGTCATGATTCAGTACAAAGCAAAAAAAGATGGAAAAGTGAAATTATTGTATAAAATAGGAAGAAAGACAATCGTAGAGGAACTTCAGCCTGTCTATGCTAATATTTATGTAAAAGAGTTTATTCTTTTTGAGGGAGAAAGTTTATCTTATACTTTTAAAGAGGAAAACGGAGAAAATCTTATCTGCGAAGAAATGGGAGAATGTAGACAGAAGAGAAAGGTGGGACAGTTTGGAAAATATGGACGTTTAAATGCTATGAGTAAGCTGGATGATGATAATTTAGGAAAAGAACTTTGTAAATATTGTTTGGAAGAAAAGTTGGCAGAAGAATTATTTGAAATATACTAGAAGAAAGAGGGAAGAAAAATGCAAAGGGGATATGTGATTGGAGTAGAATTAAATCAGCATACCTGTCAGATAAGTTATTGTGATGAAGGACAACAAGAACCAAAGACAATAGAAAGGATTCCACTTGTTATTAGAAAGAAGGAACAAGAATGGATATATGGGGAAGAAGAGGAAGAGGGGATTTATGATTTATTGTCTCTTGCGGAAAAACATGAACTAATTCAGGTGGGAGAAAAGACATATGAAGGTGTTTGGTTACTATCTTTATATATTCAGCTTGTTTTAAAACGGTTTCAAAATATAGAGGCCATTGCATTTACGCTTCCTTATATAGATGAGGATATTGTACATCTCTTAAAAAGTGTTGGGCAAAAATTAGGCGTGTCCAAAGAAAAGGTGTATGTGCAAGATAACAAAGAAAGTTTTTGTTACTATATGTTTTTTCAACAGAAAGAGTTGTGGCAATATGAATCAGCGCTTTTTTATTGTGATGAAAATGGCGTGCAAGCGTATATGTTAAAAAAATTACATATGAAGTTTGAAAATAAACAAGATACCTTTATAGTTGTAGATGAGGTTGCAAATGTAGAGTGGGAAGAACTTTCCATAATATATCCACCTAAAGATAAAGAGGAACAAAAGAAAACAGATGAATATTTTAATCGTTTTATTAAAAGTATTTTTCATAGGAGATTAATCTCCTCAGTGTTTTTGATAGGGGATGAATTTGAAAAAAAATGGTATCCTAACTCTTTGAGAACGTTGTGTAATGGCAGAAGAGTATTTCAAGGGGATAATTTGTATAGCAAGGGTGCATATTATACTGTGCAATATAAGATGAACAAGAAAAGAAACAGTTTTATTTATTTAGATGAAACAAAATTGATGGAACAAGTCTATCTTAAATTTAGAATAAATGGTAAGGATACATGGTATCCAATCGTGCAGTGGGGAACAAAATGGTATGAAAATGATAGACAGTTTGAAATACTTTTGGAAAATACAGATGATATTGAACTTCGTATTGAATCTTTGATAGAAAATTCAATTAGGCTTGTAAAAGTACCGCTTGAAAATCTTTTGAATAGAGAAAAGTATACGCTTCGTTTACAAGTGAATGTTATTTTTCAAGATGAACAAACCTGTGTGATTACATGGAAAGATATTGGATTTGGAAACTTTTTTGATTCATCAGGATTTCATACACAAACATTGATAAAGTTAGGAGGAAGAGATGGGAAGTTTAATTCTTTGTCATAGAAAAAAAGCGAAACAACCATATGAGATTACGCGAATACATAAAAAAATATATACATTAGAAGAACTTTGTTACTATATTTGTAATTTTATGTATTTAGTAGATGATACTTTGGTTAATAAAAAATTGTGTAAATGGCTTGAGGAAGAATTGGAAAAAGAAAAACTTGCAAAACAGCTTAATGATTGTTTGAAATCTAAGGGAACCATAGAACAATTCATATTATATATTCTAAAGGATAGCGATATATATACAGCGAAGGAAATAAGTGTTATTGAGGGAAGATTGAACCAATTAAAAAATCAAAAAGAGATAGAAAAGAAAAAATATAAGGCAGATAGTCTTTTGAAAAGTGGAGAAATAGAAGAGGCAATTAGAATTTACCTGTCTCTTTTACATGGAGAAGAAGATCAATCGGTGGATTCACAGTTTTATGGAAGGGTATATGGATGTCTGGGAACGGCATATGGAAAACTATTTTTGTATCGGGAAGCAAGCGATAGATTTTTGTCAGCATTTCAAATCTGTGAAGAAAAATCAATGTTATATGCGTATGTATATTGCTGTCGTCACTATATGAAGGACTTTGAGTATGAAAAACTTTTGACGAATCATGAGTTATTTAAGGAGGCAGACAGTTTCCTTACCGAGAAAGAAAAGGAAGAAAAATCTCAAATTTCTATAAAGAATCCAAAGGAAATATTTGATTCATATAAGCAGGTATATAAGTTTAACTAATGAATTTGAGTTATAATAAATAATGACAGGAAGAACACATAAGGCAGGTGGAGAGGTTGCATTTCTACTTGCCTTGTATTATACTCTTCGTGTAAACAAGTTAAAAATCAAGAAAAGGATTGGTGTAAACGTATGAAGAAATTAGAGCAGTTATATGAAGGAAAAGCGAAGAAAGTATTTGTGACAGATGATCCGGATGTTGTTATTGTAGATTACAAAGATGATGCAACTGCTTTTAACGGAGAGAAAAAAGGAACTATTGTAGGAAAAGGTGTTGTAAATAATCGTATGACAAACCATGTATTTAAATTGATGGAAAAAGAAGGCGTTCCTACTCATTTGGTTGAAGAATTAAGCGACCGTGAAACAGCAGTTAAGAAAGTAGATATTGTTCCGCTTGAAGTTATTGTTCGTAATGTGGCAGCAGGAAGTTTTTCTAAGAGAATGGGTGTAGAAGAAGGTAAAGAACTTCTTTGTCCAATCCTTGAATTTAGTTATAAAAATGATGATTTAGGAGATCCATTTATTAATGATGATTATGCTTTAGCACTTGGACTTGCAACACAAGAAGAAATTGACACAATCAAGGCATATACAAGAAAAGTAAATGAAGTATTAAAATCATACTTCCTTCAGGCAGATATGAAATTAATTGATTTCAAGATTGAATTTGGTCGATTGAAAGATGGCACAATTATTCTTGCAGATGAAGTCTCACCGGATACTTGCAGATTGTGGGATGTACACACAAATGAAAAATTAGATAAAGATCGTTTCCGTCGTGATATGGGGAATGTGGAAGAGGCATATAATGAAGTGTTTAAACGTTTAGGAATCTAATTTTGAAGGAGATTACAGAATGAGTACAGATAGATATCAAAGCCCATTATCAGAACGTTATGCTAGCAAAGAAATGCAATATATTTTTTCGCCAGATATGAAATTTAAAACATGGAGAAAATTATGGATTGCACTTGCAGAAACAGAACGTGAACTTGGATTAAATATTACAGAAGAGCAGATTGAAGAATTAAAGGCAAACGTAGATAATATTAATTATGATGTAGCAAAAGAAAGAGAAAAACTTGTTCGCCATGATGTAATGTCACATGTGTATGCTTATGGACAGCAATGTCCCAAAGCAAAGGGAATTATACATCTTGGTGCGACATCTTGTTACGTGGGTGATAATACGGATATTATTATCATGGCAGAAGCGTTAAAATTAGTGAAGAAAAAACTAGTAAATGTTATTGCAGAACTTGCTAAATTTGCAGAAAAATACAAAGAACTCCCCACTTTAGCTTTTACACATTTTCAACCAGCACAACCTACAACAGTAGGAAAAAGAGCAACACTTTGGTTACAAGAATTTATGCTTGATTTGGAGGATTTAGATTATGTATTAAATAATCTTAAATTATTAGGTTCAAAGGGAACTACAGGGACACAGGCAAGTTTTCTTGAATTGTTTGATGGCAATCAAGAAATTATTGATAAGATCGATCCAATGATTGCAAAGAAAATGGGATTTGAACAGTGTTACGCAGTTTCAGGACAGACATATTCAAGAAAAGTTGATACAAGAGTGGTTAATATTCTTGCGGGGATTGCGGCAAGTGCTCATAAAATGTCAAATGATATTCGGCTTCTACAACATTTAAAAGAAGTAGAAGAACCTTTTGAAAAAACACAGATTGGCTCATCTGCAATGGCATATAAGAGAAATCCGATGAGAAGTGAGCGTATTGCTTCGTTAGCTCGTTATGTTATGGTAGATGCTATGAATCCTGCTATTACATCAGCAACTCAATGGTTTGAAAGAACATTAGATGATTCTGCTAATAAACGATTAAGTGTACCAGAAGGATTTTTGGCGATAGATGGTATTTTAGATCTTTGCTTAAATGTTGTGGATGGTCTTGTTGTATATCCGAAAGTTATTGAAAAACGTCTTATGTCAGAACTTCCATTTATGGCTACAGAAAATATCATGATGGATGCAGTAAAAGCAGGTGGAGATAGACAGGAACTTCATGAAAAAATTCGTGAACTTTCAATGGAAGCAGGAAGAAATGTGAAGGAAAAAGGGTTAGATAATAATCTGTTAGAATTAATTGCAGCAGATTCGGCGTTTAATTTAACTTTAGAAGATTTACAGAAAACAATGGATCCTTCCAAATATGTGGGACGTTCAAAAGAACAGGTAAATGCTTTCCTAAAGAACGTAGTAAATCCGATGTTAGAAGAAAATAAAAATATACTTGGCATGAAAGCTGAGATTAATGTATAATAATAGAATGAAAAATAGAATGTGCTATGCACATTCTATTTTTAAATACATAAAAAGTTTTCATGATTAAGGAGTAGGCAGAAGATGAAAGATGAACAACTAATGGAAACAGCAATGCTAGCAGGGGAGATTATGTTGTGTAGTGGAGCGGAAACTTACCGTGTGGAAGATACGATGAGCCACATTTTAAAAAACGCTGATGCAGAACAGAAAGAAGTACTAGTGATGATGACGGGAATTATGGCGTCATTAAAAAAAGAAGGGCAAAAGCCATCTACGCTTATAAAGAGAGTGACAGACAGGGGAACAAATCTAAATAGAGTAGTACGTGTAAATGAAGTTTCTAGAAAACTCTGCAGCGGAGAAATCACAGTCGAAGAAGCATATAAAGAATTAAAGAATATTGCATCTGGAAGGTATAAGGAGTTTACGTCACCTTTATATCATTTTTCTGCTACTATGATAGCTGTAATTGGTTTTACGATGATGTTTGGAGGTAAGGTGAATGACATTTGGGCTTCGGCTATAGTTGGCGCTTTGCTTGGAATATCAATGGAAGTTGGAAGAAAATTAGAGGTACATGATTTTGTGATGGATGCCATATCGTCGATGGTAATTACAGTGTTTTCTGTGCTTCTTAAAGCATATCTACCAGTATCTATAAATATGGATACAATTATTATTAGTGCAATTATGCCTCTTGTTCCTGGAGTAGCAATCACAAATGCGGTAAGAGATACCCTACAAGGTGATTATATTACAGGGGGCTCAAGAATGCTTGAAGCGTTTATTAAAGCGGCGTCGATAGCATTGGGAGTAGGTATAGGAATGATGTTATTTGGGAGTAAATTTATTGGGAGGACAGTTTTATGATATTGCAAATTATAGGAGCGTTTACTGCTATTTTGGGTTTTGCTATTTTACTTGAAATCCCAAAGAAGTATTTAATGCTTGCAGGAGTTGTTGCGGCAATTGGATGGTCTATATATTTATTTAGCAATAAAATGGGAACGGGAATAGTTTTTGCGTCCTTTTTTTCGGCTTTGACAGTTACATTAATTTCGCATTTATTTGCAAGGATGATGAAAACGCCGGTTACTATCTTTTTGATTGCAGGAATTATTCCTACTGTACCTGGAGCAGGAATGTATCGCATAGCTTATTACATGATTATGGGAAATAGTGAAATGTATTCTCACTATTTCACAGAAACTCTAAAGATTGCGGGGGTTATTGCCTTGGCTATTTTTATTATGGATACTATCTTTAAATTTTTTATGAAAAATGGTAATAAACAGAATTCATTATCCTATACAAAAAGAAAAATGAATAAAAAGAAATAAAAAATTGCATAAAACACAAAAATAAAGTAAAAAAACCTAGAAAAATGAAAGAAATCATTGACTAAAAGTCAGAAAATATATAAAATACTATTAATAACAAAATAGGAGGTTTGTGATGGTATCATATAGTGAATTAGGTAGAGAAGAACTTTTGAATTTGAAAAGTAAATTAGAGGAACAGTTTTCCGAAGTGAAAGCAAAGGGATTGAAGTTAGATATGTCTCGTGGGAAACCATCGGCGTCACAACTTGATTTGGCAATGGGGATGATGGATGTATTAAATAGTAAATCTGATTTAAAATGCCAAGAAGGTGTAGATTGTAGAAACTATGGAGTTTTAGATGGTATTCAGGAAGCGAAACAATTATTAGCAGATATGATGGAAGTGCCAAAAGACAATATTGTTATTTTTGGTAATTCTAGTTTAAATGTAATGTATGATACAATTGCACGTTCTATGACGCATGGTGTGATGGGAAGCACTCCGTGGTGTAAGTTAGATAAGGTGAAATTTTTATGTCCTGTTCCAGGGTATGATAGACATTTTGCGATTACAGAACATTTTGGAATTGAGATGATTAATATTCCAATGACAGAGAATGGTCCAGATATGGACTTAGTTGAAAAACTTGTAAGTGAAGACAAGGCGATTAAAGGAATTTGGTGTGTTCCTAAGTATTCAAATCCACAAGGAATTACGTATTCAGATGAAACAGTGCATCGTTTTGCGAAATTAAAACCAGCGGCAGAAGATTTCCGAATTTATTGGGATAATGCTTATGGAATTCATCATTTATATGAAGATAAACAGGACTATTTGATTGAAATTTTAATGGAATGTAAAAAAGAAGGCAATCCAAATATGGTGTATAAATTTTGTTCTACATCAAAAGTAAGTTTTCCTGGCTCTGGTGTATCAGCCATTGCTGCATCTGATGCGAATCTTGTTGCAATTCGTAAGCAGATGACTATTCAAACAATTGGACATGATAAATTAAATCAATTGCGTCATGCAAGATTTTATAAAGATATACATGGTATGGTTGAGCATATGAAATTACATGCAGATATTTTAAGACCAAAATTTGAAACGGTATTAAGTGTTCTTGAAAAAGAACTGGGAGGTCTTGGAATTGGATCGTGGCTTGTGCCTAGAGGAGGATATTTTATTTCTTTTGATGCTATGGAAGGATGTGCGAAAGCAATTGTTAGCAAAGCAAAAGAAGCGGGAGTGATTATGACTCCGGCAGGAGCTACCTTCCCGTATGGGAAAGATCCAAAAGATAGCAATATTCGTATTGCCCCATCTTATCCGACTCCAGATGAATTGAAAATAGCAGCGGAAATATTTGTTTTAAGTGTAAAACTTGTAAGTATTGATAAATTGTTAGAAGAAAAGAAATAAATATGTATAGAAAAAGATAGTGATAAGATAGGAAGACTTATGGCTATCTTTTTATAGTTGAAAAAGAAGATTGTTAAATGACCTTGTCAATTCTTCGCTTCCTATATATAATAGAAAACAGAGTACATAGAATAGGAGAGTTAAAAATGAGTAAAGTAAGAACGAGATTTGCGCCAAGTCCTACAGGAAGAATGCATGTAGGAAATTTGAGAACAGCATTGTATGCATATTTAATTGCAAAACATGAAGAAGGAGATTTTCTTCTTCGTATAGAGGACACAGACCAAGAGCGATACGTAGAAGGTGCAATTGATATTATATATAGAACGTTGGAAAAAACAGGGCTTATTCATGATGAGGGACCAGATAAAGATGGTGGATATGGACCGTATGTACAGAGTGAACGTAATGCATCAGGACTTTATTTAAAATATGCAAAACAGTTAGTAGAACAAGGAGATGCATATTATTGTTTTTGCGATAAAGAAAGATTAGAATCATTAAAGAGTACAGTAGCAGAAGGTGGTACAGAAATTGTTGTCTATGATAAACATTGCTTACACTTGAGGAAAGAAGAAGTAGAAAAGAATCTTGCAGAAGGAAAGCCTTATGTTATTCGCATTAATATGCCAACTGAAGGAACGACAACATTTCATGATGATATTTATGGAGATATTACAGTTCCGAATGAAGAATTAGATGATATGATTTTGATTAAATCAGACGGATTTCCAACATATAATTTTGCGAATGTAGTGGATGATCATTTACAAGGAATTACACACGTTGTACGTGGAAACGAATATTTATCATCTGCACCCAAATATAATAGATTGTACGAAGCATTTGGCTGGGAAGTTCCAACATATGTACATTGTCCGCTTATTACAGATGAAAATCATAAAAAATTAAGTAAACGTTGTGGACATTCTTCTTATGAGGATTTAGTAGAACAGGGATATTTGACAGAAGCAATTGTAAATTATGTTGCTTTATTAGGATGGAGTCCTGCAGATAATAGAGAAATTTTTTCATTAGAAGAATTAGTACAAGCGTTTGATTATCATCACATGAGTAAATCTCCAGCAGTATTTGATACTGTAAAATTAAAATGGATGAATGGGGAGTACTTGAAAGCAATGGATTTTGATAGATTCTTTGAATTGGCGGAACCATACATTGAAGAGGTAGTGACAAAAGATTATGATTTAAAGAAGATTGCAGCGCTTGTGCAGACAAGAATTGAAATTTTCCCAGATATTAAAGAACATATTGATTTCTTTGCGGAATTACCAGAATATGATATAGCAATGTATACACATAAAAAGATGAAAACAAATGAGGAAACTTCTTTGGAAGTATTGCAAGAAATTCTTCCATTATTTGAAGCCCAGGAAGATTATAGTAATGATGCCTTATATGCAGTTTTAAAGAACTATGTAGAAGAAAAAGGTTGCAAAAATGGATATGCAATGTGGCCGGTAAGAACGGCTGTATCGGGAAAGCAGAATACTCCAGGTGGTGCAACAGAAATTATGGAAATTTTAGGAAAAGAAGAATCGTTAAGACGTATTCGAAAAGGAATTGAATTGTTAAGTAAGTAAGGGGAATATATGGGATTTAATAAAGCACAAATAGAGGCGATTACACATCATGATGGTCCCATGTTAGTTTTGGCTGGTCCAGGATCAGGAAAAACACTTGTCATTACGAGAAGAATAGAATATTTAATTCAGAAGCGAAAAGTAAGGCCAGAAGAAATTCTGGTCATTACTTTTACTAAGGCTGCAACCAATGAAATGCGTGAAAGATTTAAAAAAGTAATGCAAGGAAGGTATTTACCTGTTACCTTTGGAACGTTTCATGGTATTTATTACGGTATCTTAAAGTGGGCATATAAACTGTCAACAGATAATATTTTTTCAGAAGAAGAAAAAACACGTCTTTTAAAAGAAATATTGGAACATATAGATGCGGAGATTGACATAGAAGATGAAAACGATTTCTTGGAAGGAATTAGGGGAGAAATTAGTTGTATCAAAAATAATCAATTAAATATATCTGAATTTCAATCGGCATATTGTGCCCAAACAGTATTTAAGGAAATTTATTATACATATGAAAGAGAAAGAAATAGAAGAAAAAAATTAGATTTTGATGACATGCTTGTTTTGTGCTATGAATTATTCACAAAAAGGCCAGATATATTAAAAAAATGGCAAGAGAGATATAGTTATATATTGATTGATGAATTTCAAGATATTAATAAGGTGCAGTATGATGTGATTCGTATGTTGGCTCTTCCACAAAATAATTTATTTATTGTGGGAGATGATGATCAGTCTATTTATAAATTTAGAGGGGCTAGACCAGAGATTATGCTCGGCTTTGAAAAAGATTACCCCGATGCAAAAAAAGTGTTATTAGATGTAAACTATCGTTGTACAAAAGCAATTGTAAATGGTGCAAAGAAAATTATTCAAAAGAATAAAAATAGATATGCAAAAAATCTTATTACTTCAAATGAACAGGGTGCGGATATTCATATACAGGAGGTTCGTAATCTTTCAGAAGAGAGTATATATGTATTAAATGAAATTAGGGAAGAAATGAATCGAGGAGTTCCAGCTACAGAAATAGCAGTGCTATTTCGTACAAATATGGAACCACGTATGTTGGCAGAAACATTTATGGAATATAATCTTCCTTTTCAGATGAAAGAGCATCTTCCTAATTTATATGAGCATTTTATTTGCAAAAATTTTTGTGCATATCTAAGAATGGCAGTTGGAAAAAAAGAGAGAAAAGATTTTTTGGAAGTAATGAATCGTCCTATTCGATATATTAGTAGAAGCAGTGTGGAAAAGGCAGAAGTTTCCTTTGAAGATTTAAGAAAATTCTATTGTGATAAAGAATGGATGTTAGATAGAATAGATCAATTGGATGTAGATTTACGCATAATGAAAAATATGACACCATACGCTGCCATTCAATATATTCGTAAAAAAATAGGATACGATGATTTTTTGAAAGATTATGCTTATACAAGAAAAATAAAAGTGGAAGATTTATATGAAGTTGCTAATGATCTTCAAACAAAAGCAAAGAAATATAAAACAATAAAAGAATGGTTTGCTCATATTGAAAACTATACAGCAGAACTGAAAAATAGAGCAAAACAAACAGAAGAAAATAAAAATGCAGTTACATTTTTAACCATGCATAGTGCAAAAGGGCTTGAGTTTCATACGGTTTTTATTATTGAAGCCAATGAAGACATTTGTCCTTATAAAAAAGCTGAAATTGTGGAAGATATGGAAGAGGAAAGACGTATGTTTTATGTTGCTATGACTCGAGCAAAGAAAAAATTATATATTTCATATGTTAAGGAACGGAACGGGAAAGCAATGGTACCATCACGTTTTGTTAATGATTTACTTTTTGAATAGGGATGAAAGAACTGTGTGAGAAATTTTTGTTAAGTTTTGAAAGTTTAGTTGATTTTTCTATGAAAAAGTAGGGAGAAGCGTTAAAAATCCAATCACTTCTCCCTACTTTTTTAAAACCTTTTAAAATAATTAATCTTCGTCAGATAATTCTTCGAATTCTTGAGCATCTAACCATTCGTCAAATGCATCGGCAGCGATTTCGTACTCATCATCATCTTCGATGTTATCTAATGTAGGTTCTCCGTTTACTTCTGCATAACGGTAAAGATATACGTCACCTTCTTCGTTCTCTCCATCTTCATCAATAGGAAGAAGAGCGATGTATTCTTTTTCGTTTGCTTTGTAGATTGTCAATACGACACATTCTACTTCTTCATCGTTGTCCAATGTTAATGTTACAGTTACCTCTTCATCATGGCAATTACAATCATTGTGGCCACAGTTACAATTATGTTCACTCATATTTTTATCTCCTTTATAATTTGATATAATCACTCTAACAGAATGAGGACAGAATTGCAAGGATAAAAACTATTGACAACCTATCAAAAAGAGATAAAATAAAGTAATAGAAATGTAACAGAACTGTAAAAGAAAGGAATAACAGTTATGAATATAAAAAGAATAAAATTAATTTTATTAGCAATTGTATGTGTTTTTACACTTGCTGGATGCAAGAAAAATGTAGGGGCAGAAGAAGATAACCCAGTTAAAGCAGAAGAAAAAGAGGAAAAGCAAATCACATATAAGTTCGGGTTTTCGTGTGTTGCGAAAGAAAATCCGTATTATATTACATTGGCAAATGCTATTTGGGAGAGTCTTCAAGAAGGCGGACATACAGTGATAGGAATGAATAAAGATACTCATTTAAGTTCTGTTGAACAGATAGAACAGATTAATGAAATGATACAGCAGGGAATAGATGCTATTTTTCTTGCACCTGTAGATTGGAAAGAAATTACGCCAGCATTAGAAGCTTTAAAAAAGGCTGATGTCAAGATTGTTAATATAGATACAAAAGTGGAAAATTTTGATTATGTTGATGCTTACATTGGTTCTGACAATAAAAATGCAGGAACAGTTTGTGGCAAAGATTTGGCAGAACAATGTGAAAATGGTGGTAAAATTGTTATTTTAGAATGTCCGACAATGAATTCAATTAATGAAAGGATTACTGGATTTGAAGAAGCAATAGTAGGAAAACCTTTTGAAGTTGTTGCGAGGAAAAATGTTAAAGGTGATTTAACAATTGCAAGAGAGGAAACAAAAAAAATTTTAGAAAAGAATAAGGATATTACTGCAATAATGTGTGGTAATGATCCCTCAGCAATAGGAGCTTATATTGCTGCAAATGAACTTGGGATAAAAGATATTAAAATTTATGGGGTAGATGGTTCGCCAGAATTGAAAAAAGAATTAGAAAAACCCAATACACTTATTGCAGGAACAGCAGCGCAATCACCTATTAATTTAGGTAAAACAGCTGTAAAGGTTGCTTTGAATATATTAAATGGTGAAGAATATGAAGAAGAGACGTTTTTGGATACATATTTGATTACAAAAGAAAATATAGAAATGTATGGAACGGACGGTTGGCAATAAAGAAGAGAGGAAAGTATATGGAAAAATGTAAAGGAATACCTTTTCCTTTAGGAGTTACTGTAAAAGAAGATTGTGCTAATTTTTCTACAACAGTGCAAAATACAAAAAGCTGTTTTCTTTTATTGTATAAAAAAGGAGAGTTAACTCCTACATTTGAGATTGAGATGAAAGAAGACCGTGCTTTAGGTGAGGTTAGAAGTATTATGCTAAAAGGCATGGATTGGTCGCAGTGGGAATATAATTATAAAATAAACGATGATATTGTGACTGATATATATGCAAAAGCGATTGTGGGAAAAGAAGAATGGTTAGGAGAAGAATCAGGTTTAATAAAAGGAACAATTTTAATAAATTCATATAATTGGGAGGGGGACACACCTCTCTTTCTTCCTGAAAACGAAGTAATTGCATATAGTCTTCATGTGAGAGGGTTTACAAAACATATATCTGCAAAGGTAAAGCATAGAGGAACTTTTTTGGGTGTGAAAGAAAAACTTACATACTTAAAAAAATTAGGGATAAATCAGATACACTGCATGCCAATATATGAATTTGAAGAAAAAGGAAGATATACAAATTATTGGGGATATGGTTCTGCGTTTTATTTTGCACCCAAATCCTCTTATGCAGCTACGAAAGATGCCGTGTGTGAATTGAAAGATTTGGTGAAAGCATGTCATAAAAATGGTATAGAGATGATACTTGATTTGCCGTTTACCCCGAGTGTGCCTAGTCAAATGATGATAGACTGTATTCGATATTACAAAATGGAATATCATATAGATGGATTTATTGTAAATCCATTTCATGCACCTTTTAAAGAATTGAAAGAAGATCCATTGTTAAAAAATACTAAAATATTAAAGAAACAAGATGATTTTCAAAACATTATGCGTCAATTTTTAAAAGGTGATGAAGGTATGATTAAAAGTGTAATGTGGTGGACAAGGCATATCTCTAAAGAAGAAGGTGTTTTTAATTATATTACAACGCATACAGGTTTTACGCTTACCGATTTAGTTTCCTATGATGGAAAGCATAATGAGAAAAACGGTGAAAAAAATCAAGACGGGCCAGAGTATAATTATAGTTGGAATTGTGGAGCGGAAGGACCAAGCAGAAAAAAAATAGTTTTGGCATTAAGAAAAAAGCAAATTAGAAATGCTTTTCTTTTATTACTTACTTCTCAAGGTATGCCCTGTATTTTAGCTGGAGATGAGTTTCGCAATTCACAGCAAGGGAATAATAATGTTTATTGTCAAGATAATGAAATCGGTTGGGTGAATTGGGGAAATACAGAAAAAGATAGAGAAGTGTTTCGTTTTGTACAGGAATTAATTCAGTTTAGAAAAGAACACAAAGTATTACATGCTCCAATTGAATTAAAAGGAACAGATAATGTTTCATGTGGAATTCCCGATGTATCGTATCATGGGGAAGCTGCGTGGCAGACTCCATCTCAAATTTCTAGTAGACAGCTAGGAATTTACTATTGTGGAGAAGGAATGGGCGAAGATAGTTGTTTTATTGCTTATAATATGCATTGGTTGAAACATTCCTTTGCTTTACCAGCATTAAAAAACGAAAAAAAGTGGTATCGTGCTGTATCGACAGATATGGGAGTGTTGAAAGAAATGGAAGCATTAGAAGACCAGAGGAAAGTTATGGTAGGGGATAGAACGATAGAGATATTTGTAGGGAAGGTATAATAGATGAAAATTGGATTGAACTCATTTCAACTAAAAATGATTGCTGTTATTGCAATGATAATTGATCATGTAGGATTATTTTTTTTCCCACAATATATAATTTTTAGAATTATTGGGCGACTTTCATTTCCCATATTTGCTTTTTTGGTTGTGGAAGGTTTTTTTCATACAAGCGATATTTTAAAATATATGCTTCGCTTAAGTGTGTTTGCAATTGTTTCTGAAGTTCCATTTGATTTATTGACTACAGGAAAGTTTTTTGATTTGCGGCATCAGAATGTATTTTTTACTTTGCTTATTGGAGTGATTCTTTTATATTTTTATGAGAAACAGTATTCTAGATTTTCTAGGGTTAGTACAGTTTTTCTTATTATGCTTGCAGGAGATGTTTTTAGAACGGATTATGGTGCATGGGGAGTTTTGATGATTTTTTGCTTCTTTATTTTTAGGGAACGTTTGCTAGAAAAAATCATTAGCATTGCAATGATTAATGTACTTGTATTTGGAAATGTTCAGATGTTTGGTGCATTAGCACTTTTAGCAATTTGTCTATATAATGGTGAAAAGGGAAAAGGTTATAAATATTTCTTTTACTTTATATATCCAGTGCATTTATGGATTATATGGGCGATTAAAACGATGATATAGGAGTGGAAAAGAAATGAAAGCGTGGAGACATTTTTGTACAATTACACATCATAAAATTTTAGTTATGAGGTACTGTTTTCAAGTGGGATTGTATAGACAAGGATTAATGCATGATTTATCTAAATATAGTTTTTCGGAATTTTTAGTAGGGTGCAAGTATTATCAAGGGACAAGAAGCCCCAATAATGCGGAAAGAGAAGCGCTCGGTTATTCAAGTGCATGGCTACATCACAAAGGAAGAAATAAACATCATTATGAATATTGGATTGATTATGGTGTTGGAAAAGAAAAAGGATTGGTAGGAATGCCTATGCCAAAAAAGTATGTTGTAGAAATGTTTATGGATAGAATAGCAGCATCAAAAACATATATGAGAGAAAAATATACTGATAGAAAACCACTGGAATATTATGAGCAAGGGGCAAAATATGTGAGAAAAATGCTACATAAAGACACGCAGGAATTACTGGAAACCCTTCTTAATATGTTGGCGGAACAGGGAGAAAAAAGTACATTTGACTATATTCGAAAAGAAGTGTTGAATAAAAATG
>JAHHTN010000025.1 GCA_020024645.1 Faecalimonas sp.
GTCTAAAACAATATAATTTATAAATGAAAAGAGAAAAATTTTAGTTGACAAAATTTTTTTTAGTAGTATACTTTGAATATCAAAATATTTGAAACCAAAAGAAAAAATGGGGAAAAGAAAATGATAGGAAAAATATATGGGACGGGATCGTATGTTCCGCCTAATGTTATGGAGAATGATGATTTAGCGAATTTTGTAGAGACAAGTGATGAATGGATCAAAGAAAGAACCGGAATTATGAGACGCCATATTGCACAAGAAGAGGATATGGTTTATATGGCAGTAAAATCAGCAGAAAGGGCATTGAAAAATGCAAATATAATTGCTGAAGAAATTGATTTTATTATTGTGTCGACAATATCTTCAAGTGTAGTTTTGCCATGCGCTGCTTGTGAAGTGCAAAAGGAAATAGGTGCTGTGAATGCAACTTGTTTTGATTTGAATGCAGCATGTAGTGGATTTCTTTTTGCTTATAATACAGCACAGGCTTATATTGCGAGTGGAATATATAAAACAGGCATTGTTATAGGTGCAGAGAAACTTTCTAATTTAATTGATTGGAAAGATAGAGGAACATGTATTTTGTTTGGAGATGGTGCAGGTGCGGTTGTACTAAAAGCTGTGGAAGGAAAGCAATTTCCGCTTATAACACATTCAGAAGGGGAAAAAGGAAAGGCACTTACATGTTGGCAAAATGATTTTATTCATATGGATGGTCAAGAAGTCTTTAAGTTTGCTATAAAACAAGTACCAAAATGTATTTGTGAATTATTAGAACAAAATCATTTGCAAAAGGAAGAAATAGATTATTTTGTTTTGCATCAAGCAAACAGGAGAATTGTAGAAGCCGTTGCAAAAAGATTACAAGTAGAAATAGAAAAGTTTCCTATGAACTTGCAGGAATATGGTAACACTTCTTCAGCTAGTATTCCAATTTTATTAGATGAAATGAATCATAAGGGAATAATTAAAAGAGGAATGAGAATTATTATATCAGGATTTGGAGCAGGATTATCATGGGGAGCAAGTTTAGTTGAATGGTAATATCCAATTTAGGATTACATAAATAAAAAATAAAGGAGAAAAAACATGTTAGAAAAAGTAAAAGAAATTGTAGCAGATTCATTAGGAGCAGATATAGAGGAATTAACACCAGAAACTTCGTTTAAAGATGATTTAGGTGCAGATTCTTTAGATTTATTTGAAATGGTAATGGCATTTGAAGAAGAATTTGAAAAAGAAATTCCTACTGAAGATTTGGAAAAATTGACAACAATTGGAGATGTAGTAGCCTATTTAAAGGTGTAGAGAAAAAAAGAGACAGAAAAAAGTCAATTGGGGACGTAGTCAAATTGAATTTGGCTACGTCCCCAATTGAAGAAAGGTTATCATATGAAAACAAGAGTGACGGAATTATTGGGAATTGAATATCCAATTATACAAGGAGGTATGGCTTGGGTTGCTGAGTATCATCTTGCAGCAGGTGTATCAGAAGCAGGAGGTCTTGGTATGATTGGAGCTGCAAATGCACCGGCAGAATGGGTAAGGGAACAGATTAAGGAAGTAAAAAAAATCACAGATAAGCCGTTTGGTGTAAATATAATGTTGATGAGTCCAAATGCAGATGCAGTGGCTCAAGTAGTTGTGGAAGAGAAAGTTCCTATTGTGACAACAGGAGCAGGAAATCCTGAGAAATATATCAAAATCTGGAAAGAGGCAGGCATAAAAGTAATTCCAGTTGTGGCTTCAGTAGCAATGGCAAAACGTATGGAACGTTATGATGTAGATGCAATTGTAGCAGAAGGTACAGAGGCAGGTGGGCATATTGGAGAAAATACAACGATGGTTCTTGTTCCTCAAATTGTTGATGCAGTAAAAATTCCAGTCATTGCAGCAGGTGGTATCGGAGATGGGAGAGGAATGGCAGCAGCTTTTATGTTGGGAGCAGAAGCGGTACAAATAGGTACTTGTTTTGTTGTAACAAAAGAGTCTATTGTTCATGACAATTACAAAAAATGCATTGTGAAAGCGAAAGATATTGATTCGAGAGTAACTGGACGAACAACAGGTCATCCGGTACGTACATTGCGAAACCAGATGACAAAAGAGTATTTGAAATTAGAAAAGGAAGGTGCGTCTTTAGAAGAACTGGAACTTTTGACTTTAGGAGGGTTAAGAAAGGCAGTCGTAGAAGGCGATGTAATAAATGGGAGTGTAATGGCAGGACAAATAGCAGGACTTGTGAAAGAAGAAATGAGTTGCAAAGAGTTTGTTGAAAAACTGGTAACAGGTGCAGATAGATTGATGAAAGGAAAGAAGTTTTATGAATAAAATCGCATTTGTTTTCTCTGGACAGGGAGCACAAAAAATAGGTATGGGAAAAGATTTTTATGAGCATAGTGAAATTGCAAAGAATATATTTGATACTGCTTCAGATAAACTTGGATTAGATTTAAGGAAGTTATGTTTTGAAGAAAATAATTTGCTTGATCAAACAGAATATACACAAGTTGCTCTTGTGACTACGTGTCTTGCCATTGCAAGAGAAGTGGAAAAAAACAATTTGTATGCAGATGTGACAGCAGGATTGAGTTTAGGTGAATATACTGCAATAGCGATTGCGGGAGGAATGGCGGATATGGATGCTATTTCCATTGTGAAAGAACGTGGAAGGTTTATGCAAGAGGCAGTTCCAAAAGGTGAAGGTACAATGTCAGCAGTTTTAGGAATGAAAAAAGAAGAGATTGAAGAAATCATTGAACCGATGGACGATGTTTTTGTTGCTAATTATAACTGTCCAAATCAGATTGTGATTACGGGCAGAACAGAGGCAGTAAAAAAAGCAAATGAGAAACTTTTAATTGCAGGAGCAAAACGAGTTTTACCATTGCATGTGAGTGGTCCATTTCATTCACCATTTTTAGTTGGAGCAGGGGAAAAATTAGATGAATTATTGGAAAAAATTTCTTTTACAGAATTGAAAATTCCCTATGTGACAAATGTGACAGGAGAATATATTACAGATATAAAGAAAACGAAAAATTTACTTGCGAAACAAGTGGCTTCTTCGGTTCGTTGGCAGGAAAGTATAGAAAATATGATTGCTCAAGGTGTGAATATATTTGTGGAGATTGGTGTAGGAAAGACTTTGTCTGGATTTATTAAAAAAATTGATAAAACTGTAAAAACATACAGTATCAGTACTTGGGAAGATATGGAGAAAGTAGTTTCTGAACTTGGAGGTGTGGATAGATGTTAAAAGGACAAATAGCAGTTGTGACAGGTGGTTCAAGAGGAATTGGGAGAGCGATTGCATTAGAATTAGCAATGCAAGGGGCTCATGTCATTATTAATTATCATGGTTCAGCAGAAAAAGCAGAGGAAGTAAAGGAAGAGATAGAGGAAAAGGGAGGAACAGCAGAAATTATGCAGTGTGATATTGCAGATTTTTGTGCATGTGAGAAATTTTTTCAAGAAATTATTGAAAAATATAAACGAATTGACATTTTAATCAATAATGCTGGAGTGACTCGTGATGGTCTGTTAATGAAAATGACAGAAGAAGATTTTGATATGGTCATCAATACAAATTTAAAAGGGACATTTCAATGTATGCGTTTTGTCACAAGACAGATGATTAAACAACGCTATGGAAGAATTATTAATATTTCTTCTGTTGTAGGAGTTGCGGGAAATGCTGGGCAGTCAAATTATGCAGCATCTAAGGCTGGAGTAATTGGTTTGACAAAGTCTGCAGCTAGAGAATTAGCATCGAGAAAGATTACAGTAAATGCGATTGCACCTGGATTTATTGAGACGGATATGACCAAAACTTTACCAGAGCGAGTGAAAGAAGAGACTATTGTAAAAATACCAGTTGGATATTATGGAAAGCCAGAAAATGTTGCCTATGCAGTTAGTTTTTTGGCATCAGAGAAAGCAGACTATATTACAGGACAAGTGCTTCATGTAGATGGTGGAATGGTAATATAAGGAGAGTATATAATGAAAAGAAGAGTTGTTGTGACAGGAATGGGAGCGATTACCCCGATTGGAAATTCAGTGGAAGAATTTTGGACAGGGATTAAGAAAAACCAGATTGGTATCGGAGAAATCACAAAATTTGATACAACGGAATATAAGGTGAAACTAGCAGCAGAAGTGAAAGGGTTTGTTGCAAAAGAAAGGATAGATTTTAAGGCTGCAAAACGTATGGAACCATTTTCACAGTATGCGGTTGTAGCTGGAAAGGAGGCTTTTGAAGATGCAGGTTTGTGCATGGAGAAAGAAGATCCGTTCCGTATTGGAGTGATTATCGGTTCAGGGATTGGAAGTTTGCAGGTTGTGGAAAGAGAATATGATAAGTTGCAAACAAAAGGTCCAGCACGTGTAACTCCATTGATGGTTCCGCTTATGATTTCAAATATGGCAGCTGGAAATGTGGCAATACAACTTGGTTTAAAAGGAAAGTGTACAAGTGTTACAACTGCCTGTGCAACGGGAACACATGCAATTGGTGATGCATTTCGTGCTATTCAATATGGAGATGCAGATGTTATGTTGGCAGGGGGAACAGAAAGTTCTATTTGTCAAACGGCTGTGGCTGGATTTTCGGCATTAACTGCCTTGACAACAAGTACAGACAAAAATAGAGCTTCTATTCCGTTCGATCGAGATAGAAGTGGGTTTGTTATCGGGGAAGGAGCCGGTGTTGTTGTATTGGAAGAATTGGAACATGCCAAGGCAAGAGGTGCTAAAATATATGGTGAAATTTTAGGATATGGTGCAACTTGTGATGCACATCATATTACCTCTCCAATCGAAGATGGGAGTGGGGCAGCGAAGGCTATGGAGTTTGCTTTAAAAGAAGGGGGAATACATCCTAGCGAAGTGGAGTATATTAATGCCCACGGAACAAGCACGCACCATAACGATTTATTTGAAACAAGAGCGATAGAACTTGCATTTGGTAAGGATGCCAAGAAGCCAATTATTAATTCAACAAAATCAATGATAGGACATTTGCTTGGAGCTGCTGGAGCGGTAGAATTTATTACTTGCATCAAAACAATTCAAGAGGGATTTATTCATCAGACAATGGGAACAGAAAATTTAGATGAGGAATGTACACTAAATTATGCGATACATTCTCCAATTGAAAAAGAAGTAAATTGTGCTATTAGTAATTCACTCGGATTTGGAGGACATAATGCGACTATTCTTGTGAAAAAATATAAGGAGGAAGAATAAAAATGGAAAATAAGCAATTAATTGAATTAATACATACTGTGTCTTCCTCGAAATTGACAGAATTTCAATATGAAGAAAACGGAATTAAAATCGGAATGAAAAAAGAATGTCAAGTGTCTATTCCACAAGTGAAAGTGGAAGAAATACAAATAAATGATGAAATGGAAGAAGAAACTAATGAAGGAAAGATTATAACTTCTGCATTGGTAGGAACATTTTATACTTCACCTTCGGAGGATGCTGAACCGTTTGTAAGTATAGGTGATGCAGTAAAACAAGGACAGACTTTAGCGATTGTGGAAGCAATGAAGTTGATGAATGAGATTGAAAGTGAATTTGATGGTGTTGTGGAGGAGATTTTTGTAGAAAATGGACAGGCTGTAGAGTATGGACAACCATTATTTCGCTTAAAGTAGAAAAGGAGAGGAAATGAAAGGGTTAACGGTACAAGAAATTTGTGAAATTATTCCCCATAGACATCCATTTTTGCTTGTGGATTATATAGAGGATTATGAACCGGGAGAATTTGCAATAGGATACAAATGTGTGACATATAGAGAAGATTTTTTCAAAGGACATTTTCCAAAAGAGCCGATAATGCCAGGAGTACTTACGGTAGAGGCATTGGCTCAGGTTGGAGCTGTTGCTATTTTATCAAAAGAGGAAAATAAAGGGAAAGTAGCATATTTTGGTGGAATACAGAAATGTAAATTTAAAGGAAAAGTTGTTCCAGGGAACAAGTTAAAGTTAGAAACAAAAATAATTAAACAGAAAGGACCGCTTGGAATTGGAGAGGCAGTTGCCAGTGTGGATGGAAAAGTGGTAGTAAGTGCAGAATTGACCTTTATGGTTGGATAGGTGGAAAACATGATAAAAAAAGTGTTAATTGCAAATAGGGGTGAAATTGCAGTACGGATTATCCGTGCCTGTAGGGAAATGGGAATTGAAACAGTGGCAGTATATTCTGAAGCAGATAAAGAGGCGCTTCATACACAATTAGCAGATGAAGCAATTTGTATCGGACCTGCGGCTTCTCAAGAAAGTTACTTAAATATGGAAAGAATCATTAGTGCAACAATCACTTCAGGGGCAGATGCTATTCATACAGGATTTGGATTTCTTTCAGAAAATAGTAAGTTTGCAGAATTATGTGAAAAATGTCATATTACTTTTATTGGACCAAAATCAGAAGTGATTCGAAAAATGGGAAATAAATCTCAAGCGAGAGAAACGATGATTGATGCGGGGATACCAGTTATTCCAGGAAGCAGTGAAATTATTTTGGATATAGAAAGAGGACGAAAAATTGCAGAAGAGGTAGGATATCCGGTTATTATAAAGGCTGTTCTTGGTGGTGGTGGAAAAGGAATGCGTGTAGCATATACTGAGGAAGAGTTTTTAAATAGTTTTCAAACAGCACAAAAGGAAGCGCAAGTATCTTTTGGGGATAATTCTATGTATATTGAACATTTTGTGGAAAATCCAAGACATATTGAATTTCAGATTTTGGCAGATCAATATGGAAATGTGGTACATCTTGGTGAAAGAGATTGTTCTATTCAAGAAAATCATCAAAAGTTGATAGAGGAGTCACCTTGTCCAGTACTTTCTGAAACACTTCGTAGAAAGATGGGAGAGGTAGCCGTAAAAGCTGCTAAGGCAGTGCGGTATGAAAATGCGGGGACAATCGAATTTTTATTGGAAAATGATACACAGTTTTATTTTATGGAAATGAATACAAGAATACAGGTAGAGCATCCAGTAACAGAATGGGTGACGGGAATGGATTTAATTAAAGAACAGATTAAAATTGCTTCTGGTGTACCTCTTGCTTATACACAAAATGATATTGAGCTAGATGGTCATGCTATTGAGTGTAGAATTAATGCTAAATCTTCCGGGAAAATTTTAGATGTACATTTCCCAGGTGGAGAGGGTGTGCGGATTGATACAGCAGTATATCATGGTTATATTGTTCCGCCATACTATGATTCCATGTTAGCAAAATTGATTGTACATGGGAAAACGAGAGAAGATGCTATTGCAAAACTGAGAAGTGCTCTTGGTGAAGTAATTATAGATGGAATTGGTACGAATATAGATGAGCAGTACGATATTATAGAAAAGATGTGAGTAAAATGAATTTAAAAAAAATGTTTAAAAAGACAAATTACATTTCATTAAATGAATCGACCACAAAAGAACAGATACCAGAAGTGCCGGAAGGAATTTTAAAAAAATGTAATTCTTGTAAGTCTGCTATTTTTACGGAAGATGTAAAAAATGGGTATTATATTTGCCCCAAATGCCATAATTATTTTCGAGTTCATGCAAAGCGCCGATTAGAAATGGTTGTAGATGCAGGGAGCTTTGAAGAATGGGATAGCGGATTATGTACAAGAAATCCATTACAATATAAAGGGTATGAAGAAAAAATTAGGTTAACGCAGGAAAAAACAGGGTTAGAAGAAGCAGTTATTACTGGGAAGGCGAAAATTTGGGGGAAATTAGTAGCGATTGGTATATGTGATAGTCGATTTATTATGGCAAGTATGGGAGAAGTTGTAGGAGAGAAAATTACTCGTATGGTCGAACGTGCCACAGCAGAAAAACTACCAGTTATTATGTTTGCTTGTTCGGGAGGCGCTAGAATGCAAGAAGGGATTACTTCTCTAATGCAAATGGCGAAAACAGCTTCTGCATTGAAAAAACATAGTGATGCAGGTGGATTTTATATTTCTGTTTTAACAAATCCGACAACAGGTGGTGTAACAGCGAGTTTTGCTATGTTAGGTGATGTGATTTTAGCAGAGCCGAATGCATTGATTGGTTTTGCAGGACCACGAGTTATTGAACAGACAATAGGACAAAAATTACCGAAAGGATTTCAGAAGTCAGAGTTTTTATTAGAACATGGGTTTATAGATGCGATTGTGGAACGAGAAGATTTGAAAAAAGTTTTATTTCAATTAATTGATTTACATGAGCAGAAAGAAGTTTGTGAGAAACCAAATGATATGTATATAGAAGAAAACAAGATATATGCAGGGGAAGCATGGGATTGTGTATCAAAATCACGAATGAAAGATCGTCCAACAGGATCTGATTATATTAATAGAATTTTTACAGACTTTATAGAATTACATGGGGATAGATATTTCCAAGACGACAAGGCTATTGTTGGAGGAATTGCGAAGTTTCACGGGATTCCTGTAACAGTTATTGCACAGGAAAAAGGAAAGACAACAAAAGAAAATTTGAAAAGAAATTTTGGAATGCCGTCACCGGAAGGATATAGAAAAGCGTTACGGTTAATGAAACAGGCGGAAAAATTTCATCGTCCAATTGTGTGTCTTGTGGACACGCCCGGGGCATTTTGTGGAATTGATGCGGAGGAACGAGGACAAGGTGAGGCAATTGCTAGAAATATTTACGAAATGTCAGCACTAAAAGTTCCAATACTTTCTGTAATTATAGGAGAAGGAGGAAGTGGAGGAGCTTTGGCGATGGCAACGGCAAATGAAGTATGGATTATGGAAAATGCTATTTATTCCATTCTTTCACCAGAAGGGTTTGCGTCTATTTTATGGAAAGATAGTAAACGGGCAAAAGAAGCGGCAGAAGTGATGAAATTGACAGCCAAAGAATTGAAAGAAGCGGGGATAGTAGAAGATGTTATTAAAGAACCGAATCATTTTACAGTAGAAAATTTATCCGTTGTTTGTGAAGAGTTAGAGAAAAAAATCAAATGTTTCCTATGGAAATATAGAAAAAAAACGGAAATAGATATAGCAGAAGAACGTTACCAACGTTTCCGCAACATGTAGAGAGGAGCACTAATGAAAAATAAACAAGTGTCTTTTGTGGTTGGAAAGAAAAGAGTATATATTCCAATTGTACAGGGAGGAATGGGGGTCGGAATCAGTCTACATCAACTTGCGGGAGCAGTCGCAAAAGAAGGAGGAATCGGATTGATTTCTTCTGCACAGATAGGATTTCGTGAAAAAGATTTTGCAAGTAATCCTTTGCAGGCAAACTTGTGTGCTATGAAAAAAGAGTTTGAATCTGCAAGAAAACTTGCACCAAATGGAGTTATTGGTTTCAATATTATGGTGGCAACAAAGCGATATGAAGAATATGTCAAAAAAGCGGTGGCACTTGGAGCAGATTTGATTGTATCGGGAGCAGGATTGCCTACAGATCTTCCATTATATACAAAAGGAACAGATACAAATATCGCTCCCATTGTATCTACAGAAAAATCAGCTCATATTATTTTAAAATATTGGGATAAAAAATATAATACAACAGCGGATATGATTGTAATAGAAAGTTGGAAAGCCGGAGGACATTTGGGATTTCACTTGAATGAATTAGAAAAATGGGATGATATTTCCTATGAGATAGAGATTCAAAAGATTATTGATATCGTGAGAAGGTATGAGAAAAAATATAAAAAGAATATTCCGATTATACTTGCGGGTGGAATGAGTTCAGCAAAAGATTTATGGAGAGCAAAAGAATTAGGAGCAAGCGGGATTCAGGTTGGAAGCAGATTTGTTACAACAAAAGAGTGTGATGCAGATATACGTTATAAAGAAGCGTATATAAATGCTAAGAAAGAGGATATTCAAATTGTGAAAAGTCCAGTTGGAATGCCTGCGCGAGCAATCCGTAATACTTTGATTAGGAAGATACAAACAGGAGAGCGTATTTTGCCTACAAGATGTTACCAATGTATCAAGGGATGTAATCCTAAGGAAATTCCATATTGTATTACGCAAAAATTAATAGAAGCAGTGAAAGGAAATATAGAAGAGGGACTTATTTTCTGTGGGGCAGAAACATATCGTGCTACAAAAATAGAAACGGTGAAAGAAGTAATTGATTCTTTCCTTTTACCAGAAGAATGTGTATAATAGACTTAGTATCATTCTGGTGAAGGAGGAAGTAAATGAATACATATGAAACCATTAATGATATTTTAGTGCATTTGTTTAATGAAATCTGGGAACTAGAAGAAAAGGCGATTATCACAGAAGAATTTAAAGATATTACAAATAATGATATGCACATTATTGAGGCGATTGGTCTTGGAGAGGGAAATCCAATGTCAATCATTGCAAAGAAATTAAATGTAACTGCAGGCACACTAACGACTTCGATGAATAGTTTAGTCAATAAGAAATATGCTGTTCGAGAAAGAAGCGAAGAAGATCGGCGAGTTGTTTATATTAAATTAACGGAAAAAGGGAAAAGGGCATATAAACATCATGCACAATTTCATCATCAGATGACGGATGCAGTTATCAAAAAATTGAATAAGGAAGAGATTCCTGTGTTGCTAAAAACATTAGAGGGGCTTTCAGAATTTTTTAGAAATTATCATTAATTTCTTTCTGAAAAGGCTCCTTTTTCTTTGTGATTTTAGAAGAAGTCCTTGTGAGTTTAAGGTGATTTATGTTACAGTTAAATTAAAGATTGGGATAAAGAAAGAGGACAGAAAAATGAAGTTAATGATTGCATCAGATATACATGGTTCAGCTTACTATTGTGAGAAAATGATAGACGCATTTTATAGAGAAAAGGCGGACAAATTACTACTTTTAGGGGATATTCTGTATCATGGCCCAAGAAACGATTTGCCAAGAGAATATCATCCGAAAAAGGTAATTGAAATGTTAAATAATATGAAAGAAAAGTTGCTTTGCGTTAGAGGAAATTGCGATACGGAGGTTGATCAGATGGTATTAGAATTTCCTATATTGGCAGACTATGCAATTTTTTCTGTGAATGACAGAATGATTTTTGCTACACATGGACATCAATTTAACAGAGACAATCTTCCAATGTTACAAGAAGGTGATATTTTGTTGAATGGACATTTTCATGTACCAGCAGGAGAATGGATTGGAAAATATATTTACTTAAATCCAGGCTCAATATCTATTCCGAAGGGAAATTCAGAACACAGTTATATGATTATTGAAGGAAATACATATCTATGGAAGAATTTAGAAGGAGAAGTATATAAGAAGGAGGTATTCTAATGGAAAAGTTAGCGTTACTTCAGAAAATGATTGATGAAAGTCAACGAATTGTATTTTTTGGAGGAGCAGGAGTATCTACAGAAAGCAACATTCCAGATTTCCGTAGTAGTGACGGGCTTTATCAGGAAAAGTATATTTATCCGCCAGAGCAGGTTGTTAGCCATACATTTTTTCAGAAGAAACCAGAATTATTTTATGAATTTTATAAATCGAAAATGATGTTCCTAGATGCGAAACCGAATGCAGCTCATTTAAAACTTGCAGAAATGGAAAAAGCGGGGAAGTTAAGCGCTGTTATTACGCAAAATATTGATGGATTGCATCAACTTGCAGGAAGTGAAAATGTGTTGGAATTGCATGGAAGTATTCATCGAAATTATTGTCAAAAATGTGGGAAATTTTACGATGCAAAATATATAAAAGAATCAGAAAACATTCCTCTGTGTATATGTGGAGGAAGAATAAAACCAGACGTAGTTCTTTATGAGGAAAGTTTGGATAGTACAGTAATTCAAAAATCTGTTAGAGAAATTTTAAAAGCAGATATGTTGATTATCGGAGGAACTTCTCTTGTAGTTTATCCAGCGGCAAGTTTTATTGATTATTTTAAAGGAAAATATCTTGTTGTGCTGAATAAAAGTGCAACACCAAAAGATGAACAGGCGGATTTATGTATTCAAAAACCGATAGGAGAAGTGTTAGAAGGAATTAAAATATGAGAAAGAGAACAAGAATAAGTATACTTATTATTTTAGTACTTTTCAGCGTTTGCTTAACGTCATGTAAAGAAGAAAAACAGACAAAACAAAAAAATGCAGAAGAAAATCATAAGCAGATAGAGGCAATGTATGTTCCATGTGAAGATGATAATTATATCTTTTTTGACAGAAGTACAGAGTCCCCTTTTTATGCAATTATTCCAGAGGATAAATTGTATGATGAACATGCAAATAAGATAAAGCAAAAGGATTTGGGTGCAGGTGATATTCTTGTCTGTTATGGTGATGGAAAAATGTTACAATCTTATCCAGGACAGTATCCAGGTGTGACGAAAATGGTTCGAATAAAAAAGGGAACTGTAAAAGATACAGAAAAATATCAGCAAGAAGTTGCTAAATTTGTACAAAGGCCAAGCAAAGCGGACATTCCATATATGGATATTGAAAATATACAAAAAAATACACTAGTTACAACGTCTGCTACAGCGGGAAATTATGAGTGGAAATACGAAGATATGGACGGAAAACAACAGGTGGAAAAAGTAGAAGATATTTCTTTTTTCGAAAAAGAAGGGTTATCAGAGGTTGTCTGTAATGGGGAGAACTCTGATTTGAAATTACTTTTTTCAGTTGCTCCTAAACATATTAAAGTAATGAGATATCCAGTTAGTACAGCAAAAGAAAAGGTTTCTCATGGACAGCGAGTGCGAGTGGCATTAGATGAAAATATTGGTTATATAAAAAGAGCAAAAAAATCTTGTATTTATGAAGTGATTGCAATATGGGACAATGGAAAAGTACATTATGGATTTTATATTCCATAAAACAAAAATAAGGTCTGTTTCGTTTGGAAAATGAAACAGACCTTATTCGCTATTTGCAAATACTGCAACCTAAATGACAACCAGTAGGTGTACCTGCACAGCCACCCATTGCAGTTTCACGTAATTCAAATGGGAGACTTTTTCCTACTCGGAACATGGCTTCCGCCATTTCATCAAAAGGAATCGGATGAGTTACCCCGCTTAGAGCAAGCTCAGCAGAAGTGATTGCATTGGCAACTCCAATTGCATTTCGGCTTTGGCAAGGGGATTCGACTAATCCTGCAATTGGATCACATACAAGACCTAAAAGGTTTGAAAGAGCAATGCTAGCAGCAGTTAAACACATTTTAGGTGTACCGTCCATCATTTCAACGACTGCTGAGGCGGCCATTGCTGAGGCGGCTCCAACTTCTGCTTGACATCCAGCTTCTGCACCAGAAACAGAAGCGTTTCTCATTAAAATATATCCAACTGCACTAGCGTTTAATAGTCCATTGAAAAGAGTGGAATCAGATAATGATTTTTCTTCTTGTAATGCAAGTAATGTTCCAGGAACAACACCCGATGATCCAGCAGTTGGAGCAGCGACAATCAACCCCATAGATGCGTTAACTTCCAAAACAGCCATACTATAAGAAATCGCTTTTGATAACATAGAACCACATACACTTGTATTTGTTTTTGCATGGTCAGCAACTTGTTTTGCTTCACCACCGATAAGCCCCCCGATAGATTTTCCGGGATTTTGTATCGGTTTATGAGCAGAATTTTTCATGATAGTAAGTACTTCAGCTAATTTTTCTTCTACTTCTCCGGCTGATAAACTTCCCATAGTTACTTCACGTTCTTTCATTGCTGCGGAGATAGAAACCTGTTCTTTTTCGCATAAATTTAATAAAGTTTGTCCATTAAAAAAATCCATTTTCATATCCTCCTACATTTGAATGAGCATCAAGTCTTTAACATGTTTATTTACGCGAATTTTATCTAAAATTTCTGTTGGAATTTCTTCATCAGATTCCACGATAGTAAAGGCAGTAGCACCTTTATCCTCACGAAACAAACGCATAAAGGCGATGTTTACGTTTTCTTCGCTTAAGCACTGGGTAATATGTGCAACTACCCCAGGTTTATCAATTTGTTGTACAATTAGTGTACTATATTCTCCAGTAAATTCTACGTCAATATTATTAATTCGGACGATTTTCATCTTTCCTCCGCCGATAGATTCTCCACGAATAAAAAGAGTATGTCCAGAATTATTTTCTAATAAAATATCGGCAGTGTTCGGATGCTCTGTTATTGTTTCTTCATCAATAATATAGTGGTATTCGACTCCCTTTTCTTTGGCTATGGAGAAAGCATCTCGGATTCTTTCATCGTCAGTAGAAAAACCAAGTGTCCCACCAAGTAATGCTTTGTCTGTTCCATGTCCGTGATAAGTTTTGGCAAAGGAACCATATAATGTAAATGTTACTTTATCTATTGGTTGTGCAAACATCTTTCGTGCAAGAAGCGCAATTGCGACTGCACCGGCAGTGTGTGAACTGGACGGACCAATCATATTTGGACCAATCACATCGAAAATGCTTAGAAAATTCATGATATTCCTCCTAGTATATTTACAAATCTATTCTTCTTATTATATCATGGTTAGGGTGGTATTAAAATGAAAAATATAATTATTTATTTATGCGTGATAAATACAATAGCCTTCATATTGTATGGGGCAGATAAAGGAAAGGCGAAACGCCACAAATGGAGAATACCCGAAGCAACATTGTTAGGTGTAGCTTTTGTGGGAGGTTCTATAGGGGCGTTTCTTGGAATGCAAATATTTCGTCATAAGACAAAAAAGGTAAAATTTTATATTGGAATACCAATGATTTTAGTAATGCAAATAATTGGTATCATTGTTATTCAAACTCATTTTTCACTTTTTTCTTATTTGTAAGGATGCGATCATTTTTATTTACAAAAGATCGAGTCCTTGCCTTTAAAAGAAGTTTTCTACCTTCTGGTGTGCGTGTATAGACTGCTTCGTAAGGACCTAAAAGCTGTTTCATACATTTAGAAAAAATGAGAGCATCCTCTTTTTTCTTTCCTAAAATTTCAGGAATACAATAATATTCACTTGTTCGTCTTTTTCCACCATGAAGGGCAAGTATATAACGTGGGTTATCAATTACACCCCAAAATTCAGCAACACACTCCGCAAATAAAGTTTTATCTCTGGTTGTTCCTCCTTTTAGATAAGTGAAAGCAAGAATTTCTTTTTGCTCCACAACGGCGCGACAATGGAGTGGCTCTTCAATATGGTTGGTTTGTATGAGGGCATTTAAAATACCATTAGCTGCTTTTTGCATACGTTTTTGTGGGGACCACATACTAAAAATTTGATATCCATATTTCCCAATTCCAAAAACAGATAATAAAAACAAGATGGCAATGAAAACAGTTCCAGAAGTATCTGCGCCTGGAGTTCTTCGTATGGAAAATTCAGCAGTCAAACTTATAATATTTGTAATTAAAGAAATGATTTCAAAAACAACCGCATTGAAAAACAAATAACCAGGATCATTAGCCATAGTATTATCCATTTCAACCATTTCTTCTACACTCATTTTATCAGAAATTACTTTTAAAGATTTTTTCCAAGATTTTTGCAAAGAATCACGATCTTTAGCACGTTTAAGCATTTTTTGATTGCACTTTTTAATTTCCTTTTTTGTATTTAATTTTGAGTCAATATCTAGACGTTCTATTCCATTTTCAATGACATCTTCCGTATAGGAAACGCCAAGAAAAGCATTGAATCTTCTGGTAAGTGTTTCGTAATCTCCGGTAAGTTCTTGTTCTTGTTTATATTTTCTTGGAAAAATACAGGCAAGATGCCATATATTACTTGTTTTATTTGGAACAGATTTAGAAACACGAATAGCTCGACCACGCATTTGATTACTTAGCATAAAAGAGCCTACATAAGTTGCTAAAATAAGCGAGTTAATGCAGGGGGAGTCCCATCCTTCTCCAAGCAAAGATTTTGTTCCGATTAAAAGATGAATATATCCTCTAGAAAATAATTCTGTAATAATTGATACTATATGATGATTTGTACCATGAACAGTTATTTTGCTATATCCTGTATCTTTTAAAGGAACCATTTCACATTCGCAGGAATATGAGTGTGCGAGAGTATATAACTCTTCTTGCGTGTCGGAAGGCAGGATAACAACGCTCCCACTTAGAACACCAAGACGGAGTCCGTTGATCTGTTCTCGGCGTATATTTTCAAAAATAGGAACAGCGCCTATTTCCTGAACAGGTTTTTCTAAATCGCCAATCGTATGTAGTAATTCTTTTTTTATAAAGTCGCACAAAACTAATAGACGTAAATTATTTCCCATGCTCGTATATTCTGCATGTACAATATCATTAATACTATGTAATTTTCCTTTGCTAGAAGTGAGCAGTTTGGTTATTTCTTCATTTTTTGTTAGGATAACTTTATTTCTTCGAATACATCCTGCTGATTTTAATTGTGCAATTAATTGTTCACGATACACTGTATCACTAGGAAAGCTGTCTATATCGTCATATAGAAAACCTTGAAGTAATACTTCTAGCCATTTCCCTGAAAGTTTTGGAAAATTTCCTTTTGTTCCGGTTAATTCAGTAAGATAGGATGAAAAAGGAATTTTATTTTCATGTAGAAAAATAAGAATAGATGAAAAATATTTTGGGTTATCTAAAAATTTTTCGCTATATTCCATTGGAGATAAAATTCCACGGTGAGAAGCAACCATTCGAATAAATTCTTTATCTGATTTTAGGAAATCTATAATTTCATTCGCTTCTTTGGTAAAATTGTGTATGGCCTGTTCTTCTTCTTTTGTCGGCCAGTTAAAGTAAATATAATCTTGATGCGGACATAAACTTCCTTCCTGCACAAGTTCTGGTGTAAAAATTTCCTCATCAATCGGTCCGCAAAGGTCGGTATAGCGCTTCCATTGCGCAGGTTTACTGTCATAAGGAGGTGTTGCTGTCAAGGAAATTAATGTTAGGTTTGGAATGTGTTTTAAAAAATCTTCCAATGCTTTCCACCACTCACTTCGCAAATGATGTGCTTCGTCAAGGCAGACGGTTTGAATTCCACTTTGTTCTAAAAAATTTTGCAGATCAAAATCTGTGTAATCAACAACTTCTTCTGTCTCATTTTCACCTTCATCAATGTCAGATAATGTACCTTTATAATGCTTCATACAGCTGTGTAAAGCTTGATAGGTGATAGCTGTAATAGCTTTTGGTTGTTTTAGAGTGTTAGAAAACCATTCTTTTGGGTCATTTCCGTCTAATAAGAAACTTTGTTCCATACGAGAAATCCATTGTTGGCGGATAGTAATACTTGGAGACAGAATAAGACATGGTTTACCTTGCCTTCGAATAAGTTCGATTCCTAAAGTTGTTTTTCCTGAACCAGGGGCGGCAACAATATGGATTTTTTTGTCAGATAAATATTGTTCTGAGCGAGAAAGAATCCGTTCTTGATAGGTACGCCAAGTTCCTTTAAATTCTAAAATGTTATCATATATATTCATGGGTAATTCTCCTTTAAGTATGAGTGAAAGGTTCTAAGCTTCTTTCTAAAATGCCATTCATTTTTGCGATAGCAATACCATAGTTTGTTATAGGAATTTTTTCATCGTAAGCACAGCGAATACGGTATTTCATTTCACGTTCATTTAACATACAGCCACCGCAATGGATAATTAAATGATATGGTGTTAAGTCTAAAGGAAATTCTTCCCCACTTGTAAATACAAAATTCAACTCTTTTTTTGTATATTGTTTCAGTAAATTTGGGAGTTTTACTGTTCCAATATCTCCACACTGGCGGTGATGTGTACAACCTTCGGAAATGAGTACAGTATCCCCATTTTTGAGTTGGTCAATGGCAAATGCTCCGTTTATTAGCGTTTTTAAATTCCCTTTATATCTGGCAAAGAGAATAGAAAAAGAAGTTAGCCAAATATTTTGTGGAACGATTTCTGACACCTGTTTAAATGCTTGACTATCGGTGATGACAAGACGAGGTGTTTTTCCTAAATGTTCAAGTGTATTTTTTAATTCAGTATCCTTAACGACAATAGAAATAGCATTCGCATCTAAAATCTCTCGAATTGTCTGTTGTTGTGGTAGGATAAGTCTTCCTTTTGGTGCAGCAGAATCAATTGGAACAACAAGAATAACAAAATCATTTGGAGAAAGTAAATTTCGAACAATTGGCACTTTGGGTGTGTTAATCGGGAGGAGAGTAGCAATTCGTTCTTTCAATTCTTGCATATGAAAACCTGTTTTTGCACTGACCTCAATAGAAGTTTTGGATAGTTGCTTGTTTGTTTTTTTACCTATATCACATTTATTATAGACAACTAAGTAGGGAATTTGCTTTTTTTCAATTTTCTTTAAAATAGCGTTATCTTCTGTAGTCATACCTATAGAATTGTCTACCACAAGCAAGGCAATATCTGTCTTGTTCAACATTTGGTATGTTTTTGCAATTCGTAATTGTCCAAGATCTCCTACATCGTCAAGACCAGCAGTATCAATAAATATGACAGGACCTAAGGGAAGGAGCTCCATTGCCTTTAAGACGGGATCCGTAGTTGTTCCTTTGGTATCAGATACAATAGAAAGAGTTTGACCTGTTAATGCGTTAATTAAACTGGATTTTCCACAGTTTCTTCTGCCAAAAATACCAATATGTATTCTGTTGGCAGAAGGCGTATTGTTTAAACTCATATATTTCCTCCCTAAAATCTAAAATCTCTTCGATTGTCCTGTTCAATTGCTTTTAAATTTTCTATTACTATTTGACGGACTTTTTCATTCGGAATTTGATTAAGTTCTTCTTGAATAACATGTTCTCCTACTCTTTTTGTGGTTTCTGAAGCATAGTCCATAAGATATTCTTTTAATGTCATTAGAGCATTTGGTTGACAACAATTTTGAATTTGTCCACTTTTACAAAGTGACATAAACCGATCCCCGGTTCTTCCTTCACGATAGCAAGCGGTACAAAAACTTGGAATATATCCTAAATCCATAAGCCATTTTACTACTTCATCTAAAGTTCTTGTATCACTTACGTCAAACTGTTCTGATTTGTGATCTTCAGGTTCAGGCTCAGCGTAGCCACCTACACTTGTTTTAGAACCACCACTAATTTGGGATACGCCCAAATGTAATACACGTTCACGACAGACCTGACTTTCTCTTGTAGAAATAATCATTCCAGTGTAAGGGACAGCAATACGGATACAGGCAACAATTTTAGCGAAAGTGTCATCATCAATTCCATTATCAAAAGAATCAGCATCGATGTCGTCTGCATGGCGAAGGCGTGGAACACTGATTGTATGTGGTCCGACTCCGAATACAGCTTCTAAATGTTCGGCATGCATTAAAAGTCCTGCAAGTTCATAACGATATTTATCTAAACCAAAAAGTACGCCAATTCCCACGTCGTCGATTCCACCTTGCATTGCCCTGTCCATAGCTGTGGTGTGATAGTCATAGTCATGTTTTGGACCAGTTGGATGAAGTTGTAGATAACTTTCTTTGTGGTAGGTTTCTTGAAACAGAATATAAGTTCCGATGCCAGCTTCTTTTAATTTACGATAATTTTCCACTGTGGTTGCGGCAATATTTACATTGACACGGCGAATTGCACCATTTTTGTGTTTTATACTATAAATCGTTTTGATAGATTCTAATACATATTCAATAGGAGAATTCACAGGATCTTCACCAGTTTCTAATGCTAGACGTTTATGTCCCATATCTTGAAGAGCAATAACTTCTTTTCGAATTTCTTCTTGTGTCAATTTCTTTCTTGCAATATGTTTGTTTTTCATATGATAAGGGCAGTATGTACAGCCATTTACGCAATAGTTGGAAAGGTAAAGAGGAGCAAACATAACGATTCGATTGCCGTAAAAATCTTTTTTAATCTGTTCTGCAAGAGCATAAATTTCTTGATTTTTTTCTGCGATATCACAATCTAATAAGATTAATGCTTCACGATGTGTAAGACCTTTGCGAAGTTTAGCCTTTTCAATAATTTGATTAATCATTTCCAGATTGTGTTTGTTTTTTTCGGCAAATGTTAAGGTGTCGAGAATTTCCTCATGGTTAATAAATTCTTCCGGTTTTTCTGATAAAATATTATACATGGTAAATACCTCCTATTAGGATTAATTTAGCGAATCTCCTCTGGAAACGCTGATTTCATATCCGATTGTTTGTAGTTGGGTTTTCAGTTGTTCAATTCCCTCAGCAGCTTCACTATTGGTACAGATTTTATTATCATACAGCATATAGTTTTTGCGTACATTGTTGGGAGAAAGATTTGGCATTACAACATTCGCTCCTGCCATTATACCTCGTTCTCGTCCATTCGGTGCAATTGTTCCCAAAGCAGTTGTGGAAGGAAGAAGCACCTTAGGTAGCATAAGGCGAATAAGTGCTAACATAAACAAGGTGAGTTCTAGACTTCCTTGGGGGAAATTGTGGAATGGAGTATCATGATGGGGGATAAATGGTCCGATACCAACCATTTGCGGATTTAATGCTTTTAAGAATAACATATCTTCTACTAAATTTTCGACTGTCTGATAAGGAGAACCGACCATAAATCCAGTTCCCACTTGATAGCCGATGTCTTTTAAATCCCATAGACATTGTTGGCGATTTTTTGCATATAAAGTGTGAGGGTGCAATTTCCCATAATGTTCTGCTGAATATGTTTCATGTCGAAGAAGAAATCGATCAGCTCCTACGTCAAAAAATGCCTTATAACTCTCATAAGATTTTTCACCGATGGATAGAGTGATAGCACAATCTGGATAATTGGATTTTATTGAAGAAACAATGTCTATTATTTTTTCGTCAGTGAAGAAGCCGTCCTCACCACCTTGTAGGACAAATGTGCGAAATCCAAGGGGATAGCCAATTTGGCAACATTCTAAAATATCTTCTTTTGTTAGGCGATAGCGACAAATATGTCCGTTGCTTTTGCGAATTCCACAGTAAAAACAATCATTTTTACAAAAGTTTGTAAATTCAATTAACCCTCGGATATATACACGATTTCCATAGTAGTGTTTCTGTACTTTCCGTGCCTCTGAAAAAAGATATTCTGACAATTCGGGAGTACGGTGTTCAATGAGAGTTCTCCACTCTTTTTTTGTTAATGTTTGTGTTTCTTTTAATTTTTGTATAAGTTGTTTCATAAAATCCCCTGCTAAATAAGTGCGTTTTATTTAGTATAGCACTTTCAAATATGTGTCACAAGAATTGTTTATTCTTTATCAGAATCTTGCGAAAAAAGAAAAGAAAGATTATAATGTCTGCAAGAAAGAAAAGGAACAAGAAAAATGAATCTACAAAAGAAAAGTCTTATTTCAGTACATTTGGCAGTGCTTTTATTTGGAATATCTGGTTTGTTTGCCAAAATGATTAATTTATCGGGAATTATAATTACTTTTGGAAGAGTGTTATTTTCATCTATATTTTTATTTTTTGTATTAAAAATCAGACGTGAGAATATTCATTTGGAATGTGGAAAAAAGTATGTGGAAATGTTTGTGGCGGGGATAATTCTTGCTGTACATTGGACCACATTTATGCTTTCTATTCAGATGTCAACTGTGGCAATAGGAACAATTACATTTTCTACATTTCCTCTATTTGTCACCTTTTTGGAACCATATGTATTTCATGAGAAATTAAAAATTCCTAATATATGTAGTGCAGTGATCATGATGGTGGGTGTGTTTTGTATTGTTCCTGAGTTTGAATTGGGAAATCGCATGACACAGGGAATTTTGCTTGGTATGATATGTAGTTTTTCCTATGCAATTCTTTCCTTGTGGAATAGAAAATTTGCAAGTGATTATTCTGGAAGTATAATATCGTTCTACGAGCAGGGATTTGCTGCAATTGTGTTATTACCATCGCTATTTATTATTAAACCGCAAGTAACAATGCTAGATATTGGAGGACTTCTTTTATACGGTATCATTTGTACAGCAATGGCACACTCGTTATTTATTGAAGGTTTAAAGTATATTCGTGTTCAGACAGCAGGGATTATCTCTAGCTTGGAATCTGTATATGGAATTATAGCAGCAGTATTAATTTTAAGAGAAATACCAGATAAGAAGGAAATAATTGGAGGAATTATTATTTTAGGAGTTGTTTTTTTTACAACAATAAAGCAAGATACGGGAGAAAGATAAATGATTACAATTATATCACCAGCAAAAAATATGAAGGTAGTGAAACGAGATAATGTTTCATTAAGTCGTACCATGTTTCAAGATAAAACGAAACAAATTATAGAAAAACTCAAAAAATATCAACCATATGAGTTAGAAACATTAATGAAAGTGAATGAAAAATTAGCTGTGCAAGCATTTTTGGATATCCAAAATTTTGATTTAAATAAAGAAGGAACAATGGCAATTTTGGCATATGATGGTCTTGTGTTTAAAAATATAGGAGCAGAAAATTTCTCGATAGAAGAGCTGGAGTATGTAAATAATCATTTACGAATTTTGAGTGCTTGTTATGGTTGTGTAAAACCATTGGACGAAATTTTGCCGTATCGGTTAGAAATGCAATGCAAATTGAAATTGAATGATAAGAGTTTATATCAATTTTGGGGAGAATTGCTATATAATGAAGTATATAAAGAAAATCAGATTGTATTAAATTTGGCATCAGAAGAGTATGCAAAAACTATCCGAAAATATGCTAAGCAAGATCAATTTATTGATGTGGAGTTTTTAACATATCATAAAGGAAAATTACGAACAATTACCACTTCGGCAAAAATGGCAAGAGGACAAATGGTGAAATTCATTGTGGAAAATAGAATTGATCATCCAGAACAAATCAAAGGATTTGATTGGAATGATTATGAATTTGAAGAAAGTATGTCAAATGAGAAAAAATACGTATTTATACAACGATAAAGGAGGGGATTTTCCCCTCCTAATTTATTTCCTTTATACATAAAATCCAGCTACGATAAAAGCAAATAGACAAAGAATTCGTATCTGCTTTTTCCGACTGAGAGAGGATTCTAAATATTGTTTTTCTCGTTCGGCACAGTAGGCAGCAGGAACAATAGCAAGAACGATGCACAATAACAAAGCAACTAAGGAAATTGTATTGGAATCGATACCTGTAAAAGCGAACCATTTCCAAAGGCTTTTGAAAAACAGTGCGAAGTTTAAAAAAAGAAGTATAATGGACATAGATATAAACTCTCCTTCTTTTTAGATATAGTAAATAAAGTTAAATGTTAGAAAAGAGAAACAGTCATTGCAATTATTATGAAGATAACAATCCCTTTTTCTATTAGTGAAAAGTCGTAGTCTTTTGGTGCTAATTTAATAAGGGCACAAGTGAAGATTAAGTGTGTTGTATTAAATATAGAAGTTGAAGTACTATGGCTGACTCCTTTTGGTAAAGCCCACATTATGTATACAAGAACAAAAGTCATTATAAACCAAATGATTTTTAAAACATTAAATTGCTTTTTTGATAGAGTCATAGGAAAATTCTCCTATAAAGTTTTGATTACATTGTTTAATTGTTTTTTTTCTTTTCGTCCAAAGAGGTTTGATATTCTTGCAATCCTTTTTTCACAGCAGATTTAATCACGAAGTATAATAC
>JAHHTN010000026.1 GCA_020024645.1 Faecalimonas sp.
TTAGGAATAGGTGATATACGGATGATATTTCTTGTGTGTGGTTTTGAAGGTATAATGAGAAAGTTGGAAAGTCGAAAGGCTTTCCTTTTTTGATATAAAAAGTTTAAAATAGATTTCTTTTGAAAAGAATATAAAATACAGAATTGTGCATTTTGCTGAAAGAAAAAATAAAATATATACAGTAAATAAATTGCAAAAAGGACAGAAATTGTGTAAAATAACTACACTTTTTTCTGTCTTTGTTTTTGTATAGATATATTTGTACGATAGTAGAAAAAAATAGCACATAAGTAGAAATATAAACAATAAAATTGAAAAAATATGTATAATTGAAGTATAATTATATGGAGATATTTGTGCAATATGTATGGATATTAGCGGAAAGGAGATATTTATGAAAAAGAGAAATTTAAAAGTTCTTAGCTTACTTTTGGTTGCTAGCATGACAGTACCAACTGTAGCAGCACCTACACAGTATTTGAATGTTCCTGCTATGGTACAAGCAGCTGACGAAAATAGCGCTAAGGCTGGAAAAGAGACTGCTTCAGCAGATGGGGTTAACGACAAATGGGCTGAAGAAAATAAAGTAGGAACAGATTCTGTTTGTGCAATTGAAAATGGTTGGTTACATTTGAAATCAGGAGCAAGAAATGGAAATAATCCAGGAACAAAACCGGCAATTTGGGTAAACCCAACAAATTTTGATTTTACAAAAGAAGGATTTTTTGAGTTCACATTAAAATCCAATAATGAAAATAAAGCACAGGAAAATAGTGATCGTTTTGGCGTTTATTTAGGATATAACACAGATGCTAACGGAATGTTTGCAGGATATGATAATGGTGGATGGTTCTGGCAAAAATACAAACCGGGAACAGATAATTATTACCAAGGTTCAAGAAAGCCAGCACCTGCAAAAAATGCTGAAACAAAAGTTCGCATTGAATGGAATGACAGATATCAGATGACATTGAAATTAAATAATGAAGTAGTATTCAATAACGAAGATTTCAGTGGAATTAAGGATAGTTTAGGAAATAAAATTGCAATTAAAGCAGGAAGTTGGGGAAATACAAAAACTGATGTATTCTTAAAAGACATCCATTACACAGGACAGAAAGCGGAAGCAACTTATGATGTAACTGGTAAAGTTGTAGATGCAAAAGGCCAAGCTGTAGTAGGTGCAACTGTAAAAGTTGGAGATCAGACAACAACTACAGATGCAGAAGGAAGATATACTTTAAAATTAAAAAATGGCACACATTCAATTGAAGTTACAAAAGAAGGTGTTGGAATTGCTACAGGAAGTGTTACTGTAAATGGAGCAACAGTATCTGTAGATAATATTATATTATCCCCAGAAGCAGAAATTGAAACAGAAAAAATTTCTTCAGCAGACATGGATGTATTTGTAGCTAAGCATTTCCCAAGTGTTGCAAAATATGTAATGAAAGATGAAACTAATAAGGGAAAAGCGTTCTATGGTCAAACAAAAGCAATTGATACAATTAAAATTAATAATATAGATATCAAATTGAAAAAAGAAGATGTAAAAGCAACTTTTGCAAATGATAAAGCGACATATGTGATGAATTTAAAAACAGCTGATGGTAAAATTGATGCGGTTATTACAGCTGAATTGAAAGTAAAGAAAAATGAATTGCATTTTGATATCACAAAGGTAGAAAATAAACTTCTCAAAGCTGGAGTGAAAGAAACAAAAGATAACGCTATTCAGACAATTGAAATTCCAAACCATAGTTTAATTTCTGTAAGAAGTACACAAACAGGAGCAAATTTAAAAGGTGCTTTAATGTCTTCTAACACAACAATTAGCGGAGATGAATTTGTAGAAGTAAACAATAACACCCCTGTAAAAAATCAAGATTATATGTATGCTTTTGTTTCTAATAATGAATTAAGTGCAGGCCTTTGGAGTAATGCTGAAAACGAAGGTAGTGTAAAAGCAGTAGGTGTTTCAGGTGGTAGTCATAATACAAGGGTAATGGCAACTACACAAAAAGAAAATGGATATGTGACTACTGGATTGGGAAGCACAAAATGGTATTATCATAGAGCAGTAGAGAGTGCACCTAAGAAAAATGCAGATGGAAGTCTTTATAAGAAAGAATATGTTATAGAAGAAACAGAAATGCCATCAATGAAAATAGCAATTGCTGGAAATATTAATGGTGATGAAAATGTTGACTGGCAGGATGGTGCTGTAGCATTTAGAGAAGTTATGCACAATCCAAAGAAGAGCGAAGAAGTACCTGAATTAGTTGCATGGCGTATTGCAATGAACTTTGGTGGACAGGCTCAGAATCCATTCTTAACGACATTAGATAATGTAAAACGTGTTGCAATGCACACTGATGGATTAGGACAATCAGTTCTTTTAAAAGGATATGGTAGTGAAGGGCATGATTCTGGACACCCTGATTATGCAGACATTGGAAAACGTATTGGTGGCGCAAAAGACATGAACACTATGATGGAAAAAGGGAAAAAATATGGAGCAAGATTTGGTATTCATGTAAATGCAGGTGAAATGTATCCAGAAGCGAAAGCGTTTACAGATGATTCTGTAAGAAGAGATGCCAACGGAAATCTTCGCTACGGCTGGAACTGGCTAGATCAAGGGGTCGGACTTGACAGTGTTTATGATTTAGGAACAGGAAATCGAAGAAGCCGTTTCAATGAATTGAAGAAAAAAGTTGGCGACAACATGGACTTTGTATACGTTGATATTTGGGGAAATCAAACAGGTGGAAGTGACGATTCTTGGCAGACACGTAAATTATCTAAAGAAATCAATGATAATGGTTGGCGTATGGCTACTGAATGGGGATCTGCAAATGAATATGATTCAACATTCCAGCACTGGGCTACTGACCTTACATATGGAGGTTTTGAGTTAAAAGGTGAAAATAGTGAAGTTATGCGTTTCCTTCGTAATCATCAGAAAGATTCATGGGTAGGTGATTATCCTTCATATGGTGGAGCAGCAATGGCACCACTTCTTGGTGGATATAATATGAAAGATTTTGAAGGCTGGCAAGGACGTAATGATTATGATGCATATATTCGAAATCTATACACACATGATTTAACAACAAAATTTATCCAACATTTTAAAGTTATGGACTGGGAAAATGGAAACGCATTTACTAAAAATGATCCTAAAGGGAGAGCTTATACATGGACACCTGAAAAGAAAATTACATTAAAAGGCGATATGGGTGATTTAGTTCTTCAGAGAGGTTCTGAAAATCCAGATGATGCCAAGTATCGTGATAGAACGATGACATTAAATGGTAAAGTCATTGCAACAGGTGCCGTTTCAAGAGGAGATAATGGACAAGGAGGAACAGAGTCTTATTTAGTTCCATGGAATTGGGATGCAGAAACAGGTGAAAAAGTAGCGGAAAACAAAGAAAAGATGTACCACTGGAATACAAAAGGTGGAACAACTACTTGGGAGCTTCAAGATAATTGGAAAAATTTAGAAAACGTAAAAGTTTATGAATTAACAGATTTAGGAAAAGTAAATGAAAAAACAGTTCCGGTTACAGGTGGTAAAATTACCTTAGATGCAAAAGCACAAACACCTTATGTTGTATGTAGAGGAAAAGAAGATAACTTAAAAATCACATGGAGTGAAGGAATGCATATTGTAGATGCAGGATTTAATACAGGTGATGCGGGGCTTGAAAAATATTGGAAAAAGGCAGGAGATGGAAAAGCAACTATTGCTAAGAGTCAGTTCAGTAATCCAATGTTGAAATTAGAAGGCAAAGTAGCTATGACTCAGGAATTAACAGATTTAAAACCGGGTCAGAAATACGCAGTATTAGTTGGTGTGGATAATAGAAGTGATGCAAAAGCGAGTGTTACAGTAAAATCTGGAGATAAAGTATTAGATTCAAATTATACAACAAAATCAATTGCAAAAAATTACGTAAAAGCATATACACATAGCAATTCAAGTGCAACAGTTGATGGAACAAGTTATTTCCAAAATATGTATGTATATTTTACAGCACCTGAAAATGGCAAAGTATCACTAACTCTTGCGAAAGAAGCGGGAGATGGCAAAGCATATTTTGATGATGTTCGAGTAACAGAAACAACTATGGACGTTGTGAAGAAAGACAAAGATGGTAATGTAGTTGGAATGAATCAGAACTTTGAAGATAATGTACAAGGTGTATATCCATTCGTTATCGGAGCAATTGAAGGTGTAGAAGATAACCGTACACATCTTTCTGAATTACATGATAAATATACTCAAGCTGGCTGGGATGTGAAGAAAATGGATGATGTCCTTACAAAGAATGATCCAAAATCTAACTGGTCAGTGAAGACAAATGGTCTTTGCCAAAGAGGAAATCTTGTAATGCAGACAATTCCTCAAAACTTCCGTTTTGAAGAAGGAAAAACATATAAAGTTTCATTTGATTATCAGTCAGGTTCAAATGGAATTTACGGAGTGGTTGTAGGGAATGGTGAAGTAAAAGGTAATGAAAAAGTAATTGAACTTGAAAAAGCAATGGGTGCAAAAGCAGAGAAAACATATCAATTTAATATTACAGGTTCTACAGGTGGACAGACATGGTTTGGTATTTACTCAACAACAAAAGCACCAGATCTTCAAGGAACAAAAGATGCAGCAGCAAACTTTGGTGGATATAAAGATTTTGTATTAGATAACTTGAAAATTGAAGAAGTAAAATCTGATGTATCAAGAGCTGATTTAGAAGCGTTAGTAAAAGAAGCAGAGCAGCTTAAAGCAGAAAATTACTTACCGGCAGATTGGAAAGTGCTTGAAGATGCATTAACAAACGCAAAAGTTGTGTTAAATAAAAACAAACAATCACAAGAAGACATTGAAAAAGCATATTATAAATTAAAAGGTGCTATGGAATCTTTGAAATATGCAGGTGGAACAGAAACAGATGCAAGAGGTGATATTGCGACAGATAAATATACAGTACAGGCAGGAAGTTTCCAACCAGACAATGCCACTGAAGGTGATCCTAAATTAGCACAGGATAGCAAAGCAGAGACATTCTGGCACACAAATTGGAATGATGCTAATATTGATAAAGCATGGTATCAGTTTAACTTTAAAGAGCCTCAGACTGTAAATGGTATGAGATATCTTCCTCGTCCAGGTGCAGCAAATGTCAATGGTAAATTGAAAAAAGTTGATGTACAAATTAGTACAGATAATGGAGCAAACTGGACAACAGTTGCAAATGATGCACAACTTTCTACAAACACAACATGGCAGAAAATTAAATTTGATAAAGAATATACAAATGTTACAAATGTCAAATTAATTGCAGTAGAAACAGCAGGAAATAGAGCAAATCAATTTGCAGCAGCAGCAGAACTTCGTGTAACAAAATCGTTTACACCAGAAAAACCAGTAGTAGACAAAACAGGTTTAGCAAACGCAATCACTGAAGCAGAAAAACTTGTTAAAGAAAACTACACAGAAGATTCGTGGAACAACATGATTAAATACTTAGATGCAGCAAGAAAAGTTAATGCAAAAGCAGATGCAACACAGTATGATGTAGAACTTGCAATTGCAAACTTAGGAGATGCAGTAAAAGATTTAGTTGCAGCTGAAAAACCACAGCCATCAAAACCAGATACATCAAAATTGGAAGAAGCAATTAAACAAGCTGGTAAATACAATGAAAAAGATTATATAGCTGATTCATGGAAAAACTTCCAAGTAGCATTAAAACATGCAAATGATATTTTAGGAAATAAAGATGCAAAACAAGCTGATATTGATGCGGCTACTAGCGCATTAAATATTGCGATTGAAGGTTTAGTAAAAGCTGATTCAAACAACAATGGTGGAAACCCAGATGGAACAAACCCAGATGGAACAAAACCAGACGGAACAAAACCAGTTAAACCAGCTAACCCAGATGGAGCAAAACCAGCAAAACCAGCTAAACCAAACAAACCTGTAAAAACAGGAGATGAAGCACCAGTTCTTCCATTAACAGCTACAGTGGCAGGATTAGGAGCAGCAATCGTACTTCTTTTCAAAAAAAGAAAATAAATAATTCCTACTAGGAAACACAAAATTCAGCCTGAGTAATCAGGCTGAATTTTATATTTGAAAACTTTAAAATTATAGTCTATAATAAGAGCCATAAAATATCAAAGGCAGGTAAAAGAAATGGAATACGCAATTCGAAAAATCAATACAAAGAATGATATTGAAAAATGTGAGTTATTTACAATAGACAATTATCAATGGAAAAATATTTGTACTCCTAAAACATATGGGTATGCAGGATATTTGAAAGGTAAAGGAATTTATGTAAAATTTATCTGTGAAGAGTCAAACCCTAAAAGAGAACATATTCAAAATCGTGACAGGGTATGTGATGATAGTGCAGTGGAGGTATTTATGGCTTTCACCGAGGAAAATGAGGAACTTTCTAATGATGTGATGTATATTAATTTTGAAATGAATGCAAACGGGGTAATGTATTCTAAGTTTGGAAAAGGAAGAAAAGGAAGAAAGTTTATTTCTGAGGAAGTAAGTCAAGAATCGCACTGTGTGGCAAAAGTAGAAGAAAATCAATGGAGTATTACACTTACTATTCCAGAGAATTTTTTACGTGAAATATGCGATTTTGATGCGATTATCAATGGAAAAGAATTTTATTGTAATTTTTATAAGATTTCTGAGAGCCCAGAGATTGAGCATTATGTAAGTTTTTCGAAAATTGATAGTGAAGTACCTAATTTTCATTTACCAGTTTACTTTGCAAAGACAGCTATTAAATAAAAAGTGATCGGCAGCTAAATGGCTGCCGATATTTTTTATTATTTTTTCGTTTTCCATAGACTGTGGTCTGTGTGTAAAAGCATATGGGCTTTGTGTGATAATGGTTTTTCCATGAAATTTTCATATAACTTTAATACATCTTGATTTTCATGAGAAAAGCGAATTTTTGCATTTTTATCTAGATAATATAAATTTTTACTACGTATATGAGCAAGCTCTTCTCCGTCGTGGATTGGTTGTCCACCGCCACCTACACATCCACCTGGACATGCCATGACTTCTACAAAATCATAGTGTACATCACCATGTTCAATAGCATCTATAAGTTTTCGTGTATTTCCTAAACCACTTACAACTGCAGCTTGAATTTTTGCATCACCAATAGTAAATTCAGCTGAAATTACACCTTGATTGAATCGCTCACTTCGCACTATAGAAAATGCATCTGCATCAGGATTTTTTCCCATCAATAGATAGTAGGCAGAGCGTAAAGCTGCTTCCATTACACCACCTGTTGTACCGAAGATAACACCTGCGCCACTTCCGTCTTTCATCAATGTATCACATTCAACATCAACTAATGTAGAAGGTTTAATATGTGCAGAACGAATCATTCGAGTTAATTCTCGGGTAGTTAATACAATATCAACATCATGTCCAGCAAATTCCTCATAATATAAATCCATATCAGCTTCGCCCTTTTTAGCAACGCAAGGCATAATAGAAATTGTGCAGATATTCTCAGGATCCACACCGATAGATTGTGCAAAATAAGTTTTCATTACTGTACCAAACATTTGTTGAGGTGACTTAGCAGTAGATAGCTGTGGAACGAGATGAGGATATTGCGATTTGATAAAACGTACCCAACCTGGACAGCAGGAAGTAAACATTGGTCTTGATTTTAATTCTCCTGAGAGAAAACGTTCTAAGAATTCGTTTCCTTCTTCCATAATTGTAAGGTCGGCTGAAAATGTTGTATCAAAAACATAGTCAAACCCCATTTTTCTAAGGGCGTCTACAATTTTTCCTATCGTTGCATCTTCACGTTTAAGACCTAAAGCTTCACCCCAGGCAGTGCGGACAGCAGGGGCAATTTGTACAACTGTAATTTTATTTTTATTGTCGATAGCAGACCAAACTTTATCTGTATCATCACGTTCACGTAACGCTCCTACAGGACAATGAGTAATACACTGTCCACAAAGAGAACAATTCGCTTCCTCGATTTTGCGATTTTTAGAAACATGTACAGTTGTACGAGAACCTGTACTTTCCAAGTCCCATACATGAAGATTTTGTACTTTATCACATATCTGTATACAACGCATACATTTGATACATTTGCCAGAATCTCTGATTAAAGGGAAGTCTTTATTCCATTCCATTTTTTCTAAGCGTTGCTTAAAAGGAATATCGATAATATTTAGGTCGTTAGCAATAGTTTGTAATGTACAATTTCCACTTCGTGGGCAAGTAGCACATTGGCAATCGTGTTGAGATAGGATAAATTCAACAGTTTTTTTACGATTCATACGTACTTTCGGGCTGTTTGTATAAACGACCATATTTTCTTCAACTACATTATTACAAGAAGGAATAAGTCTGTCTTTACCTTCTAACTCAACAACACATACACGACAGGCACCGATTTCGTTTAATCCTTTTAAATAGCATAATCTTGGAATAGGAATACCATTTTGTTCAGCTGCCTCCAAAATAGTTGTGCCTACAGGAACGGAAATTTTTTTATTGTCTATTGTTAAATTTACCATAATGTTTCTCTACCTCCTTTAAATATGCCAAAACCAAAGTGGTCGCAACGCAGGCATCGAGAAGCTTCTTGTTTTGCTTCTCCTTCGCTCATACAATGTTCTACACCTTCAAAATCATGTATACGTTGACAGACTTCTCGTTCCGTCATATTTACTCTTCCGCAAGGCGTTTTATCGTTTAAATTTGGCTCTGGAATTTCCACATCACAGGAAATAATATGGTTAAATCCTAAATATTCATCAATATTTGCTGCAATAACTTTTGCTGCTGCAATTGCTTTAATTACTGAGGCAGGGCCTGTAGCACAATCGCCTCCAGCAAATACACCAGGAATATGATCAAATCCACCGTATTTTTCAGACATAATTCTTCCACGTTTTACAGGTACGCCAGCTTCTTCAAAATGTTGAAACTCAATATCTTGTCCAATGGCAACGATAAGTGTTGTACATGGAATATATATATCTTTTTCGCCAGTAGGTTTTACACTTGCACGTCCATCTTTTATGTGGCTAATCATTTGCGGAACAACGTAAAGCCCTCGTATATGGCCATTTTTGTCCACATCAATTTTAGAAGGAGCTTTTAATGTTTGCACTTCTATACCTTCAGCAACAGCACCTTCGATTTCATCAGGGAGGGCGGTCATATCTGCAATACGTCTTCGATAAACAATACTTACCTTTTTGGCCCCTAAGCGTACAGCTGTTCGGACGGCATCCATAGAAACATTTCCACCACCGATAACAGCAACTTCTTGACCTGTTAAATCGGGATTTTGATTTTTCCCTACATCACGCAAAAATTCTACAGCAGAGAGAACCCCTTTAGCTTGTTCGCCTTCAATGCCTAGTTTTTTATCTGTGCTAGCACCAATTGTGATTAGTACGGCATCATATTCGGCACGCAAACTTTGAATGGTAATATCTTTTCCAATTCTTAATCCGTATTTGACTTCTACACCGGTTTGTAAAATAGCATCAATATCATCATCTAAGCGTTCTTTTGGAAGACGATAGTTAGGTATACCATAACGTAGCATTCCGCCTAATTTAGGGAGCATTTCATATACGGTTACTTGATGTCCCATCAACTGTAAATAATAAGCACTACTAAGTCCACCAGGGCCACCACCTACAACGGCAATTCTTTTTCCAGTAGATTTAGCACATTTTGGTGGTGGTACTTTTCCTGCGTAGTCAGCTGCAAAGCGTTTTAATCCGCGGATATTTATAGCATCATCTACCATATTACGGCGACATCTTGCTTCACAAGGATGTTCACAGATAAAACCACATGTTGTAGGAAACGGATTATCTTTTCGAATTAGGCGAATAGCGTCCTCGTATCGACCTTCTCCGACAAGGGCGATATATCCAGGGATATCGACTTTTGCAGGACAGAGAGAAACACAAGGCACTGGTTGATTATATGTACAAGTACAACGACCTTCGCGAATATGCTCCTCAAAATCTTCACGATAACCAATGAGTGCCTTGTATACCATGTGTGCTGCTTCATACCCGATGGCACAGTCAGAAGATTGCATAATGGATAAGGCACTAGTTTCCATTAAATCAAGCGTATCTAAAGTTGCGTTTCCGTTCAATACATCTGTGAGTAAATTCTTTAATTGCCAAAGACCAACACGACAAGGAACACATTTTCCACAAGTTTGTGCGTGACAAAGTTCGAGGAATGCTCTAGCCATATCTACAGGACAAAGTCCAGGAGGACTTGCTTCAATTCTTCGTTCTAAATCTTTATAAAGACCTTCTACAACGATCTGTGCTTTGTTGGGGGTAGCAATTTCCAATCTGCTCATATAATCACCTCTCAATAAAATTAATTTATAATATTTATTGTAATATACAACAATAAAATCTTCAATAAAAGTTAAATTATAGTCAAAGTTTATGATAGATAAAAACAAGAAAATGCATTTATAAGTGAAAGTAGTTAATTTGCTATAGGAAAATAAATGAAAAACATTGATAGTAGTGCAGATTATGGTATAATACACGAAGAACATGTGTTGTATCATGTAGAGAATACTTTGAAATAAATCAAGGACAAAGGAGAATAGAAGAGTGAAAGCGAAGTTGATTGAACAGTTTAAAGAAATATTCGGGATTGACGAAGATGTGCGAGCATATTTTGCTCCAGGACGCGTAAACTTAATCGGTGAACATACAGACTATAATGGGGGGCATGTATTTCCATGCGCACTTACAATAGGTACATATGCGATTGTGAGAAAGCGAACAGACGATATTTTAAGATTTTATTCTGTAAACTTTTCTTCCTTGGGGATTATTGAATCAAATCTGAAGGATTTAGTTCCGTCGGAAGCAGCAGGTTGGACAAACTATCCGAAGGGAGTTATGTGGGCGTTTGAAAAAAGAGGATACAAATTAACAAGTGGTATGGACATTTTAATTTATGGAAATATTCCAAATGGTTCAGGTCTCTCTTCATCAGCTTCTTTAGAAGTATTAACAGGAGTTATATTGAAAGATATATTCGGATTTGATGTATCTATGGTAGACATCGCATTAATTGGACAATATTCAGAAAATAATTTTAATGGTTGTAATTGTGGAATTATGGATCAGTTTGCAAGTGCAATGGGGAAAAAAGATAATGCGATTTTCCTAGATACAAATTCGCTTCATTATGAGTATGCACCTGTTGTATTGGAAGATGCGAAGATTGTTATTATTAATAGTAAAGTGAAACATAGTCTTGTAGATTCAGCATATAACGATAGAAGAAATGAATGTGAAACTGCTTTAAAAGAATTACAGGAAGTAGTAGACATTAAAACGTTAGGAGATTTGTCAGAAGAAGAATTTGAAGCACATAAATCTGCAGTCAAATCTATGATTAGACAGAAACGTGCAAAGCATGCTGTATATGAAAATCAGCGAACGATTAAGGCGGTAGCAGCTTTAAAAGCAAATGATATTGAAACATTTGGAAAGTTAATGAATGCGTCACATGTTTCTTTAAGAGATGATTATGAGGTATCTTGCAAAGAGATTGATATTTTAGTAGATCTTGCGTGGAAAACAGATGGAGTAATTGGTTCAAGAATCACAGGTGGCGGATTCGGTGGTTGTACAGTTAGTATTGTAAAGAGTGATGCTGTAGATAATTTTATTGAAACAATTGGTCAAATGTATGAAGAAAAGGTAGGACATAAGGCAGAATTTTATGTGGTAGATATTGGAGATGGAGCAGGAGTACTAGCGTAAAAATAAAACTTGGAGGAAGTTATGTTAAGTAAAAGTATTAAAAAACTTGTAGAATATGGAATCAAAACAGAATTGATTCCAGAATGTGAACGTATTTATACAACAAACTTATTGTTGGAGTTATTCAAGGAAGATGAATACGAAAATGTTGTTATAGAAGATGAAGAAACAAATTTGGAAGAAATTTTAAAAGAATTATTAGATGAAGCATGTGCGAGAGGAATCATCGAGGACAGTATTGTTTATCGTGATTTATTTGATACAAAGATTATGAATTGTCTTGTACCTCGTCCAGCTCAAGTGCAGGAAACTTTTGCAAAGAAATATGAAGTTTCTCCAAAAGAAGCGACAAACTATTATTATAAGTTAAGTCAGGACAGCGATTATATTCGCCGTTATCGTGTATGCAAAGATAGAAAATGGAAAGTGGATAGTCCATACGGAGAAATTGATATTACAATCAATTTATCAAAACCAGAGAAAGATCCAAAAGCTATTGCGGCAGCAAAAAATAGTAAATCGAGTAGTTATCCAAAATGTCAGTTATGTGTGGAAAATGAGGGATATGCTGGTAGAGTAAATCATCCAGCACGAGAAAATCATCGTATTATGCCGATTACAATAAATGACAGTGCATGGGGATTTCAATATTCACCATATGTATATTATAATGAACATTGTATCGTATTTAACGGACAGCATACACCGATGAAAATAGAGAAACAGACATTTATTAAATTGTTTGATTTTGTAAAACTTTTCCCACATTATTTCTTAGGATCTAATGCAGATTTACCAATTGTAGGTGGTTCTATTTTAAGCCATGATCACTTCCAAGGAGGAAATTATACATTTGCTATGGCAAAAGCATCTATAGAAGAAACGTTTTCGGTAAAAGGATTTGAAGATGTGGAAGCAGGAATTGTACATTGGCCATTATCTGTTATTCGTTTGCGTGGAAAAGATGAGACAAGATTAATTGAACTGGGTGCACACATTTTAGATAAGTGGAGAGGATATACAGATGAAGCTGCATTTGTTTATGCAAATACAGATGGAGAGCCACATAACACAATTACACCGATTGCAAGAAAAGTAGGAGATACATATGAACTAGATTTAGCACTTCGTAATAATATTACAACAGAAGAACATCCACTAGGAGTATATCATCCACATGCGCAATGGCATAATATTAAAAAAGAAAATATTGGTTTAATTGAAGTAATGGGGCTAGCTGTTCTTCCAGCAAGATTAAAGGAAGAATTGGAAATCCTTGCAGATTACATTGTACAAAGAAAAGATATTAGTTCAAATGAAAAAATTGAAAAACATAAAAAATGGGTAGAAACATTCCTTTCAAAATATTCAGAAATCACAAAAGAAAATGTAATGGGTATTTTACAAGAAGAGGTTGGAATCGTATTTACTCACGTATTAGAAGATGCAGGTGTATATAAATGTACAGAAGAAGGAAGAGAAGCCTTTAGAAAATTTATTTCTGTATTATAATGAAGTTGTCGCTTAACGATTGCTAAATCGTGAAGCGACAACTTCATTTTTCCTGTTTCAACTCACCAAAAGAACCTTTTACTTGGATTTTACTTATGTTTTAAACCAACAGCCAGACTTTTCGAAGTCTGGCTGCAACTTTTTGCAAAGAAAAGAGACTGTGCACTAATTACTTAGTGCGACGTCCCCTTTTGCCTTCAGGATGACATTGAGATTAAGAAGAGAAAATAGTATAATGAATACAGTGTTTCATAAAGGAGAGAAAATTAGTATGGATATAAATCAAAAATTAACAGAAGAATTAGGCGTAAAAAAATGGCAGGTAGAAGCAGCAGTGAAATTAATTGATGGAGGAAATACAATTCCATTTATTTCACGATATAGAAAAGAAGTAACTGGCTCATTAAACGATGAACAATTAAGACAGTTGTTTGACAGATTAACTTACTTGAGAAACTTAGAAGAGAAAAAACAACAGGTATTATCAAGTATTGAAGAACAGGGAAAGTTAACAGAAGAACTTCGTAAGCAGATTTTGTTGGCGGAGACATTAGTGGTTGTGGATGATTTATATCGTCCATATAGACCGAAAAGAAGAACAAGAGCAACTATTGCGAAAGAAAAAGGACTTGAATCATTGGCAGCATTGATTACAATGCAAAAAACTACAGTTCCTGTTGAAGAGAGTGCGAAAATATATATTTCGGAAGAAAAAGGAGTAGCAACGGTTGAGGAAGCGATTGCGGGGGCAAAAGATATTATTGCGGAATATATTTCAGATGAGGCTGATTATCGTATGTATTTACGTAACTTTACTGTGAAACAAGGAAAATTAATTTCTACGGCAAAAGATGTAAATACAGAGTCTGTTTATGAAATGTACTACGATTTTGAAGAACCAATAAATAAATTGGCAGGGCATCGTATTCTTGCGTTGAATCGAGGAGAAAAAGAAAAAATACTCCAAATAAAAATGGAAGTACCTGAAGAAAAAGTTCTTCAGTATTTAGAAAAGAAAGTGATTCAAGTTGATAATCCATATACGACACCGATTTTAAAAGAGGCTGTGGAGGACAGTTATAAACGTCTGATTGCACCTGCCGTTGAGCGTGAAATTAGAAATGAATTAACGGAAAAAGCAGAAAATGGAGCGATATCTGTTTTTAGTAAAAATTTAGAGCAATTATTAATGCAACCACCAATTGCCAATAAAGTTGTTTTGGGATGGGATCCAGCCTTTCGTACCGGCTGTAAACTTGCAGTGGTAGATGAAACGGGAAAAGTTTTGGATACAACTGTTATTTATCCAACTGCACCAACGACACCACAGAAGATTGCACAAGCAAAAGAAATATTGAAAAAACTTATACGCAAATATGGAATTACATTGATTTCTCTTGGAAATGGAACTGCTTCAAGAGAATCTGAGATGATTATTGTAGAATTATTAAAAGAAATACCAGAAAACGTGCAGTATATGATTACGAATGAGGCAGGAGCATCTGTGTATTCTGCAAGTAAACTAGCAACGGAGGAATTCCCGCAATTTGATGTAGGGCAGAGAAGTGCTGCTTCCATTGCAAGACGTGTGCAAGATCCGTTAGCAGAGTTGGTAAAAATTGAGCCAAAATCCATTGGTGTAGGGCAGTATCAACATGATTTAAATCAAAAGAAATTAAGTGAAACTTTAACAGGTGTTGTAGAAGATTGTGTAAATAAGGTAGGGGTAGATTTAAATACAGCATCAGCACCACTATTATCTTATATTTCAGGAATCTCATCTACAGTAGCAAAAAATATTGTGGCTTATCGTGAAGAAAATGGACGATTTAAAAGTCGTAAAGAACTATTGAAAGTAGCAAAATTAGGACCGAAGGCATTTGAACAATGTGCAGGATTTATGCGAATAGTAGGTGGGACTAATCCGTTAGACAGTACCAGTGTACATCCTGAATCTTATACAGTTACAGAAAAACTATTGGAAAAACAAGGATTTTCTCTTCAGGATATTACAGAAGGAAAACTATCGTCTCTTTCTAAAACAATAAAGGATGAGAACAAATTAGCGCAGGAATTGGGGATTGGTGAGATAACATTACAAGATATTGTGAAAGAACTGGAAAAGCCAGGACGCGATCCACGTGATGAAATGCCAAAACCGATTTTAAGAACGGATGTATTAGAATTGAAAGATTTAACAGAAGGAATGGTTTTAAAAGGAACAGTAAGAAATGTAATTGATTTCGGTGTCTTTGTTGATATTGGTGTGCATCAAGATGGATTAGTACACATTTCACAGATTACGGACAAAAAATTTATTAAACACCCGTTGGAAGCAGTAAGTGTTGGGGATATTGTGGATGTGAAAGTGATGAGTGTCGATGTGAAGAAGAAGAGAATTCAGTTGACAATGAAAGGGATTTCGTAGGGAATGTGTTTAGGGGAAGAGTTAATAAAATACAGAAGAGAGAGTGGATTGTCGCAGAAAGAAATAGCAGAAAATTGAATGTGACAAGACAAACAATTTCTTGTTGGGAAAGGAATATAATTATACCAGATATTCAAGTTTTGCAGGAGTTAGCAAAAATATATGGAATTATACTTGCAAATTAGTAAGGAAAAGAGATATAATAAGAAAAAAATAAAGGATTCTTCAGGGATATGTGAAATTCATTACCGGCGGTAAAAGTCCGCGAACCATATAAATGGTTGATTTGGTGTAACTCCAAAACCGACAGTAAAGTCTGGAAGAGAGAAGAAAATCGTTTTGTGTGTAAACAGAAAACTCCCTGAGTGTGTAAATTTGGGGAGTTTTTTGTTGTACAAAACTAAAGAAGAATTCCTTTTAGAAGAAAGGAAAGAAAAAATGAGTAGAAAAAAAGTAAATGCAAGAACATTAGTAAGCGTAGGAATGCTATCAGCGGTGGCAATTATTTTAATGCAGTTTGAGATACCACTTCCATTTGCCCCAGCCTTTTATCAGATTGATTTTAGCGAAATACCAGTATTAGTAGGAAGTTTCGCTTTAGGTCCGTTAGCGAGTGTAGCTATAGAATTTATTAAGATATTGCTGAATATGTTAATTAGTGGGACAACAACTGCAGGGGTAGGAGATGTAGCAAACTTTTTGATTGGTTGTAGTTTTAGTGTTCCGGCAGGTATTATTTATCATCAGATTAAGACAAAGAAAGGTGCTTGTATTGGGATGATAGTAGGAACAGGATGTATGACTATATTGGGAAGTCTGCTAAATGCATATGTGCTTTTACCTGTTTATGCAAAAGCGTTTGAACTTCCATTAGACAGTTTAATTCAAATGGGAACCGAAGTTAATTCGTCTATAACAGGGTTAACAAGTTTTATTATTTTTGCTGTTGCACCGTTTAATTTGTTAAAGGGTATATTAGTATCTATGATTGTTTTATTGATTTACAAAAAGATTAGTTCAGTTTTTAAAAATAAGAGATAATTGAAAAGAAATATGTTATAATGGGAAATAATAAAATCCAAAGAACATAAGGAGTGATGAGAATGAAATTGATATTTGCAGTCGTACACGCTGAAGATGCCAAAGGTGCAGCAAAAGAATTAAATAAGAAAAAATTCGGAGTAACGAAACTGTCGAGTTCAGGTGGCTTCTTACGAAAAGATAACTGCACATTGATGATAGGGACAGAAGATGAGAAAGTACAAGATGTAATGGAGGTATTAAAAGAAACTTGTGCAAAAAGAGAAGAAATTGAAATTGTGACCCCTTATCTGAGTGAAGGTATGCAAATACCGAATTATGCATATACTCCGATTAAAGTTGAAGCGGGAGGAGCTATTGTATTTGTTGTTAATGTGGCAGAGTTTTGGAAAATTTAAGAGGGTGAAGTTGTAACGAATGTATAGGTGTGCTATAATTTCATGGCACATCTATTTTAGTTAAAAAGAAATGGTAGGGAAGAAAATGATAGTAAAATTTAATGTAAAGATGACAGACAAAATAATGTATGATTTTTTGTTGTATCATAATTATACGAGTATGACAGGGCTTGTAGGAGCGATTTTAGGTATTCTTTTACTAGGTGTTGCCGTAATGAAAGGGGCAGCGGGAGATATACAGACAGCAATTTTGTTCTTTGCTATATCTATATTTGTATTGATGTCAACTCCGATGACGTTAAAGGCAACAGCAAAAAATCAAGTAAAAAATACGCCGATGTTCCAGGAACCATTAGAATATGAAATTTCTGAGGAGGGAATTATGGTTTCACAGAATGAAGAAAGTGCATTAAATGAATGGAAGGAATTTGAAAAAGTTATTTCTACAAGCAAATCACTTATTTTATATATTACTCGTGTAAGGGCAATTATTTTGCCAAGAGAAGCTATGGGAGATGATTATATGAAAGTGGTTGAAATGATTTCAAAAAACGTACCTGCAAAAAGAGTGAAAATCAGACATACGAAATAGAAAAGGAAGAACAATGATAATAGAAACAAATAATGCGAAAGAAACATTTGAATTAGGCGTACAGATTGGACAAAAGGCAAAAGTTGGAGACGTCTATACTCTTATTGGAGATTTAGGAGTAGGAAAAACTGTCTTTACACAAGGAATGGCAAAAGGTTTGGAAATCGATGAACCGATTAGTAGTCCAACATTTACAATTGTACAGGTTTATGATGGAGGACGATTACCGTTTTATCATTTTGACGTATATCGAATAGGTGACGTTGAAGAAATGGAAGAAATTGGATATGAAGATTATATTTATGGACAAGGCGTTAGTTTGATTGAGTGGTCAAATTTGATTGAAGAAATTCTTCCGAAAAAAAGACAAGAAATTAGTATCGAAAAAGATTTAGAAAAGGGATATGATTATCGAAAAATAACAATTATGGAAAGGGAGTAATGATATGCGTGTATTGGCGTTGGATAGTTCGGGACTTGTGGCATCAGTTGCTATTGTAGAGGAGGAGCAAACAGTTGCAGAATATACTGTTAATTATAAGAAAACACATTCGCAGACATTGCTTCCAATGTTAGATGAGATTGTAAAAATGACAGATATGGATTTACAAACAATAGATGCTATAGCTGTTGCAGGAGGACCAGGCTCTTTTACAGGACTTCGAATTGGTTCTGCAACCGCTAAAGGACTTGGGTTAGCGTTGAACAAACCTCTTATTCACATTCCGACATTAGAAGGAATGGCTTACAATTTAGTCGATAGTGCATCGATTATATGTCCGATAATGGATGCTAGAAGAAATCAAGTATATACTGGAATATATCGTTTTGTAGATGGGGAATTTAAAATTTTAGAAGACCAAATAGCAATTTCTGTGGAAGAATTGATACAGAAATTAAATGAAATGGATGAGAAAGTTGTTTTCTTAGGTGATGGAGTACCAGTATATGCGAAACAATTAAAAGAAGGATTGAAAATATCGTTTACATTTGCACCAGCGAATATGAATAGGCAAAGAGCTTCTTCTGTAGGACTCTTAGGAATAGAGTATTTAAAACAAGGGAAAACGGAAACGGCAAGGGAGCATGAACCGAATTATTTACGTGTTTCACAAGCTGAAAGAGAACGAAATGAAAGACAAAAAGCAAAGGAATCTAAAGAAATATGATGATTTTGCAAAATATGGAAGAACAAGATAGTGAACAAATAGCACAATTGGAAGAAGAGATATTTAAAGATGCCTGGACACAAACAGGGATTGAAGAAACATGGAGAGAGCCTCATTCTTTTATTATTGTCGCAAAAGAAGCAGAAGAAGTAGTGGGGTACAGTATTGTGTATTGTGTGCTTGATGAAGCGGAAATTGCAAAAATTGGGGTGAAAGAAACCAAAAGACATAAAGGCGTAGGTAGTAGATTGCTGAGAAAAATAGAGGCTAAATGCCTTCAAAAGAATATAACAAGAATATTACTTGAAGTCCGTGAAAGTAATGTACTAGCAAGAAAATTTTATGAAAAAGAGAAGTTTGTCGAGGATGGAATCCGAAAAAACTTTTATGAAAACCCAATGGAAAATGCAGTTTTAATGAGTAAAATGATTGGTCTGTAAGGAGAAAAAACTTGCAGATATGGGAACACTTCCCACTGGGATTGGGACATACAACGAGCTATAATGAATGAGTAGTTGAACTTTATAGATCGGGCATTCATAGGAGGAATTGTATGAAACAATATGAAACAAAAGAAATTTTGAAAGTAAAAAAAGTAGTTTGTAATAAATGCGGAAAAGAGATTGTTGTAGAAAATGGAAGGCTTTTAGAGGATATGCTTCAGATTGAAAAAAGATGGGGATATCCATCAGAAAAAGATAATGAAGTTCATTCGTTTGATTTGTGTGAACAATGTTATGATGAATGGATTGCAACTTTTCTTATTCCTATAGAAAAATAATGAGGAGAAAAGAATGTTAGATGTATGTTTGTTAGGAAGTGGGGGAATGATGCCACTTCCTTATCGTTGGCTGACTTCACTTATGACAAGATTTAACGGCAGTAGTTTGTTAATAGATTGTGGTGAAGGTACACAAATAGCAATTAAAGAAAAAGGATGGAGTTTTAAACCTATTGATGTTATTTGTTTCACCCATTATCACGGTGATCATATAAGTGGATTACCAGGGCTTTTGTTAACAATGGGAAATGCAGATAGGAAAGAACCACTTACATTAATTGGGCCAAAGGGTCTAGAAAGAGTTGTAACCGCACTTCGAGTAATTGCACCTGAGTTACCTTTCCCGATTCGTTATGTAGAAATTGAGGGAGCAGAACAAACTTTTGAATTGAATGGATATCGTTTAACAGCATTTCGTGTAAACCATAATGTACTTTGCTATGGATATACACTAGAAATAGATCGTGCTGGAAAATTTGATATAGAACGTGCTATGGAACAGAAAATACCAAAACAGTATTGGAGATTTTTGCAACGTGGAGAAACGATCCAAAAAGAGGAAAAAACATATACGCCTGATATGGTATTAGGAGAGCAGAGAAAAGGAATTAAATTAACATATACAACAGATACAAGACCAACAGAATCGATTAAAGTACATGCAGCAAAGTCGGATTTATTTATTTGTGAGGGAATGTATGGAGAGAAAGAAAAAGCGGAAAAGGCAGTAGAATACAAGCATATGACTTTTACAGAAGCAGGAAAACTTGCAAAAGAAGCGGATGTAAAAGAAATGTGGCTTACGCACTACAGTCCATCTTTGACGAAACCTGAAGAGTTTATGGAAGATGTGAAAAATATTTTTCCAAATGCTAAAGCGGGAAAAGATTGTATGTCTGTCACACTAGAGTTTGCAGAAGAATAGAGGAGAAATTATGGGTGAAACAAAAGATGTTTTAATATTGGCGATAGAAAGTTCGTGTGATGAAACAGCGGCAGCAGTTGTAAAAAATGGGAGAGAAGTGTTGTCAAATGTTATTTCATCTCAAATAGAACTTCATAAATTATATGGAGGAGTTGTTCCTGAGATTGCATCAAGAAAACATATTGAGAAAATTAATCAAGTTATTGAGGAAGCGTTGGAGGAGGCTAATGTCACCTTAGAAGATATAGACGCAATAGGTGTTACATATGGACCAGGACTTGTTGGAGCACTTTTGGTTGGAGTTGCCGAAGCAAAGGCAATTGCATATGCAACAGCTAAACCTTTAATTGGTGTACATCATATAGAGGGGCATATTTCAGCAAACTTTATTGAAAATAAGGAGTTGGAGCCTCCGTTCATTTGTCTTGTGGTTTCGGGTGGACATACACATTTGGTGTGCGTAAAAGATTATGGAGAATATGAAATTATTGGACGAACAAGAGATGATGCAGCAGGAGAAGCATTTGACAAAGTTGCTCGTGCGATTGGTTTAGGATATCCAGGTGGACCTAAAATTGATAAATTATCAAAAGAGGGAAATCTAAATGCAATCGTGTTCCCAAAGGCGCATATTACAGATGCACCATATGATTTTAGTTTCAGTGGAGTAAAGTCGGCGGTATTAAATTATATTAATGGCTGTCAGATGAAAGGAGAAACGTTCTGTCAAGCGGATATTGCTGCATCCTTCCAAAAAGCAGTAACGGATGTGCTTGTGGAAAATGCCATGAGAGCAGTTGAAGAATATGGCATGAAAAAATTAGCTATAGCTGGTGGAGTGGCATCAAATAGTTCTCTTCGTTGTGCAATGAAAGAAGCATGTAATCAAAGTAAAATTGACTTTTATTACCCATCGCCCATTTTTTGTACAGATAATGCAGCTATGATTGGTGTGGCTGCGTATTACGAATATAAAAAAGGAACACGTCACGGATGGGATTTAAATGCTGTGCCAAATTTAAAATTGGGAGAAAAATAAAATGGATAAAAAACGTTGTACGGCAATTGTTTTGTCGGCGGGCCAAGGGACACGTATGGGAATGAACATACAAAAGCAATATATACAACTTGATGGAAAAGAAATTATTTGCCATACATTAGAAACATTTCAAAAGTCAGAGATTATTGATGAAATTATACTTGTTGTCGGTATAGGGCAGGAAGAATATTGTTGTAAAGAAATTGTGGAAAAGTATCAATTTAAAAAAGTGAAAAAAATTATAGAAGGTGGAGTAGAAAGATATCATTCTGTTTACAATGGATTGAAAGAAATTAAGCATCAAGGATATGTGTTTATTCATGATGGAGCGAGACCTTTTATAACAGAGGAAATAATTGAGAGGGCATATGTGACTGTATGTAAGTATGGAGCATGTGCAATTGGTATGCCTGTGAAAGATACAGTAAAAATTGCCGATCAAGAAAAGTTTATTGAGGAAACGCCTAATCGTAAATTGGTTTGGTTAGTACAAACTCCGCAAGTATTTCAAACAGATATAGTCAAGGAAGCATATGAAAAAATGATACAATCTAATGATATACAGGTGACAGATGATGCAATGGTTGTAGAAACAATGCTGCATAAAAAAATAAAATTGGTAGAAGGAAGTTATGAGAATATCAAAATAACTACACCAGAAGATTTGGATATAGCAAAAGTATTTTTAAAGAGGAGATATGATGGATAGAGAAGAGCATAAGATAGCACCTATATTTAATAAAGAATCGGAGATATTAATACTAGGGAGTTTCCCTTCTGTAAAATCAAGAGAAGGGAACTTCTTCTATCATCATCCACAAAATCGGTTTTGGAAAGTAATTTCTACTGTTAATGGATGTGAACTTCCGTGTACAATAGAAGAAAAGAAATCTATGCTTTTAGAAAATCATATTGCCATATGGGATGTGATTGCAAGTTGTGACATAGAAGGATCTAGTGATAGTAGTATAAAAAATGTTATTCCTAATGATTTGAACATGATTTTGAGGGAGTGTCAAATAAAACGGATTTATACTAATGGTGGAACAGCAAGTCGAATGTATCGGAAATATTGTCAAAATCAAACTGGTTTAGAAGATATAAAATTACCATCTACAAGCCCAGCAAATGTGGCGTATTCTCTAGAACGTTTGGTTGAGGAATGGGATATAATAAAAAAATAAAAAAAATTTAAAAAAGGTGTTGACAATTAAATATACTATGTGCTAGAATACATCTTGTCGCTGAGGTAAACAAGCGAAGCACAAAAAAATAAGTTATGCAGAGGTATCGAAGTGGTCATAACGAGGCGGTCTTGAAAACCGTTTGTCCGAGAGGGCGCGTGGGTTCGAATCCCACCCTCTGCGTTAAAAAACTATCAATCGTTTGATAGTTTTTTTACTGAAAAGGGCAACGAGGAGAAATACCCAAGTTAGCCGAAGGGGTTCGCCTGGAAAGCGAGTAGGTCGCTTGTAGCGACATGAGGATTCGAATTCCTCTTTCTCCAATTTTGAAATTTGAAAAATAAATTTCAAAAAAGTATTGACAGATGCGGACAACATATGATACTATAGACAAGCACTCGAGAGACGAGCCAAGAAGTCAAAAGCAAATTTCAAAAAAATGAAAAAAGTTGTTGACAAAGAGAGAAAGATATGATATTC
>JAHHTN010000027.1 GCA_020024645.1 Faecalimonas sp.
GAAATGAAAAATCTCTACAAAGCTGCTTATTACGGAGAAGATATTACGTTCTAAAATTTGGTGAAAATTATTTGACTTGCTGAAATTCAATTTAATAGACATTTCTTTTAGTAATGAATGGTGGGGAGTTTATAGTCCCACCATTTCATGCTATTTGGAATTTGAAATATTTGCGAATAGAGGAGGATGTTATTTTATGGAATTCCAAGAATTGATCGAGAAAAGATATTCATGTAGAAAATTTTCTGACAAAAAAGTGGATAAAGAATTAATAAAAAAAATAATTGAGGCGGGACGCATTGCACCGACAGCGGTGAATACACAGCCATTTAAAATTTTTTGGTTTACATCAGACAAGGCAAAAGAAGTAATCCAAAATGTATGTAATTATACATTTGGCGCAGATAACTTTCTCCTTGTTGGATATAAAGAAGAGGAAGGTTGGCAACGTACTTTCGATCAGCGAAATTTTGCTGACATTGACGCGAGTATTGCGGCAACGCACATGATGCTTGCTATCGAAGAACTTGGTCTTAGTACCACATGGGTGGGGTGTTTTGATGCACCGATGTTGCAAACACAGTTTCCAGAAATGAAAGGATATCATTTAATTGCACTGTTTCCGATTGGATATGCTGCTGATAATTCCACCCCGTCTGAACGACATTTTAAAAGAAAAGAGACGAAACAGATTTTAGAAATTCTGTAATAGAATATGAATGTAGTAGTTTAGAAAATATGTTTACGATAAAGTACATCCTTTGATGACAATTATCCGATTTATAAAAAGGTATGATTATTATGAAAGAAAATATGATTCGTGTCATAGATGCGACACAAAACAATTTAAAACACGTGTCTGTAGATATTCCAAAACATAAAATAACTGTAGTTACTGGTGTTTCTGGTTCTGGTAAGAGTTCTCTTGTATTAGATACAATTGCTGCGCAATCTCGACGAGAGTTGAATGATACATTTCCAAGTTTTGCTCAAAGGTATCTTCCTAAATATGGACGACCGAGAGTAGGAAAAATTGAAAGCTTGCCACCAGCAATTGTAGTAGATCAGAAAAAACCCTCAGGACAGGTGCGCTCTACTGTAGGTACATATACGGACACGTATTCTCTACTTAGGCTATTGTTTTCGCGTGTCGGTGAACCTTTCGTGGGGTATTCGGATTCATTTTCCTTTAATCACCCACAAGGACGTTGTGAACGTTGTGACGGTCTTGGAGAAATTATGGAGATTGACGTACATAAACTTGTGGATTTTGATAAATGCTTGAATGATGCTGGTGTTATCAATTATGTGGCTTATGAACCAGGGCAGTGGCGTTGGCTTTATTATGGGGCATGTGGTTTATATGATCCAAATAAAAAGATACGTGATTTCACACCAGAAGAATTACATTTGTTTTTATATCAAGAACCAATGATTTTGAAAAATCCGCCTCCAGATTATTATAAAAATGGAAAGTATGAAGGGCTTATGTATCGGATGAATCGAATGTTAAAACGAGACGATGCAAAGGTGCATTGGAAAAAACTTGAGCCTATTGTCACTCAAGGAATATGTCCTACATGTCAAGGAGCGAGATTGAACGAAAAAATTTTATCTTGTAAGATTTGTGAGAAAAATATTGCAGATGTTACAAAAATGCCTTTGAGTGAAATTATTACATGGTTGAATTCAATACAGGATCCGTTAGCGATTGATATAAAAGTTGCACTTAATAGTAGAATTCAAGCACTTATAAACATAGGACTAGACTATTTAACATTAGATCGAACTATGGGAACTTTATCCGGAGGGGAGGCACAGCGATGTAAAATTGCAAAATATAATAATTCTTCTCTTTCAGATATGCTGTATATTTTAGATGAACCAAGTGTAGGACTTCACAGTCACGATATTCATAGATTAAGTGAGGCTATTGTAGAACTTAAAAATCGTGGAAATACGGTTCTTATGGTAGAACATCATAAAGAAATGATGGAAATTGCAGATCATATTATTGATATGGGACCAAGTGCAGGAGTTAATGGTGGAAAAGTTCTCTTTGAAGGAAATTATCCTAAATTGTTAGAAAGCAAGACTTTGACAGGCAGACTGTTACGTCAGAATACAGCACTAAAAGATGAAGTTCGAATTGCTTCAGATTGGTTTGAACTTTCTAATTTGAATTTGCACAACTTGAAAAATATTTCGGTGAAACTTCCTAAGGAGGTTTTTACAGTAATAGCTGGTGTGGCTGGTTCTGGTAAAAGTTCTCTTATGCAGGCTTTTGCAAATCAGTCTAGTGAAGAAGTCACTCTCATCAGTCAGAAGAGTATTGGCAGTAGTCTTCGTTCTACTCCTGCAACTTACTTAGGAGTAACAGATGATATTCGAAAACTGTTTGCAAAAGAACATGGTCAAAAAATGGGATTATTTTCATTTAATGGCGCAGGAGCGTGTCCTGTTTGTCAGGGGAAGGGTGTAATTGTATCAGAAATGGCTTTTATGGATTCGATTGAAACGGAGTGTGAAGCTTGTGGAGGGCTTCGCTACTCAAAAGAAGCACTTCAATATACTTTTAAGGGGCGAAATATTGCTCAGGTTATGGATTTGACTATATGGAAAGCTATGGAATTTTTTGCAGAGACAGTAATTGCAGAAAAGTTACATCCTTTGGTAGAAGTAGGGCTTTCTTACCTTCATCTTAATCAAGCGCTTTCGACTTTGTCAGGTGGCGAACTTCAAAGAATGAAGTTAGCTTCTTACTTAGGAAAAAAGGGACAGATACTCATTTTAGATGAGCCTACAGATGGTTTGCATTTACAAGATATTCAAAATATTATTAAATTGTTCGACAAACTGGTTTCAGAAGGAAACACTATTTTTCTTATTGAACACAATTTAGAAGTGTTAAAAGCTTCTGATTATGTTGTAGAATTGGGACCAGGAGGTGGCGAAGAGGGGGGACAAATTATCTTTGCTGGAACACCAAAACAGTTACTTCAAAGTAAGGAATCTATTACTCGTACTTATTTGGAAAAAGAATTATGCAAAGGATATGGAGAATATAAATATGAAAAAGATAAAGACTAACGCTATGCGAATGCTAGAACGACAGAGAATAGATTATGAATTAAGAGAATTTCCTTTGAATGGTCAGAAAGCAGCAGAGTATTTGGGACTTCCTTCAACTATGATTTTTAAAACACTTGTAACAACAGACACAGCAGGAAAATATTTTGTGTTTTGTGTTCCGACAAACGAAGAATTAGATTTAAAAAAAGCAGCAAAAACTGTAGGCGTTAAACGTATTGAAATGCTCAAACAAAAGGAACTTTTCTCTTTGACAGGGTATATTCATGGAGGTTGTTCTCCTGTTGGAATGAAGAAATTATTTCCGACTGTTATAGATTCAAGTGTAGAAAAGTTAGATACGATTTTAGTTTCAGCAGGACATGTGGGTATGTTAATGGAATTATTGCCTAAAGATCTTGTGCAAATAATAAATGCAAACATAGCGAGTGTGATAAAATAGTCAGATAGTTTAAAGCAGGTTTTTCCTGCTTTTTACTTTACTCTTAAGTGAAGTTTAGAACTATTAAATTTTGTTTTCATTTTTGAATTCATATTTGAAATTTTTTTCAGATTGAATAGTAAGTTCTTTATATTCTTTTGGGGACATACCAAATTCTTTTTTAAAAGCACGGAAAAAACTGGAATAATCTTTAAACCCATACATTGAATAAACGGCACTTATATTTGATTTTGAAAGAATAGCTTGTTGACACATCTTTAGACGTTTTTTTGTAATAAATTGATGTACAGATAGTCCTAGATTTTCTTTGAACACATGTGCAATATGATATTTGCTTACATAAAAATGATTCGCGATGTGGTCAAGAGAAAGGTTTTCCTCCAGATGATCTTCGATGTAAAGAAGAAGATTTTCATATAAATTTTGTTCTTCGTGTTGTGATTTAGGATGTTCCATTTCATATACAGAACGATTTAAATGTAAAATTAAATCATTTACACATAGTGAGACCTTAGCATCTTTACCAAAGCGATTGGAATGTAATTCTTCAATAAGATGGAACACCTTAGATTGTAGAGAATTAAAAGCAATCATATCATAATGAAAAATATAATGTTTTGAGATTTTGGAATGTTGCATTAAATATACATAATCTGGAGAAAGTTGTAAAAGATCATTACAGTAATCCACACTAATCCAAAAAACGAAACGACGATAGGGAATGTGAACATCATGCAAAAGGACATGATGTTTTACATTTGGAGGGACAACAATCACATCACCTTGTTTCAGAGGATAACAAGTTCCTTCAATGTTCATGGAAACATTTCCTTCTAGAAAAAAGTAAAATTCATAATAATTATGAGTATGGCTGTTCACATTATAATCATAGTTACTTTTATAGGTATTCGTATAATAATATATTTCGAAATCTCTAGATAACATATTTTGACGGGTACTAAACGTAGTTTGTAGGTTATGTTTCATTTTACTTTCCTCCTATGTTTTTCAATGAAATGATTGGTTCCTTTTTATTATAATACATTGGAAACGCAACTTTTGCAATGTATACAACAAGTTTGTCAATTGGATTTTTTTTTATCATAAATTATAATGAGCATAACAAATAAAACTGCCTTGAGAAAGAGAGGAAGAAAGCTTATGGAAATGACATTAAGATGGTATGGGGCAAAATTTGATACAGTTACTTTGAAACAAATCAGACAAATCCCAGGAGTAACAGGGGTTATCACAACATTATATGATACAGAGCCAGGTGAAGTATGGAGTCGTGAACGAATTCGTGCTATGAAAGAAGAAGTAGAAGCAGCTGGGCTTCACTTATCTGGAATTGAAAGTGTAAATATTCATGATGCAATCAAAACAGGTGCACCAGAAAGAGAACAATATATTGCAAATTATATTGAAACACTTGAGAATCTTGGAAAAGAAGATATTCATCTTGTTTGCTACAATTTCATGCCAGTATTTGATTGGACACGTACAGAACTTGCTCGTGTAAGACCAGATGGTTCTACTGTACTTGCATATACACAAGAAGCAGTGGATGCAATCGACCCAGAAAAAATGTTTGAATCAATCGCTGGAGATATGAATGGTACAGTTATGCCGGGATGGGAACCAGAACGTATGGCGAAAGTAAAAGATCTTTTTGAAATGTACAAAGACGTAGATGATGAAAAATTATTTGAAAACTTAAAATATTTTCTTGAAAAAATTATGCCAGTATGTAACAAATATGATATAAATATGGCAATTCACCCAGATGATCCAGCATGGAGTGTATTTGGTCTTCCAAGAATCATTATTAATAAAGAAAATATTCTTCGTATGATGAAAATGGTAGATGATCCACACAATGGTGTAACATTCTGTTCTGGTTCTTATGGAACAAATTTGGAAAATGATCTTCCTGATATGATTCGTTCTTTAAAAGGAAGAATTCACTTTGCTCATGTTCGTAATTTAAAATTTATTACGCCAACAAACTTTGAGGAAGCAGCACACTTATCTAGTGATGGAACATTTGATATGTATGAAATTATGAAAGCTTTATATGATATTGGATTTGATGGACCAATTCGTCCAGACCATGGTCGTATGATTTGGGATGAAGTTGCAATGCCAGGATATGGTTTATATGATAGAGCTCTTGGTGCAACTTATCTAAATGGACTTTGGGAAGCGATTGATAAAGCTTCCACTCGTGGAGTATAAACTGGTTGTTTAGAAAGGAATAAAAGAAGATGAAATTAAATTTAAAAGGTATTTCTGATAGAGCACAGTGGGAAGAAAAAGGATATCAACTACCACAGTATGACATGGATAAAATGATTACAAAAACAAAAGAAAATCCATTTTGGATTCATTTTGGTGCAGGAAACTTATTCCGTGCATTCCATGCTAATATTGTGCAGAATATGTTAAATAGTGGAGCATTAGATCGTGGATTAATTGTAGCAGAAGGATTTGATTATGAAATAGTGGAAAAGATGTATGAACCACATGACAATCTTGGAATTGTTGCTACATTAAAAGCAGATGGAACAATTGAAAAGACTGTTGTAGGGAGTGTTGCAGAGTCTTTACCACTTGATTCAAAAAATGAGGAAGCGTATGTAAGATTAAAGGAAATTTTCGGAAAAGAATCTCTTCAAGTGGTAACGTTTACCATTACAGAAAAAGGGTATAGTTTGGTTAACGGAAAGGGAGAACAACTTCCAGACGTAACAGAAGATTTTGTCGAAGGACCAGAAAAGCCAGTTAGTTATATGGGAAAGGTAAGTTCACTTCTTTACACTAGATACAAAAAAGGTGCACTTCCAATTGCATTAGTAAGTACAGATAACTGTTCTCACAATGGAGATAAACTATATGCTGCAATCCTTGCATTTGCAAAAGAATGGGTGAAAAATCAAAAAGTAGAAGAAGGATTTGTAGAATATCTTGATTCAAAAAATGTTTCATTTACTTGGAGTATGATTGATAAAATCACACCAAGACCGGATGCTTCTGTAGAAAAGATTCTTTTAGAAGATGGAGTAGAGGAATTAGAACCTGTTATTACTTCTAAAAACACATATGTGGCTCCATTTGTGAATGCAGAAGAGACAGAGTATCTTGTTATTGAGGATGATTTTCCAAATGGTCGCCCAGATCTTACAAAAGGTGGAATTATGTTTACGGATAGAGAAACAGTAGATAAAGTAGAAAAAATGAAAGTTTGTACTTGTCTGAATCCACTTCATACTTGTCTTGCTGTGTATGGATGTATTCTTGGATATCAAAAAATTTCTGATGAAATGAAAGATACAGAGTTAAAGAAATTAGTAGAAACAGTAGGATATGTAGAAGGACTTCCAGTTGTTGTAAATCCAGGAATATTGGATCCAAAAGAATTCATTGATACAGTATTGAATGTACGTGTTCCAAATCCATTTATGCCAGATACACCACAGAGAATTGCGACAGATACATCTCAGAAACTTGCAATTCGTTTTGGGGAAACAATCAAGGCGTATGCGGCAACTAAAGATTTAGATGTGGATTCTTTAAAATTAATTCCACTTGTATTCGCAGGTTGGTTAAGATATTTAATGGCAATGGATGATGAAGGTAATTCCTTTACATTAAGTCCAGATCCACTGTTGGACACAGTTTGCCCATATGTTTCAACATTTAAACTTGGAGAAGAAAGAACGGTAGCGCAGATCGAAGAACAATTAAAACCGGTTTTGGAAAACGCAAAGATTTTTGGCGTGAATCTCTACGAAGTTGGAATGGCAGAAAAAGTATGTGGATACTTTAAAGAATTGACAGCAGGAATTGGAGCTGTTCGAGCAACATTGAAGAAATATGTATAAAAAACGGCTGCAGAAGAGGAAATCCTCTTTTGCAGCTTTTAAAATATGTAAATAATCAATCGCTTCTAAAAAGCTTTTAGTTTCTGTTCAATTTGCTTTTTGGCTTTTAAGATTAATTCTTTCAGTTCAGAAATTCGAGAATCACTCATTCTGTCTTTTGGAGCAGAAATGCTGATAGCATGTTCGGATTTTCCGTTGTATCCTCTTAGGGCTACTGCAATGCAGCGAACACCAAGCTCGTTCTCCTCGTTATCCATGGCATAGCCAGATGCTCGAGTTTTATCAATTAACTGTAAGAAATCACAGTAGTTTGTGATCGTATATGGTGTAAGTTGCTCGATAGAGCTACGATTCCAGATACTATAAATTTTTTCGTTCGATAAGTCAGCAAGCATAGCTTTTCCTACACCGGAGCAATAAAGAGGAATGCTTTTACCAACCATAGAAATCATACGAATAGAATTTTTGGAGGCTTCTACTTTATCAATGTAGGTTGCGTTTATGCCGTCCATCTGCACAAGGTGAACGGTCTCTCCAGAAATAGAGGAGAGTTCTTTTAGATAAGGACGTGCAATGTCAATCATATTATTTTTTGAAAGAATTTGATTGGCAAGGCCACAAATTTTGAAACTAAGGCTGTATCGAGAAGATTCTGCATCTTGACGAACATAGTCCATACAGATTAAAGAGTTTAAAATACGGTGAACGGTGCTTTTATTAAGAGAAAGTGCAGTACTTAATTCTTGAAGTCCCATTGATCCGTTTTGGGCAAGACATTCTATAGTGCTAAAAATACGTTCAGATACTTGTATTGGATTTTTTTGTGGTTCAATTCGTTCGTTTTCCATGTGGAAACCTCCTGTTTCATTTGAGCAAGCCATAAAGAATATTGGATGAGGTTGCTCCATATTATAAAACTGTGTTTCATGATATGAAACTACAAGTTGAAACGTATTGTAGCATGTTTTTTCTAAAATAGCAATTTTTAGTTGAAATAAAATTTTAAAAAAGATTGACAATAGAACAATCTTGAGTATAATAAGAAATAAGTGGGTTCACAATATGAAACAAAGTTTCACAATATGAAACTAACAAGGTCGTATATAAGGAGAAAAATTATGAGTAATGTATCAGAAAAAATTCAGGAAATGGGAGTAGTACCAGTAGTTGTTTTAAATGATGCAAAAGATGCAGCACCACTTGCAAAAGCGTTGTGTGAAGGAGGACTTCCTTGTGCTGAAGTGACATTCCGCACAGAAGCAGCAGAAGAATCTATTCGTATTATGGCAACAGAGTATCCAGAGATGCTTGTTGGTGCAGGTACTGTACTTACGATTAATCAAGTAGATCGTGCAGTTGCAGCAGGAGCCAAATTTATTGTAAGTCCAGGATTTGATCCAGAAATTGTAGATTACTGTTTAAGTAAAAATATTTTAGTATTTCCAGGATGCATTACTCCTTCAGAAGTTGCACAAGCTGTAAAAAGAGGCTTAAAAGTAGTGAAATTCTTCCCTGCAGAGCAGTTCGGAGGAGTATCAACGATCAAAGCTCTTGCAGCTCCATATGTTGGAGTAAAATTTATGCCAACAGGTGGTGTAAATGCAAAAAATCTTGATAGTTATTTATCATGTGATAAAATCGTAGCATGTGGTGGAAGTTGGATGGTAAAAGGTAGCCTTGTAGAAGAGAGAAAATTTGATGAAATAGAAACACTTGTAAAAGAAGCAGTACAGCTTGTAAATGATATCAGAAATAAATAGGAAGAAAGAGGAAGAGTATGAGTAAGAAAGTTATTACATTTGGAGAAATTATGTTAAGATTAGCGCCAGAAGGATATTATCGTTTTGTGCAGGCAGAAACTTTTGGTGCAACATATGGCGGAGGAGAAGCGAACGTAGCTGTTTCCCTTGCAAATTATGGATTTGATGCAAAATTTGTAACAAAACTTCCAAAGCATGAAATTGGACAAGCAGCTGTAAATTCTCTTAGAAAATACGGTGTAGATACATCTTACATTGCACGTGGTGGAGAGAGAGTTGGAATTTATTTTCTCGAAAAGGGAGCATCACAAAGACCGTCTAAAGTAATTTATGACAGAGCGGGTTCTTCTATTTATACAGCTTCTATAGAAGATTTTGATTGGAAAGAAATTTTTGATGGTGCTGAGTGGTTCCACTTTACAGGAATTACACCAGCATTAAATGATAATGTGGCAGAAATCTGCTTAGAAGCATGTAAAGCAGCAAAAGAAGCTGGAGTTAAAATATCATGCGACTTAAATTATAGAAATAAATTGTGGAGCAAAGAAAAAGCCGGAAAAGTAATGGGTGAACTTTGTAAGTATGTGGATGTCTGTATTGCAAATGAAGAAGATGCATCAGATGTGTTTGGAATCAAAGCTGCAAACACAGACGTATATGCAGGTGAAGTAAACCATGAGGGTTACAAAGAAGTTGCAAAACAGTTAGCAGATCGTTTTGACTTTGAAAAAGTGGCAATTACATTGCGTGAATCTATTTCGGCTAATGATAACCTTTGGTCTGCAATGCTTTATGATGGAACAGACTATTACTTTAGTAAAAAATATAAAATGCATATCGTTGACCGTGTAGGAGGCGGAGATAGCTTCGGAGGTGGACTGATTGCAGCAACATTAAATGGATATGACGCACAAAAGACAATTGAATTTGCAGTTGCAGCGTCTTGTCTAAAACACTCTATAGAGGGTGATTTTAATATGGTATCAATGGATGAAGTTGAAAAACTTGCCGGAGGTGATGCTTCCGGACGTGTCCAGAGATAATAGATAAACCCAATTTGTTATGTTGAGATCTGGCTGTCACATTTGTGACAGCTACGTTTCTATTAGAAAAAATTTACAAAAGTATAAAAAATAATAGTTTAAAACTAGGAGGATATCCATGAAAACATTTATGAATAAAGATTTTTTGTTATCTACAAAGACGGCGCAAAAATTATATCATGAATATGCTGAGTGTATGCCAATTTTGGATTACCATTGTCATTTGAATTCACAAGAAATTTATGAGGACAGAAAGTTTGAAAATATTACACAAGTATGGTTAGGAGCAGATCATTATAAATGGCGTCAGATGCGTTCCAATGGTGTGGAAGAAAAATATATTACAGGAAATGCTACAGATCGAGAGAAGTTTCAAAAGTGGGCGGAAACGCTGGAAATGGCAATTGGAAACCCACTGTATCACTGGAGTCATTTGGAATTAAAGAAATATTTTGGATACAATGGATATCTAAATGGGGATACGGCAGAAGAAGTATGGAATCTCTGCAATGCAAAACTGCAAGAGGATGGGATGAGTGCACGTAATTTGATTAAGCAATCAAATGTAACATTAGTGTGTACAACAGATGATCCAATAGATTCTTTAGAATGGCATAAAAAAATTGCGGAAGATGGTAGCTTTGATGTGCAGGTGCTTCCAGCATGGAGACCAGATAAGGCTATGAATTTGGAAAAGCCGGATTATCTTGAATATATTACTAGTTTAAGTGAAGTTAGTAATGTGAAAATAGAAAGTTTTGCAACTCTTATAGAAGCTTTAAAAGTGCGTATGGACTTTTTTGCACAGAATGGATGTAGTATTTCAGATCATGGACTAGAGTATGTTATGTACAAACCAGCATCTCCTGAAGAAATCGAAGAGATATATGCTAAGCGCTTAGAAGGCAAGAAGATTAGTTATGAGGAAACGCTTAAATTCAAAACGGCTTATATGGTTACGTTGGGAAAAGAATATCACAAAAGAAATTGGGTTATGCAGTTACATTATGGTGTGAAACGAGACAATAATCAGAAAATTTATAGAGGGTTAGGTCCAGACACAGGTGTGGACTGTATCAATAATTTTGCCCCTTCTTCTGAAATGGCAGATTATCTCAATGCGCTGGTGATAAATGATGAATTGCCAAAAACAATTATTTATTCTTTAAATCCAGTAGACAATGCTACAATAGGAACTATTATAGGGTGTTTTCAAGGACCAGAAGCAGTAGGAAAAATTCAGCAAGGTAGTGCGTGGTGGTTTAATGATCATAAAACAGGGATGACAGATCAGATGATTTCATTGGCAAATCTTGGTCTATTAGGCAATTTTATAGGAATGTTGACAGACTCTAGAAGTTTTCTTTCCTACACAAGACACGAATATTTTAGACGTATTATGTGTGAATTAATTGGTGGATGGGTTGAAAATGGAGAATATCCAGCTGACTATAAAACATTAGAAAAGATTGTCAAAGGAATTTCTTATAATAATGCGGTGCGTTATTTCGAATTTGATTTATAGACATGAAATAGAAAGAGTATTCATTTTAGAAACACAATTACTAGTTCTAAAATGAATACTCTTTTTAAGAAAGTTGGTTTTTATATTCTTTTGGAGTCTTTCCTATGAATTTTTTGAATAATTTTGTGAAATAATTAACATCGGGGATTCCACAATGTTGTGCGATTGTTTGGATTTGCATATTTGTGGAATTAAGTAAAAAAACAGCATTTTCGATTCGTTTTTTATTGACATAGTCTGTAAGAGTCATACCAGTTTCTTTTTTAAATAATGTAGATAAATAACTAGCATTGACATTTAAAAGTTTGGCATGAGTTTTCAAACTTAAATCAGCTGTAAGGTCGGAATCAATTCTTGTTACTACTTTTTGAACAAGAAGAGAAAATCCTTTCATGGAGTGATTTTTTACCAAAAGACAATACTTGTGTATCATTTCTTTTTGAAGTGTCTGTCCGCCTTCTGGTGAAGTGACTTGTTCGATTTTACGTGCAAAACGCGAAGAAAGACTATCTATATGTAAGGGATGCACCAATCCTTGTTCGGCACCTTTGCGAAGAAGGGTATTCATAATTATACAATAGTTTTTGATATCTCGCACAGGATCGGAAACACGTTGCTCCAAAGAAGGAAAATTTTTATTCATCATGACCATTTCGGCTTTATGAATTAGACCTTGAGATACTGCATGAATAAGTTCGTTTTCAGCTTCATATCTTTTTTCGAGAATTTGCATGGTAAGGAATGCTTCTTCCGGTTCTTGAAAATCAGGTCTTGTCGCAACGGGTTCTACACTGTCCGGAATTCGTTTGTCGATAGTTTCTACAGAAAAATTTTCAAGTCCACCCCAAAGACACTCACCAAAAGTAGTAACAATAGAAAATATCATATCCTCATTAGGAATCATAATTAAGTTTGTGTAATATTTTTGGAGTTGTTTAAATTGTTTTGGTGTTAATGATAAGCGTGCAGTAAGTTGTAATAACAATGTTTTTGTTATATTACGTGTAGTATAAGGACCAATGACTAGGTGTGAAGGCGCTATATCATCGCTAGGAAGCTGAAGACAGATGTAATTGCAAAAGAATTCATCGTGGATTCGATAAATAATATTTGTACGTGTAATATTAGAATTTAAAGAAATTAACAAGTCATAATTAATGTCATTAGAGATCATGCGTCGAAGCCCTAGATCAAATTCTGAGATAGGGGGTGTTTTAGGGCAGATAATACTTGTACTAACATGGAAATTTTTAAAAAATTTTCTTAAAAACTCTAATTCTGCTTTATAATGCATAAAATACCTCATTTCGTGAAAAATATCTTTTAAGGAAGTGGTTTGTTTAAATGGTACGATTATTTTCTATTATGGTATAATTTTTAGGGAAAATCAAGTAAAAATAAAAATTGTATAGATATAGATAAAAATTTTACTAACTAAAAAAAGAAACAACTGTTAAAATAAAGACAATAAACAATGAAATTCTTATGAAAAAAGTACAAAGGAGAAATACTTTATGCGTAAAATTGTTAATTTAAATAAGGAGTGGAAGTTTATTCAAAAAGATGTAGGACTTCCAACAACACTTCCAACAGATTGGAAAGAGATTGATCTTCCCCATACATGGAATGCGGTAGATGGTCACGATGGAAATGGGAGTTATGATAAGGGAAGATATTGGTATGCAAAAACATTTGATATGCCAAAGCAGGCCTTTGGTGGAGATAGAGTTTTTGTAGAAATTCTTGCAGCCGGACAACAGGCAACGGTTTATGTAAATGGAACAGAAGTGATTTATCATGAAGGTGGATATTCGACTTTCCGTGCTGATATTACTGATTTATGTAAAGAAGAGGAGGAAAACCTCTTAGTTGTTGCTTGTAGCAATGAACGAAAAGAAAGTGTATATCCACAGTCAGCAGATTTCACATTTTATGGTGGTCTGTACCGTGGGGTAAATATTATAAGTGTGCCAGAACCACACTTTGATTTGGAATATTATGGAGGGCCTGGTATTCAGGTTACACCAATTCCTTGTGAATGCGGTGGAGCAGAATTTGAAATTGTAACGTATGTAAAAAATATAGATGAAAACTTTACTGTATTGTATTCTATCCTTGATAAGGATGGAAAAGAAGTTGGCGCTGCTTGTCGTCCGGCGAATGATACAAGAGTAAAGATTTTTGTTCCTGATGCAAACAAATGGGAGATTGATGCTCCATATCTTTACACAGTAACTGCAAATCTGCAGAGAAGAAATGAGTCTTTTGATGAAGTATCTGCACAAGTTGGTGTAAGAAGTTTTTCTTGTGATCCAAATAAAGGATTTATTATCAATGGAAAGCAAACACCATTACGTGGTGTGAGTCGCCATCAAGATCGTTTGTATGAAGGTAATGCACTTACGAGAGAAGAACATTATGAAGATGCGCAGATTATTAAAGAACTTGGAGCAAATACAATTCGACTTGCACATTATCAACACAGTCAGGATTTCTATGACGCATGCGACGAACTTGGATTTATTGTGTGGGCGGAGATTCCGTTTATTAGTGTGATGAATCAAGATCCTGCAGCGCATCAAAATTGTATTAGTCAGTTAAAAGAGTTGATTATCCAAAACTATAATCATCCATCCGTTTGTTTTTGGGGAATTTCTAATGAGATTCTCATTGGTGGTATTTCAGAACAATTGGTGGAAAATCATAAAGAGTTAAATGCTATTGCAAAAGAATTAGATCCAACAAGATTGACAGCAATTGCGCATGTAAGTATGACTCCAGTAGACGGTCCAATGCACACATTGACAGATGTAATTAGTTATAACCATTATTTTGGATGGTACGGTGGAAAAATGGAAGATAATGGACCTTGGTTAGATATGTTCCATGAAAAACATCCAGATCTTTGTCTTGGAATGTCTGAATATGGATGTGAAGGGATTGTAACTTATCATGGAGCAAATCCGCAATGCAAAGATTACAGCGAGGAATACCAAGCGTTGTATCATGAACATATGGCAAAAGTATTTGATGAACGTCCATGGATTTGGTCTTCTCATGTTTGGAATATGTTTGATTTTGGATGTGCAGCCCGTGATGAAGGTGGCGTTTCAGGAAGAAACAATAAAGGTCTTGTTACAATGGATCGCAAAGTTAAGAAAGACAGTTATTACGTTTATAAAGCTTATTGGAATAAAAAACCGATGGTTCACGTATGTGGAAGAAGATATGCACAACGTGCAGGAGAGACAACACAGATTCGTGTTTACTCTAACCAACCAACAGTTACTTTGTATCTAAATGGAAATAAAGTAGAGGAACAGCATGCAGATAAAGTATTTGTATTTACTGTAGCATTAAAAGAAGGATATAATACAGTACTTGCTGTGGCAGGGGAAGTGAAAGATAGCATTACTCTTGAAAAAGTAGAAAAAGAACCTGAAATTTATGTTCTTCCAGAAATGAATGAACGTGCAGAAGGAGTTGCAAACTGGTTCAAAATGGTAGGAGATTTGGATCTAAGTGCACCTTTAGAATTTCCAGAAGGAATGTATAGCATTAAAGATACTTTTGAAGAAATTGCAAAAAATGAAGAGGCATTTCAGATTGTGCAAAATGCAGTGAAACTTACAATGAACATGAAGATGGCACCAGGTGAAGGAATGTGGGATATGATAAAAGGTATGAGTCTTGAGAAAGTTCGAGATATGGCAGGAAGCATGGTTCCAGAAGGATTTATAGAAAGTTTAAATGCAAAATTAATAGAAATAAAGAAAAACTAAAAGAGGAGGATGTTTCCAATGAGTAACAACAAAGGAACAGTTAAAAAGTTTGGAATGGTTGACAAACTGGGGTATATGTTTGGTGATTTCGGTAATGACTTCACATTTATTCTTTCCAGCGTTATGTTAATGAAATTCTATTCTGATGTTATGGGAGTTTCTGTAGCGTTGGTTGGAGCAATGATGATGGTGGCTCGTATTGTAGATGCATTTACAGATGTGGCGATGGGAGAAATTGTAGACCGTAGCCGTCCAGGAAAGAAAGGTAAATTCCTACCATGGATTCGTAGAATGTGCGGTCCAGTAGCAGTTGCATCATTTCTGATGTATGCTTCATGGTTTGCAGGCATGCCAATGGGATTTAAAATTGCTTGGATGTTTGGTACCTATTTATTATGGGGAAGCGTATTCTATACAAGTATTAACATTCCTTATGGTTCTATGGCTTCTGCACTTTCGGGGGATTCAAAGGAACGTGCACAGTTGTCAAGTTTTCGTACAATCGGGGCAACTTTAGCAGGAGCATTTATTTCTGTTGTTCTTCCTTTAATCGTATATTATGAAGATGCAAGTGGAAACCAAATTCTTTCAGGTTCTAAAACAACTCTTGCAGCGGCAATTTGTTCAATCGGTGCAGTGATTTGTTACATACTTTGTTATTATATGTCAACAGAGCGTGTAAAAGTAGAACAGAAAACAGAAAAATTTAATTTAAAAACATTGATAAAAGGTTTATTGTCAAACCGTGCTTTAATCGGAATTGTTGTTTGTTCTATTTTAATGCTATTAGTACAGTTGACAATGCAATCTATGGCAGGATATGTTTTTCCAAATTACTTCAAAAATGTTCAAGCTCAGTCAGCAGCAGGAATGGTAGGATTGGTAATGACAATACTTCTTTCTACAGTGGTTGTTAAATTACAGATTAAATTAGGAAGAAAAGAACTTGCGACTATAGGATCTTTATTTGGTGCTGTTATCTTTATTGCAATTTGGTTAACACGTACAAAAAATGCGTGGTTATACGTAGGATTATATGCGCTTGCATATATTGGTTTAGCAGCATTCTCATTGATTTGTTGGGCCATGATTACAGACGTAATTGATGATACAGAGGTTCGTACAGGAGAGCGTTCAGATGGTACAATTTATGCGGTATATTCTTTTGCAAGAAAATTAGGACAGGCTGCTTCAGCTGGGGTAACTGGATTTTTGCTTAGCTTAATCGGATATTCTGCAAAAACAGCGTTTGATCCAAAAGTTACAGAAGGTATCTTTGATCTTTCCTGTCTTGTGCCAGCAATAGGTTTTATCCTTTTGGCAGCAGCACTTTGGTTCTTGTACCCACTTAATAAAAAACGTGTGGAAGAAAATACACGTATTTTAAAAGAAAAAACTGAAAAATAAAAATTAATATGATACTCTTTTTGATGTTTTGCTCTCATTTAAGATAGAATCAGAAAGTAAGGTGAATCCCTCACATGTCAGGAACAAATAGATGTTTTTTGAAACAGTGAGGGATTTTTGAAATAAAATTAGAAAAGAAAGGAAATAGAAAAATGGCAGAAAAAATTAAATTAGAAGTTGGTGGTCTTACAAAACTTCGTGATGTGAATCCTATGTTAATGAGTTATAATGTGGAGTTTGCAGAAGTAACAGGGGGAACTTTTTGGAAAGCATATACACCAGGACAGATTGCAGGAACAGAAAACTTTTATGTAGAACCAACAACAGATGGAATTGAAGCAATGTATCGAGACTTGATGCAAGTATATGCTCCAATTAATTTATACGATGAAAAACTTCGTAAATTAGCAAAAGAACTAGGACAGGTATGGGTACGTGTTTCTGGCACTTGGGCAACAAAAACATATTACGATTTTGATGGAACAACAAATGGAGTTGTTCCAGAAGGGTACTTAAATGTGTTAACAAAAGAACAGTGGATTGGTGTTCTTGATTTTGTAAAAGAAATTGGGGCCAAATTAATTGTTTCTGTAGCAAACTGTCCGGGGTTACATTCAGCAGAAGAACCATGGATGCCAAAAGAGGCTGAGAAGTTATTTGGACTTAGTAAGGAATATGGAGTGCCAATCGATGCCGCTGAATTTACAAATGAACCAAATATGATGGAAGAAACGGGATTCCCAAAAGGATACACACCAGCACATTACCGTAGAGATCATGATTTATTTTTTAAATGGTTAAAAACCAACTATCCAGAATGTATCTGTGTAGGACCAAGTACAACAGGCGGAGATAATATCTCGTTTGGAAAAGGAAACCCAGATGCAGCAGCAGGTGGAATTGAACAACTTGCAATGAACACCTGTGATTGCGCAGATTTATTAGAAGGAACGACACAACCATTGGATGTATTTAGCTATCACTATTATAATGGAGTATCAGAACGACTCGCATCTGTTATGCCTCATGCACATTGGGATGCAAAAGAAGCCAATTCCGAAGCGTATCTTGAGACAGCAATCAACTTTGCTCGTACCTATGCACCACTTCGTGACAAGTATGTGGAAGGGGCTCAGATGTGGGTGACAGAGTCAGGAGATGCAGGCGGTGGCGGAGACACTTGGGCTTCTACTTATTTAGACGTACTTCGAACTTTAAATGAGTTAGCAGGATTTTCGACCATTACAAATGGCGTGATTTTCCATAATACACTGGCAAGTAGTGACTATGGATTTCTTGCAAGAGAAGTATTTGATCCAAGACCAAATTATTTTGCTGTTTTGTTATGGAATCGCTTAATGGGTACTGCAGTTTATGACACAAAAGAACCAATCCGTTATGGCGCGCATGTGTATGCACATAGCCGCAAAGATGGAAAAGAGGGGTTGGTATATTTGGTTATCAATAATAGTTTAGAAGAATCAACAACAATGGAACTGCCAAAAGAAGCAGAAATATACATGTTAGCAGGAGAAAATAACAACATGAGAGCGTCTGTAATGACACTAAATGGTATGCCCCTTGTACTTGGTGAAAACAATGAACTTCCAGAAATGAATCCAGTGAAAGTTCAGACATCTTTGGAGGTTGCTCCTGGCTCCTGTGCATTTATCGTATTGTAATTCCAGCATAAAAAGGAGAATAATAAAAATGGGGTTAGAAGAGTTTGTAAAAGAGAAAGAATTTTTGATTTGCGTAGATTCTGATGGCTGTGCAATGGACACAATGGATATCAAACATATTCGTTGTTTTGGTCCTTGCATGGTAGAAGAGTGGGGTTTATATAAATGGGAAAATCTTATTTTGAAACGTTGGAATGAAATCAACTTATATACAATGACTCGGGGAATTAATCGTTTTAAAGGATTGACCCAAATGCTCCGTGAAATTCAAGACCAATATACGCAAATAGACGGAATAGACGAATTTGAATTGTGGGTCAAAACAAGCGATGAATTATCCAATACTGCACTGAAAAAATCAATGGAAAAAACAAAAAATATTTGTATGGAAAAAGCGTTGTCTTGGTCGGAAAAAGTAAATCAATCCATTGATCAATTACCAGAAGAAGATAAACGTCCATTTGAAGGGGTAAAGGATGCATTAAAGTATGCACACGAATATGCAGATGTTGCAATTGTGTCTTCTGCAAATGAAAAAGCAGTTCTAGATGAGTGGGAATCGTATGGATTGTTAGAGCATGTGGATCTTGTGTTAGCACAGGATGCAGGAAGCAAAGCATATTGTATTCAGCAACTGTTGAAAAAAGGATATAAGAATGAAAATGTTTTGATGACAGGAGATGCTCCAGGAGATTGTCAAGCTGCAATGAAAAATGGAGTCTTTTATTTTCCAATTTTAGTTTGCAAAGAGGCGCAATCTTGGCAGGAATTTAAAGATGTAGCAGTTCTAAGATTAATAAAAGGAACCTATGCTGGTGCCTATCAAAGTGAAAAAATCAAGTTATTTGAAGACAACTTAAAATAAACATTCAAATCTAGTGAACGAACCACAGTAGAAAGGGAGCAATTATGCGTGTAGATTTAAAAGCAAATCCATATTATTTGTCTGAGGAAGACTGTAAATGGGTAAAAGATAGTATATCAAAAATGAGTGATGAGGAAAAAGTAGGTCAGTTATTTTTCCAGTTGACACAGTCTTTTGATGAAGAATATTTAAAGACACTAATGGAAAACTATCATTTGGGTGGATGTCGTTACAATCCAGCACTAGGAAAAGATATACAGGAGCAGAACAGAAAACTGCAAAAATATGCGAAAATTCCATTGTTTATTGCTTGTAATACAGAAGCAGGGGGAGATGGGGCTTGTGCAGATGGAACGATGCTTGGATCTGGCGTGAAGATTGGGGCAACAGATAACGAAGAATATGCATATGCCCTTGGTAAAATGTCAAATGAAGAGGCAGCAGCAATTGGATGTAATATGGCATTTGCACCAGTATGTGATATTTTATATAATTGGCAAAATACAGAAGTTGTTATGCGTTCTTTTGGAAATAATCCAAAACGTGTTGCCAAAATGAGTGTGGCTTACTTAAATGGTGCACATCAAAATCCAGGATTTGTTTGTGCAGCAAAACATTTTCCGGGAAATGGACAAGATTTTCGCGATGCACATTTATCCAACAATGTAAACTATTGTACACCAGAGCAATGGGATGAAACTTATGGTATGGTATATAAAACATTGATGGAGAACGGTTTAGATGCGATTATGGGTGGACACATCATGTTTCCAGAATATGTAAAATTAATCAATCCAGATATTAAAGAAGAAGATATGCTGCCTGCGACATTGAGTAAAGAGATTATGACAACTTTGCTTCGAGATCGCATGGGATTTAATGGAATGGTTGTTACGGATGCTTCTCATATGGTTGCAATGACAGACCGCATGACCCGTGCGCAGATGCTTCCAACAGCAATTAATGCAGGATGCGATATGTTTTTATTCTTCAATGATCCGCAGGAAGATTTTGATATAATGTTAAATGCTTATCAAACGGGTGTGATTAGCGAAGAAAGAATGGAAGAAGCATTGACTCGAATTCTTGGATTAAAGGCACATATGGGGCTTCACAAGAAAAGAGTGGAGGAATTAGTTCCACAACCAGAAGTTGTAGAAGAAGTGGTAGGAAAAGATGCTCATAAAGAGATGTATAAAGCAATTGCAAGGGATAGTATTACACTTGTAAAATATAAGGATAAAGAGGTACTTCCTTTAACACCACAGAAATATAAACGAGTTATGATTGTGCATATCAAAGCGGCAGAAAGTGGTATGGATGCTTTGAAAAAATTATTTGGAAGCTCAGGTCAAAATCCAGCAGAAGTTTTGAAAGAAAAGTTATGTGAACAAGGATTTGATGCATTTATTTATGAAAGTCCATTGGATAGAATGAAAAAACAAATTGAAGCAGGGGAAAAACCAGACATCAATTTGTATTTTGCAGGAAAGAACGCAATTGCGGATTTTGTGAAAGATATGGATCTCGTAATTACACTATGTGACGTTCAAAGCGGAAGACCAACCTTTGGATTATCAAAAGGTGGTGGAGAGATTCCATGGTATATTTTTGAAATTCCTGTAATTGTAGTTGGTTGTGGGCAGCCGACGATGCTTGCAGATATTCCACAAGCAAGGACCTATATTAATACGTATGATGCAAAACCGGCAACATTTGATGCGTTGATTCATGATTTAATGACAGGAGAAGAGGCGTTTAAAGGAAAAGATCCGATAGACAGTTTTTGTGGATTATTTGATGCAAGAATATAAAAAACTTAATTAAAAATATGCCCCCAAAACAAGTGATGGGTATCATTACCCATGCAGGAAAAGGAACAAAAGTAATACTTCTAGGAGACCCCAATCAGATGGACAATCCATATTTGGATGAACAGTGTTATCAAATACATTAACAGCAGAAGAGTGTGAGCGTTCAGAGTTGACTGTGGATACAATAAAGAGATAAAAAAGACATCCACGATGCTGAACCCTCCCTAATTGTTAGATTTTTAGTCTAACTTATAGGAAGGGTTCAGCGCTGGGGATGTTATATATTAGTGTGAAAATGGTAAGTGTTTTAATAATTTTTGAAAAACTGTTAATTTTTTTGGAATAGAGTATATAGATTTATGCATAGTATTGTTAATAAAATAATCCTGACTGTCATATTGAATTTTGGATAAACAAATTTTACGTTTAAATAATCCATTGCTTGTTATATTACTTGCCTTTATATTGTCTTTTAATTGCGATGAAAGAATCCAAGACAATTCATTCTTGATTTCCGGAGATTCAATTGGACAGGCTATTTCGACTCTGTGATGTAAGTTACGCCCCATGAAATCCGCAGATGAAATATAAATTTTTGAATTGTCACCTTTCCCAAAACAATAGATTCTTGCATGTTCTAGAAAACGTCCAACGATACTTGTAATGTGAATATTTTCAGTATATCCCTTTATCCCAGGAAGAAGGCAGCAAATTCCACGTATAATCAACTCTATATGTACTCCTGCTTGGGAGGCTTGTACAAGTTTTTCAATAAGTTCATAATCAGTAAGTGAATTTATCTTAATACAGATATATCCATTATCTCCCTTTTGAATCTGTTCCTCTATTAAGTTTATCACGGAATTTTCAATTCCTTCTGGAGAAACTATAAGTTCTTTATATTCGCCATTCAAATTGTTAACCAGTAAATTTTGAAAGAAGGCAGTTGCGTCTTCTCCAATGGATTTAGAAGCTGTAATTAAACTTAAGTCAGTATACATAGTATTTGTTTTTTCGTTATAATTTCCTGTGCCAATTTGAGTGATATAATGTAAATTTCCTTTGTTTCTAAGTGTGATCTGACATATTTTACTATGGCATTTGAAATCTTCAACACCATAAAGAATTTGACATCCTGCACTTTCTAAGATTTTTGACCATTCAATATTATTTGCTTCATCAAATCGAGCACGCAATTCCATCATTACAATAACCTGTTTGCCATTTTCAGCAGCTCGACAAAGAAGGCGTGCAATTTTTGAAGAAGATGCAAGACGATAAATTGTAATTTTTATAGAAACTACATTTTTATTTTCAGCAGCTTCTGATAACAATTTTAAAAATGGTTCTGTAGAATCATAAGGGAAAAATAAAAGTTTATCCCCTTTTTGTATCTGATCAATGATGGCGTGATTTTTATCAATATCTTCTGGCCAGCGAGGATTGTGTGGTGTGTAAAGTAATTCATTTTTCTGTTTCTCATTTAATAGGCTTTCAAGTTGAAATACATATCCCATTTTAAGAGGACAAGAATCTATATAGACAAATTTACTATCAACAGAAACTATATTTGTAAGTCGTGTCAAGAAACTTTCAGAAATAATATTGCTGACTTCTAAACGAATCACATTGAGATGGTCGCGATTTTTTAACAAGGAAGTAACTCTGCTCCGAAAATCTGATGCGACATCTTCAAATTTTTCGTCATCAAACCTTATGTCAGCATTTCTTGTTACAGATGCTACAACACATTCTATTACTTTATAAGAACCAAATAATTTAGAAATAAATTGAATAATAATATTTTCTATGCGGATATAT